>JAYPXQ010000075.1:0-9988 GCA_038135595.1 Halieaceae bacterium
GCCACTGGTTACCCTGCAACCGGGCCTGGGCGGTGCAAACTGAACTCACTGGCGAACCCGTTCCCTATACGCGCGCGATCGCCCATGACAGCGGATGGCGTTGGCGGATTCCGTTGCAGCACCGTGTGGGCAATGGCTTGGTCTACTGCAATGACTATTTAGACGACGATGCGGCCAGAGAGCGCTTGCTCAGCTTAGTAGACGGTACGCCAATCATCGATCCAAGACCGATTCGCTTTACCACCGGGCAACGCAGGCAATATTGGAATAAGAACTGCATCGCGCTGGGATTGTCCAGCGGCTTTATTGAACCCCTCGAGTCGACCAGCATTCATTTTATTCAAAATGGCATTATGTGGTTATTGCTCATGTTTCCAGACAGTGTCATGAGTCAGGCATCGGTGGATGAGTACAACAACAAACTGCGAGGCGAGGCTGAGCGTATCCGCGACTTCATCGTACTGCACTACTTCGCCAATCAACGTACCGGAGAGCCGTTCTGGGACATGTGCCGGGACTTACCAATACCAGAGTCTTTGAGTCAGCGCATGGCGTTGTTTAAAGAGACGGGACGGGTGTTCAAACCACAAGATGACGTTTTCTCTGAGAATTCATGGGTGCAGGTAATGATGGGCCAAGGCCTTATACCCGAGAGCTACCATAATATCGTTGATTCAATGAGCAACGAACAACTGCAGCAATTTTTGGGTGACATTCAGCGGGATGTCGAGCGAACGGTTGCCGCACTTCCTAATCATGGTGCCTTTGTTGAGGCGCTGGTTACGCACGCCCGGTAAGTGGGTTCAGCACTCTACCGAACGGAATCTGATTATTTGAGCAAAGGCTGGATGGCCGAGCGGTAGTTTCGGCTGACGCGCACTTTGACGTCGTCGTCCAAATGCAGCAAACACTCACCCTTTGGCAGGGTGTCCACCGCGCGCACTTTCCTCACGTTAACGATAGTGGAACGGTGAACCCTGACGAAATCCTGACTGAGCTTTGCTTCAAGGTCTTTCATAGTGGAGCGCAGAATGTGGACCTTGCCAGTAGCATGAACACACATATAGTCCCCCGCTGCATCGATCCAATCGATGTCTTCATGGGGCAGCAGGTAAGTGTGGCCTCCATCCTTTATGGGTAAGCGTTCGTACTCCGTCAACGAGGGCGCACCTTCTGTACTCGCACGATCAACTTGTCGAAGATCAGCAATGGCGCCCAGCGGCGCGTCTTTACCTGCTCGCAATTCACCGATGCTGAGGCGCTCTTTAGCGCGTTCCAATGCCATCCGCACCCGATCAGGATCGAAAGGTTTGAGCACGTAGTCGACGGCGTGCAAATCAAAGGCCTGACAGGCATATTGATCGAACGCGGTGGCAAAAATGACGACAGGCATTAAATCGGCCTGGGTTTTTTCGACAACCTCGAGTCCCGTCAGCCCTGGCATTTCAATATCCGTCAGCAAAATGTCAAAAGCCTCTTGCTGCAATCGCGCAACGGCCTCTTCACCATTCGAGCACGTCGCCGCTACCGCGAAACCCGGCAATCCATCTACGATCGAGCGCATGAGCTCAATGCTGAGCATCTCATCGTCAACCAGCAGTACGCGCAATTCGGTCATAACAGCGCCATTATGCCGCTTCTTGCGCAGGGATGCAGATCTCTACGCGCATACCACCCAAAACGGAACTCGTCGAACGGCAGTGCGCTCGAGCTCCGAAAAGCGTCTCGAGACGCTGACGAACATTCTGGAGCCCGACCCCCATACCTGTGTCCGCCTGAGTCCGCTCCGCACCGTTACGGACGTAATCTTTGTCGGCGCCGCTGTCCTCCACCGCAAGATCTAGGGAGCCATCTCTGACGCAAGCCGTGACCTGAATAGTGCCGCCAGCTTTAGATTTAGAGATAGCATATTTAACTGAGTTCTCCACCAGAGGCTGTAACAGCAAACTCGGCACCTCGCAGCGATATGCATCTGCTGTTATATCCAAGACGAGCTCCAGTCGCTCAGAGAATCGGACTTTTTCAATATCCAGATACAACTGCAGGGCAGCGAGCTCTTCCTGAAGTGTCGTCAGCGAGACGCGCTCCTGCTCCAACGAGAATCGCAGAAATTTCGATAGGTTCAGCAGCATACGGTTGGCATCATCCGTTCTTGCGGTTGTCACCAGAGCGCTGACCGAATTGAGCGTATTGAACAAGAAGTGCGGGTTTAACTGATACCGGAGTAGCTGCATCTGCGCCTCTTTCGCCTCTGCCTCCGCTTGTATCCGTTTCAGGGCCTCCTGCCGCTGTGCCGATTCGGCGCGCACCGCCACCTCCTGCTCACGCTGCAGGAACTGATAATATTTGATGCCGTGATAGAGCGCCGCCCACGTAAAAAACACAAATAGCGAGGGGAAGAGCCATCCGCCAAAGTCTGACCATAGATCGCCCGCCCCGGTCATGGTCATGAAAAGCAGTAGGCGCAATGCCGCCCAAACAAAAGCGAAAAGCATCGCCGCGCCCAACACCACGACAAGTCGAATGTAGATATGCCAATGCCAGACGGCTCGGTATAGATATCTAAGGGGGAGTGACAGCACAAATCCCAGCGCCGACTGGGAGATGTTGTGGGCGAGATAGGACCATTCATACTGGTCATAGGGCACGCTCAGACTCAGGTAGGTCAGTAGCGAGATCCCGATCCACCCCATGACCTGCAGTAACCAGAACAAGGTACCGTCGTCAGGAACCAAGCGATGGTAAGTTGCTTTCTCGGGCTCCACGGACACTCCCAATTTGACTGATAACCGCAAGTCGGGATGGTAACTGATTGATGTAGATGGAAGTATTAGAAAACCCCACGGCGCCGTAAAAATGGTAAAATTTGGCATCGGCCCAATAGAGGCCGTTCGCGTTTTGGGGGACAACAATTCTTATGACCGATATCAATGCGGTAGCCAGCGCTACTTTGCTCGCTGAGGATAATCAGGCCTCTGTCAGCGCCATGCTCAATGCCATCCTGAACACACCTCTTACCCCCATGGAGGCCAATCAGGCTAAATCCTATATGGAACAAATTGCGGCTCGCGCTGCCAATGACGAAGGCGCGGAGGTTGCCCTCTTTCAGTTGATGGAAATGAAAAATCAGCACACCACTTATGTGATGCGCGTGGCGCTGTTCTCCAACAACAAAGCCATAGGGCTTGATGTCATGGACGCGGAAAATGGTCAGTTTTTCGTGCCTGAAAGCTGCCCCGTAGTGGAACTGCAGGCTTACGCGCTGAATTGACACACCGGAGTACAACCGGGGAAGTCTTCACCTTTATCACACTGGTGGGGCTGGTGGCATATGCCGCCATTGCCACTGACCTCTACCTGCCAGCGATTCCCGCTATTGTTGCTGATCTCAGTGCAACAGAATCTGAAGGGCAACTCACCCTCAGCGTATTTATGGTCGGGCTGGCCATCGGTCAGCTCATCTTTGGCCCGTTGTCTGATCAGTTCGGACGGCTACCGATCGTGCGCATCGGGACGCTGCTGTTTCTGGTGACATCGGTGTTGTGCGCGCTGGTGCGGCAGATGGAGCTGATGTGGCTGGCGCGCACCCTGCAGGGGATCGCCGCTGCCAGTGGTCCAGTTATTGCACGTGCGATCGTGAGAGACCGCTACGAGGGCAATCGCGCCTCGCAAGTCATGTCGGTGTTATCCGGGGCCATGGCCGTGATACCCATGGTCGCCCCTAGCCTGGGCGTCCTGATTCTCGGTATCGCACCCTGGCCGGGCGTTTTTTTTGCGCTGGCGCTGTTTGCACTCCTTATCCTTTTCGCGCTCATGCGCTTTCCCGAATCCGTGGCGCGTAAGAGCCAAGAGCGGCTGACTTTTCGTAGCGTCTTTCGCGCTTTTCGAGCGATGCTCACGTCCACCGCTTTCATCGGGTACCAAATGGCAGGCTCTTTCTCTTTTTCTGCTTTGTTTTGCTACCTCTCAACGGTGGCCTACTTTCTTCCTGACGTGTTCGACGTTCCAACATCACTGTTTGGATACGCCTTCGCACTGACAGTATTTGGTTTCATGACAGGCAGTCTGGTGAATGCCAGCCTCGTGATGCGCTATGGCATGAATATGACTCTCAAAGCCGGTCTTCTCACCAGCCTTGTCTCAGCAGTCGGTATAGTGGCATTCGCACCGGACGCAAAAAATATGATGTCTATTCTTGCGCTATTGTCGTCGACCTTTTTTTTCGGTGTTGGACTCACTTCTGCCAATGCATCAATGGGAGCCATTTCGCTGTTTCGCCATCAAGCGGGGGCGGCTTCGGCCGTCTACGGATTTACCCATGCCCTACTCGCCTCTCTCGTGGGCGCCGTCGCCGGCGGACTCTATGCGGGTCGATTGATAGAGCCCGCGCTTATCGTTCTCACATGCTCGGTATTGGCGATCAGCGGCCTACTTCTGGTACCGCGAACGGAAGTCTCAACATGAAGCTGATAAAGACGAGATGTCGTATCGCCGATCAATCCAGCACGGACATCAACTGAACCCGCGAACAGGAGGATGAATTGAGCGATACCCGATGGGAGCAATTACTCCGCTACCGATTTATCGAAATCATTGCCCTATGGGAGGGGCGCCTCACCACGCGGCATTTGCGAGAAGTCTTTGGCCTTGGCCGCCAACAGGCCAGTAAAGATATCAATAACTACAAGCGCTCTATCGGCCCGGGCAATCTCGAATACGACGCCGCGGCAAAAGGCTATAGACCCAGTGACACCTTCTCACCCGTCGTCTCACAAGGTACCGCTGAGGAGTACCTGGACATTGTCGCGGGCTCGAGCGAGATACATCAGGTTTTGGGTCGACTCCCAGACGCGCTCACCGCTACCGAGGTCCTTCGTGCCCCAGTAAGGCAAGTGCCGCCCGAAATATTGCGCCCGCTGATCAGTGCCGCGAGGGAGTCACGTCGGGTAGAGGTCGACTATGTCTCACTCAATGCGCCCGACCGCGAGGGTCGCATCATCGTTCCGCATACGTTGGTGTGGACAGGCCAGCGCTGGCACGTTCGGGGCTGGTGCGAGAAAAACCAAGCCTATCGCGATTTTGTGTTGAGTCGTTTTCGCGGCGAGCCAGAGATCATGGACATCTCCGAGCACACCGTTCAGGAGGACCTTGAATGGCATACGTGGATTGATATTGTCATTGCGCCAGATCCCAGATTAAGTTCAGCGCAACAAGAGGTCGTGGCCCATGACTACGCGATGGATGAAAATCAGTGGCGCCTGTCCGTCAGAGCAAAACTCTTGCCCTACTATCTGAAACTGTTACAAATCGACCCCGAGGCCGTAAAGCGCGACGCTCAAGCGCAACAACTGGTGATCCTCAATCCCGACGACTTGTCGCCTTGGCTGTTTTCGTCGACGCTTTCGCCTTAAGGCTGGGGTTCCGACGGCGCTTGGACGCCTGACGCATTAGTGAGCGCGGCATTCTCGGCTTCTTGCCGGTTGCGAAGTAGCGGTGAATCATCTCCTGCGCCTGCAGGGCCGGTGTTGACCTCGCTCGAGGCAAAAACTGATTATTTTGCTGACTGTCTAGCACTCGCGCTTTGACATTATCTTGCCATTGCTGGTCGAGGACATCCTGCAGTTGCTGCTGCACTGCGGGGTCTTTGATCGGACACAGCACCTCCACCCGGTAATCAATATTCCGCGTCATGAGGTCTGCCGAACCCAACAGGTATTCGGGTTGCCCGCGATTGTGAAACACGTAGATTCGCGGATGCTCAAGATATCGATCGATAATACTGATGGCTTTGATATTCTCTGAAACACCTTTCACACCCGGCAATAAAGTACACATGCCGCGGACAATCAGACGAATTCTCACCCCCGCCTGACTCGCCTCGTAAAGCTTGAGCGTCAATTGCCGATCGACGAGGTTATTGCACTTGAGAGTCATCATGGCCCGGTAACCCAGGCGCGCGTTTTTAATTTCCCGATCAATTCGCTCAACCAAACCCGGCCTTGAGCTGTGGGGCGATACCAGTAGCGTCTCGTATTTGGGGAGCTGGTAATTGAATTTTAAAAAATTAAACACGGCCGCGACATCCCGGCCAACAACCTGATCCGAAGTCAGCAAAGAAAAATCTGTGTAAAGGCGTGCGGTTTTCTCGTTGAAATTTCCCGTGCCTATGTGACTGTAATAGCGGGTCTCCCCCGCTTCACGTCGCTCAATCGAAAATAGCTTGCAGTGCACCTTGAGCCCGGGGATACCAAAAATGACCTCGACGCCCGCCTCAGTCAATCGATGGGCCATTTCAATATTTGCCTGCTCGTCAAAGCGGGCAGCCAGCTCCACCACCGCCGTCACGCGCTTACCGTTATGGAGTGCATTAATCAGCGCCTCGCCGATGCGGGAGTTTTTTGCAGTTCGGTAAAGACAGATTTTGATGGCAACGACGTCGGGATCTAGAGCAGCCGTTTTGAGCACATCGACCAGATAATCGAAGGGGTGGTAGGGAAAGTAAAGCAGGACATCCCGCGCTCGGATTACGTCAAAAATACTCGCCGGGTCGTCCATCTCAGGTAAATTGATACGCGCATGCGGCTTGAACTCGAGATTTTTTCCGCCTGGATTAGGAAAGGATAGGAAGTCTTTGGAATTGTGATATCGGCCCCCCGGTATCAGGCTGTCGTAGCGACCAAAGCCGAAGCTCTTTCTGAGTGCGTTCAACAACGCCTCGGGCATGGTTTTGTCGTAAACGAACCGAACGGCGTCGGCACGACGCCTTTGCTTGAGACTGGAGGCCATCTTTTCTATCAAGCTTTCGTTGATAGACGGATCGAGCTCGAGCTCCGCATCTCTTGAAAATTTGAAGCAATAAGCACTCGCTGAGATCGGCCCAAATACGCCGCGAAAAACCAGCGGCAGGCAGGCGCGAATCACATTATCGAGGGTGATGTACACCGTCCCACGTCGCCGGCCCTTTTGTCTGGGAATCTCAATAAATCGACCTAGCTGCTCTGAAGGGACTTCAAGAACAGCAAAACGCTGCGCCGCACGCGCCTTGACCATGACCGCCAAGTACAACGATTCGTCTGTCAAATTGGGTATCGCCTGGGCCTCATCGAGGAGGATCGGCTCCAGCTCTGGTAGCACAGTATCCTTAAAAAACTGCTGTACGAAAGTCAGCTGACCCTCATCCAGTTGCTTTTCATTAATCAGATAAATTTTCTGCTTCTGTAACTCCCCCATTAAACTGCCGTATATGGCGTCGAACTTACGCTGAAGCGCCACCACCTCTCGCTGAATCAACTGCAACAGATGCTTGGCCGCCTGTCGTTCGGGCCCCTTTGATACGCTGATGAGTCGCCTCACCTCCGCGACACGAACACGAAAAAATTCATCGAGGTTGTTCGAAAAGATACCCAGATAGCGGACCCGCTCAATTAAGGGAACCTCAGGATTCTCCGCCTCCTGGAGTACGCGGGCATTAAAAGAGAGCCAGCTCAGCTCTCTGGGAAAGAAACGCCGCTTGTCGAGATCGGCCCAGCGCGTAGTTACCGGGTTGGTTGCCATTATCTGTTTCCATTGCCACTTAGCGATGTGGCGGGTTAACCGGCTTCATGATCACGCTTTTTTGGAGGAAAAGCATTAATTACCTGAAGGTCCCATCAAACCTGCAGAGTTTATGGTTAATTCAACGCAGACACTCTACCCTCGTACTGCTCGCGCCAAGAAGCGTTTAACTACAAATGCAACACGGGCAGCCGAACGCCACAGGCTGTCATCGGCAAAAACACCTATCTGGTATTTGCGGCAATAAACTCCAAACTCACCTCGGCGCAGGCTTGCGGCGATTCCAGAGGGAGCAGATGCCCACCGCTGAGGGTCGTAGTTTGAATGTTGGAATTCAAGCGACTTGCCCAGTTGAGGGTCTTTACTGAAAGCACATCAGAGTGATCGCCCGCCACGATCAGCATCGGACACTTCAGACGCTTTAGTGCCCGGGTCATTCGGGGCACAGAGCGATAAACGCATGCCTCCCACTGGCCAGAGTAACGGAGATGAACCTGCTCGTCCCCGCGAGAAACATGGGCCGCCATCACATAGTCCATAAGGACAGCGTCGGAAATATCCTTAAAAACACGCTTGCCTCGATAAAATTCATACGCTGCCTGATGGCTCGAAAACAGATGTGGTCGCGCCAGCGCGCGCTTTACGATGGGCATCGCGTCGGGCTTGATCCTTGCGAATAAACGAGACCAAAACCAGACTTTGTCAGAAATGAGCACCGGATCAAGGGCGACAATGCCTTTAAAACGGGCCGGATGCTCGCTCGCCGCGAGTATCGCCGACGCTGCACCCATAGAGTGCCCCACAAGCCAAACTGAATCAGCGCCGCTTTCCGCTATCCGGTCGAGTAAATCGCGCGCATAGACCTGCCAAGACAAAAAATTTGGCGCCGGAGATTCACTCCATAATGGACGATGCTCGATTCCCGCCACATCCAATTGTGAAGTTAAACCCCGCAGCAAAGCATCGTAAGATCCGGGCGGATACCCGTTAGCATGGGCAAAGATTGCGCTTGGCATTGCCGAGTAATTTTATATCGACCATCGTCTCAGTTTACCGCATATTAGGTACCACCCGTCGCATAATAATGTTCAAATGTCAGGCCCCCCACGGGATCAGCGCTAAACTGAGTGAAGCAAGGCTGCGCAGCTCCCGACACGGGTGTCCTCACAGCCCCTGAACGCTGGCGACAGATAGCCTCAGCGAGCCCCAGAAAAATAAGGAGAGTTGACATGTACAGAAGTAAACGATCTGCCACGTTGGCGAGACTGGCAACGCTTAGTCACACTTTTTTCTTTGCAATCACAGCTTCTATCAGCGCCACCGCGCAGGTAACGTTTGAGAACCCCGCCGAAGGATCAACAGTCAGCGGCATTAGCATGCTCTCTGGCTGGGCATGCGACGCTGAAACTGTCCAGATTCAGCTAGCAAATGGGGCCGTTATTGACGCTGCTTACGGCACAGACAGAGCGGACACCGAAGGCCCCTGTGGAGACACTGACAATGGCTTTGGCGTATTGTTCAACTTCGCACTGCTTGGTACTGGGGAGCAGACAGTCACACTGCTTATCGACGGTGAGTCGGTCGCAAGTCGCGAGTTCAACACTATCCAGACGAGCCAGGGCGAATTCCTGACCTTCACGGATGAGGACCTCGAGACCGTGAATACTAGCACCACGCTGAATAACTTTCCCAAAGCGGGGCATTCAGTTGAGCTCTCGTGGAACCAAGCTCTGCAAAACTTCGTGATTTTGTCGGAGGAGATCCCAGTCTCAGGTGGCGGAGAAGTATTACGGGATGGTGAGGTTGACTCTCAATGGAATGTCGGGACGACGGGGTTCGATCAAGCGATTAACTACGGCGCATGCGTTGGCAATGGTGGCGAAGAGTGCCCCTCAATCGGCTGGGCTGTAGTTGACGATGCTGACAGAGGATCTGTGCTTGAAATCACTTACTCCGGCAGTCAATTTGCGGGACTCTTTTTCGAGGCAAGCAGCCCGGGCATCGATATGAGCAAATACGAGTCAGGCTCACTTAACCTTGACATTAAGGTAATAAACAGAGGTGTGAATGACTCTGGCTACGTGATTAAAGTCGACGATCATAACGGGGGCTCAACGGGAGATTTCCCAGTTGACGTTACTGGCGAAGGGGAGTGGGAAACAATCAGTGTCCCAGTCGCTGATCTGCTAGCGAACCCGGGCAGCAACCTGACACTAAGCGCGGTCAAAACTGGCATCGTGATTTTTGCACCTTTTGGCAAAACCGAGGGGGTAGTTTTCCGGCTAGATGATGTTCTTTGGTCAGAATAGTTGAGATGGCCTTGACGAAGGCCGGCGCAAGGCGGCCTTCGTCATTAAACAAGAGAGTCAGATTAGTTACGTGGCGGATCCCAAGTAGCTTTACCCCAATTCGTCGCCGCGCAATGGTCTAGAGC
>JAYPXQ010000076.1:0-5223 GCA_038135595.1 Halieaceae bacterium
CTATTGTTGCAATTGATTCACTGAGCCGGGTATCCGTTGAGTCCGCCGGCACACCAAAAAGTGCTTTGAGGTCTTGCAATACACGCTGACTGCCATTGCCAACATTAGGTTCGATCTCTGCTGAAAATTTAGCTATCCACTCAGTGCTTGGTGTCTCGGGCGCTGCACTCAAGGCGATCGGACTCAGTAACGCCGCACTCTCTTCACCTTGGAGAAGGCGCTCCAACGCGGGTGCCGACAATTGAGTCAGCTGGGCACTGGCCTCGGCAATAACAGATGCAGACTTATTCAGCACTAGTGGACTGTCCGCCAAGACGGTCGCTATGTTTCCCCGCAGGTTCTCGAGTATCCCGAGTGACTCAAGTTTCTCGAAGAGGGAGCCGCCACCCAAATTCTGCGCGACGAATGCCGCCTCTCTGTCCGCAGAAACAGAATGCTGTGGCCCGGCAAATAGCTGCGCCAATGCCTCAGCTGACATGCCCGATTGTTTTGCAAAAGAGATAACTGCTGCCTCTTCAGTCTCATCGCCCATCACGACGAGATCAAAATCACGTAACGCATGGGTTTCGGCGTGGGATGCTCCACTTGCAAGCTCGCGCGATGCCAGTTTCACGGCGGACTCTATTGGCCGCGAGGCGGTTGGCAAAGTGCCCGAAACCGGCAAGGGATTGCCGTTACCAGAAAGGCTCTGGGCGCTCTCAGACGCCACCAATGCCTTCTTAAAAGAGGTGCCGGAATTGCCGTTACTTATTGATTTTGATGCAGAATCCTTGGCCTTTGCGTTCAAGGTGCCAAGCAATTTCGCTATGTCTGATCCGATCTTGGAGTCCACTTTCCGACCACTTATGTCAATGTCGCTCAATGGGATTATGCAAGTCGCGTGCCAAAACCGATCTGGAATGGCTTTGCACGGCCCACTCGTCCAGGGCGTCCGTCTCCAATCGCTCGCGGTGCTGCCGGACCTTTTCTACAGTTTGACTCTGCAAATGTTCATATTTTTGCACCAGTGCATCCGTTTTGGCATGCGCTTCAAGCGCCATCCGGATCTCTTCACGACACTCGAAAATCCGCCCCTCACACTGGTTGCGCAAAACATCGAGATCCGCCAAAAAGGCCTTAAGAACCCGCCACTCGCCAATATCGCATTGATTTTGCGAAGTAAGCTGCGCACGCAAATTCTGCTGGCGCTCCATCACTTTTTCCCGGTTTTGCTCGGTTTCTGACAATAGACGCCGCAAAGCCGCTATCGCAGCCATCTCATGCTGTGATTGCCTTTGGTATTTAAGAACGAGGGGGTCCCATTTAGTGGCCATGCTGACCTCTGGCAATAATCTGCGCCAGCGCGGCATTTGCCTGATTAATATCACAGCTTTCGTCGGCGCTCTGCCGCAGGAAGTCCAGCATCAATGGCCTGATGGCTATCGCCATGTCGAGCTCCGGGTCCGTTCCCTTCTCGTATGCACCAACCATAATGAGATCACGATTAGCTTCGTACAATGACCACAGCCGGCGAAAATCAGTTGCACGGTTCAGCTCAGGCGTCCCGAGCACTTTGGCGGCAAGTCTGGAAATCGAGCCTCGAAGGTTAATCGCAGGGTAAATGCCGGAATCCGCCAACTCCCTCGAAAGCATAATTAGTCCATCGAGCGAAGCTCTCGCCACCTCCACAATCGGATCCATGCCCTCGTCGTGCTCGGACAGAACGGTATAGATACTGGTAATCGTACCTCCGTTATCGCCGGGGCCACCCCGCTCAATCATTTTTGGGAGGTCGCTAAAAACAGAAGGTGGGTAGCCCTTGTTAGTGGGGGGTTCCCCCGTTGCCAGGCCAATTTCCCGCTGAGCGTGGGCAATGCGTGTCAAACTGTCGCAAAGCAGAAGAACGTCTTTGCCTTGGTCTCTGAAGTACTCTGCCACCAGATGGGCGACTTCCGCAGCCTGACGGCGCATAACTGAGGCGCAGTCAGAAGTGGCAAGTATGACCACAGCCTTTTTCAAACTTTCAGGGCCCAGACTTTCCGCCAAGAACTCACCGGCCTCACGGCCGCGCTCGCCAATGAGTGCGAGTACGACAACATCTGCCTGGGTGTGGCGCGTCATCATACCGAGCAGGGTACTCTTGCCGACTCCGGAGCCCGCAATCAACCCAACCCGCTGTCCTTTGGCTAACGTGAGCACACCATTAATTGCTCGTACGCCGACATCTAAGGCCTCTGAAACAGGCTTTCTGCGTAACGCAGGCACTGAACGACCGAAAAAATTTGCCGCAAAGCGAGGTTGCACCAAGGGCTTCGAATCAAGTGGGCGACCGAGCGGGTCTATCACTCGACCCAGCAAATAATCGCCCACCGGTAAACCGATCCGGCGGTTGACCAAACGTATCCTGCTGTCACGCGAGATGCCGACAGTTTCGGAGAAAGGAATGAGCTTTAGCGTATCCTCAGAAAAAGCGACGACTTCCGCTGCAATATTGGGCGCAGCCGGGTCCTCGGTTTCAATCTCGCACATGGCGCCGAGTGGTGCTTGCAGCCCATCGCATTCGACCACATGGCCAGATACATGCCGAACTCTCGCCCAAGTCCACGCCTCGGGTGGCAACAGCTGAGGCCAGCCGCATCGACTATCGACCAAATCCTGATCCAGTACTACTTCCATCAGATTGGTCTATTTTTATCGGGAAATTGCGCGATTAGTTGCTCTCGTAGCTGCTCAAATTCCCGCTCGAGCAAGCGATCAACGGTGACTTGGTCATAAGCTATGGAGATATCTCCGTCGTTGAGCTCAACGCCAACAGAAATGGAAAAATTCTGTTCCGGGAACTGAGTGGAGAGCAGCTCCTGATCAATCAATGCAACTGTGTTCTGAGATACCCTGATCTCAATCGGTAGATCCTTGGGCAATTCCGCGCTCTCTAGCGCCCGCACAACGTAATCTTTAAAAAACGAGGGGTCTAGCGTCAGCGAACGAAGGCACACCGCCCTCGCAATATCGAGTGACAGATCCGTAACGATAGGCCACAGAGCCGGCAATTCGGCAAATTGCTGCGCCAGCGCCGCAGTGAGACGCTCACCGGCCTCTCGCTCAGCCTGCTGAGCCTCTGTCGCAATTCGCTTCCCTTCCGCAATGCCCTCCTCGTAGCGAGTCTGGAGTTCAGACTCCACGTCAAAGGTCGCCGGTACCTCTTCCGCCGCTTCATCAACACCCTCAACTGAATCAGCATTTTCGGCGATCATCGCCTGAGCTTCCTGCTCCTCACGCAGGGCCTGCTCCAACGTTTCTTGGCCAATCTGTTCCCAGTGCATGGTCTCGAACCCGGGGGGCACCCGAGTGTCTAGGCCTTCAATGGTCGGGTTATTGAATGCCCGCGCACGCCGATCTGCCGCCAACAGCTCGTTCAGCTCCCAGGCAACATTCCCATCTTGCTTAGACAAAATCATCTCCACGACCCGCGAGCACCAACTCACCAGCATCAGACAGCTTTCTGGCGATGCGCATGATATTTTTCTGCGCGTCTTCCACGTCAGATATGCGCATCGGGCCCTTCGACTCCATGTCGTCAATGAACATTGCTTTGGCCCGTTGCGACATATTGTCAAAGAATTTGTCGCGGGTCTCTTCGCTCGCGCCCTTCAATGCCACCATGAGTAGGTCGGACTCGATGTTTCTCATCATCACCTGAATGGCACGATTATCGACCATGGAGAGATTCTCGAAGGTGAACATGTTGTCCTGAATTTGCAGGGTGAGGTCCTCATCCAGCTCGGTCAGTGACTGCATCACAGAGGTTTCGAGATCTACCTTGACGAAATTCATGATTTTGGCCGCTGTCTTCACACCACCGAAACTTGATGACTGGGCGGAAGAGTTACTGGAGAACTGCTTTGCCATGATCCGTTCCAGCTCTTCCATGGCAGAAGGCTGCACTGTCTCAAGACTGGCAACCCGCTGCATTACTTCACCGCGATTTTCAGGTGGCAAAAAGCTGAGCACATCGGCCGCAACGTCGTATTCCAAAACCGACAGAATAATCGCGATGACCTGCGGGTGCTCGTTGATGATCATGTCGGAGATGGCGCGTGCATCCATCCAGCGCAAAATCTCCAAACCCTTGGTCGACCCACCGGGCAGTATCCGACTTAGCACCGTACTGGCTTTGTCATCACCCAGCGCTCGCTTAAGTACCGATTCAACATAATCAGTGGTTCCGAGTCCGAGATTTGTCTGCTGTTTGATCGTGCCGACAAAATCATCCAACACAGCGCTCACCGCTTCCTGAGAGAGATCGACCACTCCGACCATTGAGGAGCCCAGAGCCTGTACCTCTCGCGGATTCATGTAGCGAATAACGTTGGATGCCTGAGTCTCACCCATGAGCAACATAATTACCGCAGCCCGCTCGGTCGTCGTCATAGTTTCCAGTTCCGCTCGCACGGACTCTGGCATTTCCTTTTCTTCGACCAGATTGTCTTTTTTTGCCGCTTCAGCCATTTTCTTTCACCCCTTTTATACGGGCTTAATCATCTTTTTCAGCACGTTCGCCACCCGGCCAGCGTCTTCAGCTACCAGCAGTCGAACAATGGCGACCTTGTCATCATAGCTGTTCGCTGTATCCAGCATATCTGCGGAAATCGCTGACTTCTTGGGTTTGAGCTTCGCTTTGATTTCATCCAGCGATTCGCCCTCCTCGAGTGCCTGTCTATCCGCGGCACTCAATTCACCATCAAGTAATTGCTCTGCCAAAAGCATTTCATTTTCTTCAATTTTGGGCATGTATACGCGGAGCACCGGTGCGATCACTAGCAAGAAGAATGCAATCAGACCTATTGAGGTCATACCGTGACGGCCCCACTCAATCACAGCCGGATCTTTAAACCAGGGAAGCAAATATTCCTGAGGTGGATCGACAAAGAAAGGCGCAGAGGAAATCGTTACGCTATCGCCCCGGGCCGCGTCATAGGGTAACGCTGTCAAAATCAGGGCCCGGAAGCGCTCTATCTCCTCGCCCATTAATCGCTGCAACTCGGCGCTGGGAATTGGCGCCAATGAGGCCGCGCTCACTTCGAGCTCATCCTCGCCAGCGGCACTTTCCTCCGAAGATTCGTCGAGTTGGTCGAGACTGGTCGACACGGGCTCGTCCAAGGACGCGTAGTATCGTTTTTTGGCGAGGTCCTTAAGGGCGTCTTCATTAATGATCACGCCAGCTGTCATTGAGGTCACGCGCCC
>JAYPXQ010000076.1:5323-9874 GCA_038135595.1 Halieaceae bacterium
TCCAAATATTGCTCACGCGTTGTTTCGCGCTGGGTAAAATCCATTTCCAGATTAACCACTGTCCTCACATTGCCGCCGCCGAGCGCGGGAATCAGCAGCTCGCGAATGCGCTCTGAGAGGGCCATCTCTCGCTCCGCCTCGAACCGCGCATTGTTGAGGGCTGGCGTGCCATCTTTGTCCGCATTGCTACCGGTAAGCAGATTGCCGTAATTATCCACTACCGTGACATCCTGGGTGGCGAGGTACGGTACGCTGGCGCTGACCAAGTGCACGATGGACAGCACCTGAGCGGGATCTACCACCCGTCCTCTAAAGGGCTTAACCACTACTGAAGCTTTAGCGGGTTGACGGTCGCGAACAAAAACACTCTGTTTTGGTGCCGCTATATGCACCCGAGCACTCTCAATCGTACTGATCTCCGTGATGGTGCGTGCCAGTTCGACTTCTACTGCGCTGTTATATTGCACTTGCTCCATGAACTGACTAGTAGTCATCGAGCTACCGTCGGCCAGTGATCCCATACCACCGTCAACGGCCGCACGCGGAATACCCTGTGAGGCCAGAAAAATTCTGGCGGACTGAAAATCGTTGGTAGGCACTTCTAACTGGCCCGTCGCTTCATTGATCCGGACCTTGTAATTTGAAGTTTTCAATGCCTCGAAGGCGAGCTGCACGTCCGCAGATTCCATACCGTCTGAGACACTGCGGTAGGGCGTGCTGGTCATAACCGACCAGAATATAAGTACGAGAAGTAATGAGACGATGGCTATCACCGCGGGCATTGCCTTTCTTACAGCGGGCTGTGACATCACATCTTTCACAACTGGCAGTGCGCCCTGCGGGGCGCCGGCAGCGTTGCCAGCATCACCAGCGGAGACAGTCACATCCCTAGTCTCTTGCGACGCAGGGGCCTGACTCGGTACCTGAGTGGCAGATCCCTCGATCAGCGGCCGTTGTTCGAGCGCAGCTTCCATAATCAGTTTCTCCTACTTGAGCGAATCGGCGCCTTCACACCGGCATGCTCATCACATCCTGATAAGCTTTGAGAATTTTGTTTCGGACCTGAAGTGTTGCCTCAAAAGCCACTGAAGCTCGCTGCGAGTCAATCAGCACGTCCGTCACGCTGATGGAACCGTCCACCTCATACTTGGCCTTGATATCAGCCGCCTGCATTTGGGTGTCGTTTACCGAGCGAATGGCGGCCAACAGATCTGACGCAAATCGGCTCTGGGGCTGCTCATTACTGATCGTGAGGTTTGACGCGTCTAACTTGCTGTTCGCCAGCTCGGCCTGACGAATGACATTCATTACACCCTGCATATTGGTTTTATCAATCATGGTTTACCCGCCGTTTGATACGCCTCTTCAGAGGATTTCCATTTTTGTAACTTGTGACGCAGCGTTCTCGGACTGATACCCAGGCGCTCGGCTGCCTCTTTTTTTGAGGAGGTGTCTTCCAGAGCTGCCCGGATAAGTTGCCACTCCGCACGTTCCTTGACAGACATAAGGTCCTGATCTGCTTCGACACCGTCGGGAGACAATGCATGACCCGCCGAGGATGACTCTGACAAAAGCTCACTCTTAATTTGAGGTCGCGACTCGATCTGCAACGCATCTAGGAAGATGTGTTCGGCTCCAATAACTCCCTCTGTGGCGAGCACTTTTGCTCGGCAGATAACGTTATCCAGCTCCCTCACATTGCCGGGCCAGTCATGAAGGCGGAGTTGCTGTATTGCATCCTCTCTGATCTTCATGGCGACGCCAGCAACCTGATCTGACTCCGCAAAAGCAATCGCAAGCTGTTCGATGTCCCCCGGGCGGTCGCGCAGTCGAGGGATCCCGATATGGAACGCATTGAGGCGGTAAAGTAGATCCTCACGAAACTGGCCACGCGCAACCAAATCTACTAAATCCCGGTTGGTCGCGGCCACCAACCGTACATCGAAACTGACCTCACGCGTGCTACCGATGCGAGCAGCTTTGCGCTCCTGAATGACCCGCAACAGCTTGGGCTGAACGTGAAGTGGCAATTCACCGACTTCGTCTAGGAACAGCGTGCCTTGATTAGCATCTTCAAAAATGCCGGGTTGATCCTTGATAGCGCCTGTAAAAGAGCCCTTTACGTGCCCGAACAAAATGCTTTCGACCAGATGCTCTGGCATGGCTGAGCAGTTCAGCGCAATGAACGGTCCCGCAGAGCGAGGCGAGGCATTGTGCAAAATCTGGGCGACCACCTCTTTACCAACCCCGGAGGGTCCAGAGAGGAGTGTAGTGACATCGACTTGTGCAACCCGTTCCACCAGCGACAACATCGCCTTGCTAGCCGGGTCACCAAACACTACCGTTTTGCGTCCAGCCCGCTTCTTGCTTGAGCGCGCCGAATACGGTTCTTCCTTGGATGTGGTCGTCGCTACCAGCTCTGCCCATTGACTAACAACTGCCGCAAACACAGAGGGCCAGTCGTGATTTGCGGCAGGAGGGTAGGGCTGAACAGCTGGCACTCCCAGACGACCGAGAAAGTGCCCCAGTGTGACGTCACCCTCTGGAATAAGCGCGAAGAACGGTCCGGCAGTTGATTCAACACTCTGCTGCAAATGCTGTGAAACATCTCTCCAGCCAGAGCCTACAACTAGACAAGATACAACGTCGGGCGACATCCGCTCTGCAAATGAGTCGGCGGCTTGGGTAATAGACACCCGGTTGCCCTGCTCCATTTGCAGCAAGGTGTTATCAGGAACATCGCTACCGCGAAGAACCATGATGTTGAGGTCCGTTGCCGCCTCTGAACTTGCCACACACACCGCCTGAATTGCTCCGAGTAAGCAAAATTCAGCAAGTAGGGGGCCAGCAATCAGATCTTATTTTAATTCAATATGTTACAGATATCAGCGCTGCAATATCGTCAAATTTACGACATTTTTCGTCAAAATTATGACAGCGGCAAGATTAGGCCTTTGAGACCTGCAGTCGGCTCATCTTCTCGATCAAAGTCGTTCGTTTCACTCCCAGCGTCCGGGCAGCCTCAGAGATATTGCCATTAGCATCAGATAGCGCCTTCTCTATCAGCTCTTTCTCGAAATGCGCAACACGCGCCTTTAGCGTTGCCTCTGAGAGCTCTATGTGCGTGGGCGCCTCCGCAGCCGTAATACCCAATACACGGCTCATGCCATCTTCGTCTTCTTCCGGGGCAAGGAGAGCTTCGGTTGCGCTCCTCCGCGATACAGTTGGGGTATAGGCTGCTTCGTCGGGCGAACTACCTTCCAGCAAACGGGTCATTTGAGGCGGCAGAAAATCGTGTGGCAAAGCATACAAGTCGATTTTTTCTCCGGGGAATAATGCCGTGAGACGTCGGCAAAAGTTCTCTAACTCCCTCACGTTACCTGGCCAACGATAGGCTTGAAGCAGACCGATGGATTTAGCGTTGAGCGTAATTGGATCGCCATGCAGGGCATATCCGTCGGAGAAGTAATCAAACAGTTCGATGATCTCTTCTGGCCGTTCCCTCAGAGGGGGGATGGTAATAGGAATGACATTTAGCCGGAAAAACAGGTCCTCCCTGAACCGTCCCGAATCGATCAGCGCTTCTAGCGGTTTATGCGTTGCTGAGATAACTCTTACATCGACGGAAATATCGTCAACTGCTCCGACGGGAGTAACGACACCCTCTTGAATCGCCCTCAACAGCTTCGCCTGAAGCTCCGACGGCATGTCACCAATTTCATCGAGCAACAGCGAGCCACCGTCTGCGAGACGCATTCGACCCGGGTAGCTCGTCACTGCACCAGAAAACGCCCCTTTTTCATGACCAAAAAGCTCACTTTCCAGAAGTTCTGTTGGAATAGCACTGCAGTTAACCGCAACGAATTTGCCTGCGTCGCCTCGACCAGAGAGGCGATGAATCTCTCTCGCGACCACTTCTTTACCAACCCCGGTAGCGCCACGGATAAGAATCGGCGCGTCAGAGGGGGCTACCCTTTCTATATAGGAGAATAGTTCTTGGGTGACGACACTTGAGCCGACAAAGCGCTGGTGCCCTTTCATATCAGCGTCATCTATGGTTATTTGTCACAGGCTGAGGATCTTACGGTGGACGTCGAGCTTGCGCTTTTGGGCTGGGGCCCTTGTGTGTTGGTGGTTACAGTAGCAATTTTATTCATATCACCGCTCACAATGATTTCGGAGTTCGATACGTTGCTGCCGCGTCTTCCCCCTCCGCTATTGCCAGCGTCAACTAAAATTAAGGTGTTTCCCAGAAGTTCATCATCCATGCCCGAGTTGCTCTGCCCGCGCTGAGTGCGAGTAGTGACACCCTCGTCTTCAAATTTTTTGCAGACATCTTGGTAGGAAGCACCGCCCAGCTTTTCCGTTGACCCAGCTTGAGAGAACAGCACCGCAGACGATGCAACGAGAACGACGAAAGCGTGGTTTCTCACACCCCGAAAAAGATTCACCAGAGCCCTCTCACCATAATTCATGGCTTTTCCAATGCGTCACAATGAATGAGTCATGAACAAAATGCATCATCGACGCTTTTATAACCCCTTACGCTTG
>JAYPXQ010000077.1:0-9816 GCA_038135595.1 Halieaceae bacterium
CTGCTGTTCGAAGCAAGCTTTGCCCTATTCGCCGGGCTCTGTCTGCTCAACAAAGAAAACCGCAACTGAGCGCGGCTATACCCCGAGCGCTGCGTAGTCTTTTTCCAGACGTTTGGCGGCCTTCTTCGACACACCGCCACAGGCTTCAATAGCGTGCCGCAATCTGGCCCGCGTTATATCAGGGCCTAAAATCGCCATCGAGTCAGGTATGGAATACGCCACCGCCTCGCCCGAGAGCGCCACAAAAAGCGGCGCAAACAGCACCTTGGGCTTCAGCGCCATGGCATCGGCCAACGCCTTGAGTACCGCAAACACCGTATCGCGGCGCCAGTCCTGCAGGGCCTCCAACCGCCACAACACAAACTGCAATTGAGCCACGATAGGCTCACGCGCCTCGACGGTCTCGCCAAAGGCCTCTGCAGTCAGGTGAATCTCACCCGAGAGCAGGTAAGCCGCCTGCGGAATTAGATCCGAGAGTACCTCGATGCGCCCCTGCGCATGGGGCAAGATGCGATTGAGCATCTCCGGATTCAGCGCCCAGTCGCGCAGCCGATTGGCGAGCGCTTCCTGGCTCAACGATTCGCGAATCCACAAACCGTTAAGCCATTTGAGTTTTTCCATATCGAAAATCGGACCGCCCAGTGATACTCGAGAAATATCAAAAGCGGCCTGCATTTCTTCGAGGGTAAATTTCTCCTCTTCATTGGGCATCGACCACCCCATGCGCCCGAGATAATTCACCACCGCCTCGGGCAAAAACCCCATGCGCTGGTAATACAAAATGCTGGTCGGGTTTTTGCGCTTACTGAGCTTGGATTTGTCGGGGTTTCTTAACAATGGCATGTGGCACAGCACCGGCATCTGCCAACCGAAATACTCATAGAGCAGTCGATGCTTGGGCGCCGAGTTAATCCACTCCTCACCGCGGATGACGTGAGTGATCTCCATCAGGTGATCGTCGACCACATTGGCCAGATGGTAGGTGGGCAGTCCATCCGATTTGAGCAGGATCTGCGCATCCACCATGCTCCAGTCGAGCTCGATGACGCCGCGTAGCATGTCGTCAATGACGCAGGCACCCTCCTCTTCAGGCACCATCATCCGAATCACGTAGGGATCACCCGCCGCCTTTCGCGCCGCCTGCTCTTCCTCCGGCAAGATCAGGTCGGAGGGCTTGAGCGCCGTCGCCTGACCGGCCTCCCTTCGCGCCTCGCGCAGGTCGTTGAGCTCCTCCGGGGTGCGATAACAGACAAACGCGTGACCTTTTTCGACCAACTCCCAGGCGTAACCACTGTAAATATCGGCGCGCTCACTCTGCCGGTAAGGGCCCTTTGGGCCTCCCACATCAGGACCCTCATCCCAGCTGAGCCCCAACCAGCGGAGTGATTCAAAAATTTTGGCCTCGGCTTCGGGGGTACTGCGCGCCTGATCGGTATCCTCTATGCGCAGAATGAACTGACCGCCGTGTGCATGGGCGAAGCAACGATTAAACAACGCCATATAGGCGGTTCCCACATGGGGATCACCGGTGGGTGAAGGTGCAACGCGGGTTCTTACCGTCATGAAGCATCACTGCAAATCACATCAAGGGGCGGTAGTTTATCAAAGGCGGGGGGCGCAGTTGGTTACGATAAATGACAATATTGAGCACCCCGCGAGGAAGGCTCTCATCGACATCAAAACTCCGGTAGCATAGGGGGATTCAGCGGGCAGGTAGTCAGTTTTGAAACACCTATCGATCCTTGGCGCCGGGAGGCATTTGCGTGAGCCCCGGCTTGCTATTACGTCACGCGCTCTGTGTATCGTGCTCTCTGCCTTGTTCGCTGTGGTATTAGCAGGATGCGGTGCCGGCGAGAGTAATGTCGCCAGCGGCAACCGCGACGGCGTGCTGCACTACGGCAACGGCGCAGAGCCTCAGGGCCTCGACCCACACGTGGTCACCGGCGTGCCAGAAAATCACATCATCCGCGCGTTATTCGAGGGTTTGGCGGTCAAAAACCCCATCACGTTAGAACCGGAACCCGGCGTCGCCGAACGCTGGGAGTTCAGTGACGAGGGCCGGATCATCACTTTTTATCTGAACCCCGATGCCAAATGGTCTAACGGCGAGCAAGTGACCGCCAGCGACTACGTGTGGAGCTGGCATCGCGCCCTGCACCCCATGACCGGCAACGAATACTCCTACATGCTGTTCCCGTTGGTGAACGCCGAGGCCTACCTCAAGGGTCAGATCAACGACTTCGATCAGGTGGGCGTGAAAGCCATCGACGACACCACACTGCAAGTCACGCTAAACGCTCCAACACCCTACTTTATCCAGCTGATGGACCACTACAGCACCTTCGCGGTACACCCCGAGACCTTGCTGCAGTTTGGCGAAATGACCGACCGCTACACCCCCTGGACACGGGTTGGAAATATTGTCAGCAATGGGGCGTTTAAACTCAAAGAGTGGTCATTGAACCGCCGCATAATCGTGGAGAAGAGCGATCTATATTGGGATCGCGACAATGTTTCGCTCAACGAGGTGGTGTTTTACCCAACCGAAAATGTCGTCAGTGAAGAGCGTATGTTCCGCGCCGAGCAGCT
Source organism: Halieaceae bacterium (assembly GCA_038135595.1). GTDB lineage: Bacteria > Pseudomonadota > Gammaproteobacteria > Pseudomonadales > Halieaceae > Luminiphilus. The sequence goes on from JAYPXQ010000077.1 coordinate 2,590, forward strand.
GCACTACACGCAGGTTGTGCCGCTCGACAAGATCCCCATGTATCGCAAAATGCCCGACACCCCCTACGTGCAAGCACCCTACCTCGGCACCTATTACTACTTGCTGAACACCCAGCGACCGCCGGTCAATGATGTGCGGGTGCGCAAAGCGCTGTCGATGGCGGTGGACCGCGACAAACTGGTCCGCACGGTACTGCAACATACCGCGGTACCCGCGTATTCCATTACACCCCCCGACACCCTGGGCTATTACCCGCCAAAATTATTTGACTATGACCCCGAGGGTGCTCGGGCGTTATTGGCAGAGGCGGGCTATCCCGATGGCGAGGGCTGGCCAGGCATCGAGATTCTCTACAACACGCAGGAAGCGCATCGCAAAATTGCCGTGGCGATTCAGCAAATGTGGAAGTCCACCCTGAACATCGATGTCACAATTTCTAATCAGGAATGGAAAGTCTACCTCGACGCAGTCACGCAAATTGATTTTCAGGTTGCGCGTCGTGGCTGGATCGGCGACTACGTCGACGCCAACAACTTTCTCGACATGTATATCACCGGGGGTGGCAACAACAACACCCACTATAGTGATCCGGTGTATGACGACTTAATTCTCTATAAAGCCCCCAAAGCGGAAACACGCGAGGAGCGCTACGCCTTCTTCACGGAAGCCGAGACCATGCTGATGGAGGAAATGCCGATCATTCCGCTCTACACCTACACCAGCAAGCATTTGGTGCACCCAAGCGTTGAGGGTATGTACTCCAACTTGATGGACTCACTGAACCTCAAGTATGTGCGACTGGTGCCTGGCCGCACGCTGCCCGAGGCACTGCGCTGATGCTGCGATTTTTGATGATTCGTACCCTTCAGGCGTTGCCGGTGATCTTCATCGTGATCTCGGCGACGTTCTTTCTGGTGCGCTCCGCGCCGGGCGGCCCCTTTGACCAGGAAAAGGTCGTGATTCCCGAGGTCAAGAAGGCACTCGAGGCGCAGTATCGCCTCGATCTGCCGCTGCACGAGCAATACTTTGCCTATCTCGGCGATCTGGCGCAGGGCGATCTCGGCCCATCATTCAAATACCCCGGTCGCAGCGTGAACGAGATTTTGTTCTCGGGCCTGCCGGTCACCGCCGAGCTCGGCTTTTATGCGCTGATGATTGCGCTGTGCATTGGCGTCACCGCCGGGGTGTTCGCCTCTCTGAGGCCCAACACCGCGCAGGATTATGTGCCCATGAGCCTGGCGATGATCGGTATCTGTATGCCGTCATTTTTATTGGGGCCGCTATTGGTGCTGATCTTTGGTATCGGGCTCGACTGGCTACCGATTACCGGCTGGGGTGATATCCCCGGAGATAAGGTCCTGCCGTCGGTCACGCTGGGCTCGGCCTATGCCGCCTACATCGCCCGCCTGAGTCGCGCGGGCATGCTCGAGATTCTCTCTCAGGATTACATCCGTACCGCACGCGCCAAGGGGCTACCCGAGTGGCGTGTCGTCACACAGCATGCGCTGCGCGGCGGCTTGATTCCGGTGATCGCCTTCCTGGGTCCCGCGTTCGCGGGCCTACTGGCGGGCTCCTTTGTGGTCGAGACGATCTTTCAGATCCCCGGTCTGGGGCGCTTTTACGTGCAGGCCGCGTTTAACCGCGACTACACCATGATTCTCGGCACCACCGTATTTCTGTCCACGCTCATTGTGTTCTTCAATCTTGTGAGTGATGTGGTCGCCGCCTGGCTCAATCCACGGTTGCGGGATCAATTCAAAGCGAGGGCGGGCTCATGAACGACTCTGCGGCCGTCTTTGATAACGCCGAACAGGGCTCATCGCTCTGGCACGACGCCTGGATTCGTCTGAGCAAAAACAAACTTGCGGTGTTTGGTGGCGGGGTATTGCTGTTCATGATCGTGGTGGCCTTACTCACACCATGGATCGCCCCCTACAGCTACGAAACACAAAATCTTGACCTAGGGGCAACGCCTCCTTCGGCCGCGCATTGGCTGGGCACCGACATCTTCGGTCGCGACCTGCTCACGCAAATTATGTATGGCGGACGTATCTCCCTCGCTGTGGGATTCATTGCCACCGCCGTGGCGCTGCTCATTGGGGTGACCTGGGGCGCGATTGCGGGTTACGTCGGAGGCCGGGTTGATGCCGTCATGATGCGGCTGGTGGATATTCTTTATGCACTGCCGTTTATGATTTTTATCGTGCTTTTGATGGTGGTATTTGGGCGCAATATTCTGCTCTTATTCCTCGCGATTGGCGCCGTGGAGTGGCTCACCATGGCCCGGATCATGCGCTCTCAAGTGCAGTCCCTCAGGCAACAAGAGTTTGTCGAGGCCGCGGTATCTGTTGGGCTCTCGCCCGCCGCAATTATCCGCAAACACGTGGTCCCCAACGCGTTGGGTCCGATCATTGTGTACACCACCCTCACCATTCCCAGCGTCATGTTGCTCGAGGCCTTTTTAAGTTTTCTCGGCCTGGGTATTCAGCCCCCCGCCACCTCCTGGGGGCTACTGATCAGCTACGGCGCGGAGACAATGGAAGAGTACCCGTGGCTGCTCATTTTTCCCGGATGTGCGCTTACTCTCACCCTCTTCTCACTGAACTTCCTTGGCGACGGCCTCCGTGATGCCCTGGACGTGCGTGGCTCCAAGGACTGAACCGTGGCCTTACTCGACGTTAAAAATCTCTCGGTCAGTTTTGTCACCCGTAATGGCACCAATCAGGCGGTAGATAACGTCAGCTTCTCGGTAGAGCCACGCCAGATTACCGCCATCATCGGCGAGAGCGGGTCGGGCAAATCGGTGTCGTGCTACGCCATGCTGGGGCTCGTACCCTCACCGCCCGGGCGCATCGATAGCGGCACTGCCCACTTTCAGGGTCAGGATCTACTGGCGCTCTCTGAGGTCGAGCTACGCGCGATCCGCGGGCGCGACATCGCCATGATCTTTCAGGACCCGATGACCTGCCTGAACCCCTTTATGACCATTGGCGATCAGCTGATCGAACCACTGACCCTGCACAAAGGCCTCGCCAAAGGCCCCGCGCGCGAACGCGCTATGGCGCTCCTCGACGAAGTAGGCATACGTGACCCACAGGCGGCCATGGGGTCGTACCCTCATGAATTCTCGGGTGGGATGCGACAGCGGGTGATGATTGCCATGGCACTCATCAACGAGCCTAAATTACTGATTGCCGACGAGCCCACGACCGCGTTGGACGTGACGATTCAGGCGCAGATTCTCAAACTTATTACAGAGCTCCAAACCAAGCGTGACATCGGCGTGTTGTTCATCAGCCACGATCTGGCGGTGGTATCGGATATTGCTGATCACATCGTGGTCATGGAGAAAGGCAAGGTCGTTGAAAGCGGCCAGCCCCAAGCTATTTTCGAGAATCCGCAGCACTCATACACACAAAAATTACTGGCGGCGATTCCACGCGGGCAGAAATCTACCGATGCCGTATCACCTGAACCTCTCATTCGCATTGCCAATCTGCGCACCTGGTTCACCCCGACTGTGGGTGCCGAGCCGGTCAAAGCAGTAGACGATGTTTCTTTGGACATTCATCACGGCGAAGTCCTTGGCTTGGTCGGGGAATCGGGTAGCGGCAAGTCAACCCTGGGTCGATCGATCCTGCGGCTGGTGCCCATCACGGATGGCAAGATCACATTTGAGGATACCGAACTCTCTGCGCTGGAAGGCCGCTCGCTCAAGCAGTTTCGGCATCGTATGCAAATGATCTTTCAGGACCCTTATGCCTCACTGAATCCGCGCATGACGGTCTATGACACCCTCGCCGAGCCCCTGCTGCTGCATGGTTTGGTAAACAAAGCCGGACTGGATCAGGCAATCCGCGAGCTCATGGATAATGTGGGTCTGGCGCGCGCCTTTGTGCGCAAGTACCCCCATGAGTTCTCTGGTGGCCAGCGTCAGCGCATTGCCATTGGCCGCGCCTTGGCCACACGCCCCGAGTTTATTGTGGCGGACGAGCCGGTCTCGGCGCTCGACGTGACTATTCAGGCCCAGATTCTCGATCTGCTGGCAGACCTCACCAAAGAGTACGGCCTGACCATGCTGTTTATCTCACATGATCTGGCGGTGATTCGCCAGATCGCCGACCGTATTGCGGTGATGTATCACGGCAAACTGGTAGAACAAGGCGCAACGACCGAGGTATTTAACGCCCCCAGAGAGGCCTATACCCAGTCGCTGCTGGCGGCGATTCCCGGAGTGAATGCTGCCTGAAGGCCCGCAGATACGGACCGCTATCCTGAAGTAAAGGGCTGGGCAAAACGCCCGCGCGAGCTCTAAACAAGCGCTCTCGCTAACCCAACAGCCACCAGTATCCGACTGCACCCAGCACTACACCCTTGGCCCAGGCCCACCAGAGTGCCTGGTAAGGGGTAATACCCAGTCGCTCGATCCATTGCTCTGTTTGGCGTTGGTGCCATTCCAAGAAGACCATGGTTTCCCCCTGTTCTTTTTATCTTTTTCCCCAGCTAGAAGGCCGTTCGGGTAATCAATCGATGGCGCGCTGCGAGCGCGCCCAGCAGAGCTCCCATCAACCACAGCCAGCGCTGATCAATGGGCACTGGCACGGAGGGTTGTGATATGGACAGCGCAGCGGCCGCTTGCTCATCAGGCAACTCAGCGCTACTCAGCGTTGCCACATTGGTCACGACGTCTGTCACGATCCGAGACACCTGCGCGTCTACTGTCACTGCTCCCGCCATTCCTGGCCCAATATCTGGGAGAGTCCAGGTCACGAGCGCCCCGTCCGCGCTCACCTTGCCACCGTGACTGGCGGCAATGGCTTGCAGCCCCTCGGGCAAGGTATCTACCACGGTCACTGCGGTTAGGGCAGCGTGACCCCCGTTTTGATAAGAAACGGAAAAAGTAACCGTCTCTCCCAATGTCGCGCTCTCTCGGCTGGCAGACTTGGCCATTAACAGTATCGGCACATCAACAACGTTCACCGCGGCGTTATCAGAGTCTGGTGCCGCTAAATCCGCCCGGATCTCTGCCGTGCTGTTCAAGCGGGTCCCCGAGGCCACCGTCGGCTCGATATCCACGGTGAAAGTCGCCTGCCCCGAAGCCCCGGCAGACAAGTCGCCCACCGACCACTCCACCCAACCGTTATTCAATTGGCCGCCACCGGCAGCCGTGCTGTAGGTCGCACCACTCGGAACTGCCGCTCTCACAATGGTGCCCGTGGTTGCAACAGACCCAGCATTGCGCCAGTCGACGCTAAAGACGACTGAACTGCCCGGCGAGTGCGTGGGTTGATCCGGGACGATTGTCACACTGAGAAGGCCGGTAGTCTGCTCCTTCGTTTGCCACTCGTCGACCTCAACCTCACGAACTCTGTCAATGACACTCACCAGATTATTGAATGTCTCGAGGCTGCTGTCGGCGGGATTAGTTAGGATCAGCTCGATACCCGCGATGAATCCCCTAGGCATCGTACCCAGATCCCAACTGAGTTTTTGGCTCCCAGTGTTAGTTGGTGCCGGATACGCCGACTTGAAACGCGTGTCGTCAGGCAACTGATTGGTCAGCACGACGTCAAAAGCACTTTGGGTGCCGACATTGGACACGGTAATTTGATATTCGAGATCCTCTCCCTCGGGAATTAGACGCTTCCCTTGCAGCCTCACCTCAATGTCTGGCTCACCAAGCATCAACGTGAGCGCTGAGGCACTTTTTGGGGCTGCATTGTCGGCAACGATATTGGCCTTGGATATGAGTTGTGTACGGGGCGGCAAATCAGGGGAGGTATCGACTGCAAAACTCAGGGTAATCGGGCCGCTGGGAGGCAAGCTTGAGGTAGACCACACTGCTCGACCATCTTCAAATCGTCCTCCAGTGTCTATGCTCGCGGGAGTCGCTCCTTTGGGGACAGTCGCGGTGAGTACGGCATTGATCGCATTGACGTCGCCAATATTGTGCGTCGTGATGGTATACGCCAATTGCATGCCTGCCGGCGCGGTTTTTCGATTCACCTGATAATCAAGTTTTAGCGTAGGTTGTCCAGTGACAGGAATCGCCAGTGAGTCACTTACCTCGGGCAGTGATCCGCCATTCTCCGGCTTCTCACCCGATACAGTCACTGAGTTCAGCACAGCATCGCCATCCGACAAGTCATCAGCGGCCATCACGCTCACGTGATAGACCGCCTCCCCGCCCGGAGCAAGGCTGGGCAGTGTCCATACCACGGTGCCTCCCGACGCTTCACCGCTGTGCACGCCACCGCCGGTGGCGCTCACGAAAGACACCGCGCCGGCCAATGTATCGGTTATCTGCAAATTGACTGCGTCGTCAGAGCCTTTATTCCGCACCGTGATGTCATAGGTAATGGTGTCACCAGCAGCAATTGTGGCGACCGACGTGCTCTTGTCGACGCTCAACACAGCACTGCTTATAACGGTGACGTCTGTACTGCTCTGGTTTGTACCCGTGGTCGCACTGGTGATCGAGGCTGAGTTATGGATGACCGTCCCCTCTCGCAGGTCGTCAGCTACCTGGGTTTTGATGAGAATCGCGCCGTTGGCACCCGCAGGCACCGAGCCCAGATCCCAGCGTAACGTCTGTCCATTAATTGCGTCAGGCTCGGGCACGCTATCAATGAAGCTGAGCTCTGCCGGTAACACATCCACAATCTGAGCTGCGGCCGCCTCACTGCTGCCCGTGTTCTCATATTCGAGACGGTAGACGATCTCATCCCCTGCCTGGTTGGTTGCCGAAATACCGGAGTTAGCAAAGTCGCGGTCGGCAGTTTTAGACAGTGTCAGCGTCGCATTACGCACCACGATCTCCGCCTCGTCGGTCAGCGGCAGCGGCAGCTCCGCGGCCGTGAGACTACTGCGATTGGTGAGCACTTCCCCGTTCTCAAGGGTAGCCGCTATCCGGCCCGTCACTTGCAGCACCGCTGACTGCTTAGCGGGCAGCACGGGTGCTGACCAACTCACCACACTACCCTGAACGCTGTAATTGCCACTTGCATCAACGAGGCTCATTCCCGGTGGCAACGTATCGGTGAGTGTCAGATTCGTGGCGTCGTCACTGCCAATATTGGCAACCTCGATGCTGAAGATCGCAACATCACCCGCAGCGACGGCATCTCCCGTGACGGACTGCTTGGTCAATTGCAGCAAAGGACCACTGGACACGACCGGAGGCTTGCCCTCAAAAGTCGACGGGATGGAGTCTGTCGGATCCGTCG
>JAYPXQ010000078.1:0-9482 GCA_038135595.1 Halieaceae bacterium
CTGACTTCTTCGCCAACAGCGTGAAAGCGCTGGGGGCACTGGATATTGTGCTCAATAACGCGGGCGTCGGCTCACCGCTGGTGCCACTAGAGGAAACCGACGAGGCCGACTACGACCGACTGATGGGCATCAATCTGAAGGGTGTGTGGCTCTGCATGCGTGAGAGCCTCAGGATCATGTCGCCTGCCGGCTCAGGCCACATCATCAACATGGCCTCGGCACTGAGCAAAACCACCTTTCCGGGAGCGGGGCTGTACGTGGCCTCAAAGTATGCTGTGGGTGGGCTTACCCGCAATACGGCCGTGGAATATGGCGAGTCTGGCATCCGCATCAATGCGATTTGCCCGGGCTTTATTGAAACGCCCCTGCTGAGGGAGTCAGTTCCAGAGGAAGATCGCGCGCACTTGGCCAGCCGTCACCCCATGAATCGCCTCGGCACCCCCGAAGACGTGGCCAAAGCCGCCATGTGGCTGGCGAGTGATGCCTCGAGCTTCGTGACCGGCATGCTGTTTTCTGTGGATGGCGGTTGGACCGCGGTATAAACCCTGGCAGCTGATTCGCAAACTTGGCCCATTGGTATCGCTAACAATACGCGTTAGCACTTAACCCATCGCCCAGGACTTCCCGGCTTGATCATCCGTATTTCTGGTTATCAGTGGGAGTTGACAGTGTAATCTAGGCAGTGCGGAACGAAGTCAGCGCATAAATCGCGCAAGCGACACACCAACAGCACACACCTAATGTCCGGTAAAAACAGGCGGACGCTTCTCGACGAATGCCGTGAGCGCCTCCACGCAGTCTTCACTGACCTGCATACACTGTTTCTCGCGCAGTAAACCGTAATCCAGCGTGGCGTCCACCGCTTGGCGCAGCAAACAGTTCAGCGTTTGCTTAGTGCCCTCAATGGCCATCCTCGGTCCAGTCGCGAGCCGCTGCGCCTTTTCAAACGCCATCGGCATCAGGTCTTTCGCCGGCACCACATGGCGAATCAGTCCAAGTTCTTTGGCCTCTGCCGCGGTTAGCCGATCCCCGGTCATTAAGAACTCTTTTGCGTTGTGCATACCTACTAACAGCGGCCAGATTGCCGCGCCGCCATCACCCGCCACGTAGCCCGCAATCACATGGGTATCGGCGAATATCGCCTGCTCAGAGGCCACCACAATGTCGGCAAAGAGTGCGAGGGTGGACCCCAGGCCCATCGCATAACCGTTTACCGCCGCAATAATCGGCTGGGGCACCTCGAGAATATCGAGGATGATCTTTCTGCCCTCCTCCACCATGGCATCTGTTTGCTCCCGGTTCATCGACAGCCCGTGCTTTAAATCGCCACCCGCGCAGAACGCTTTGCCAGCACCCGTTAACACCACCGCCCGGGTTTGCTTATCGCGGGCGATGTCGGCGAACACCCAAGAGAGCTCCCGATGCAGTAGCTCATCGGTCGCATTGAGCGCCTCTGGACGATTCAACGTGACTTGCAGCACGCCACCTGAACGCTCAAAAGCAATGTGCTGATATTTCTCGTATGCCCTCATGCCGTTTCTCCACCGGGTTCGGTTGTACCCTCTCTCATGATGCCCAATATGCTCGTATCTTATTGAGTATTGTCGCCGTCTTTTTCAAAAGATGCGTTTTTTCTTGCCGCAGGTACAGCCAAGTGCCTCTTTATCACCGCGTTGACTGACACCCTGCTTTAAATAACACAAGCGATTTTAAGCCGCGCTCTACACTGTGATAACGGTCCAGAAATGAGGTCGGCGTAATGCGCACACCCTTCTGCAATGATGTCGGTATAGAAGCCCCCATCTTCGCCTTTACTCACTGCCGCGACGTGGTGGTTGCAGTGAGTAAGGCAGGCGGCCTTGGCGTACTGGGCGCCGGATTTATGGACGTTGATCAGTTGCGTGAAGAACTTGACTGGATCGACGCTCACATCGGCGATCGCCCCTACGGGGTGGACGTCGTCATTCCGCAAAACTACGTGGGCCGAGATGAAGAGGGCCTCACAGAGCAAGAGCTGGAAGACAAGCTGTGGGCTATGGTACCCAACGAGCACCTCGCCCTCGCCGAAAAGCTACTCAAGGAGCACGGCGTTCCTCCCTGGCCCGAAACAGGCCGCCCTAAGATATTCGGCTGGACGCGCCAAACGGTAATGCCCTGCCTCGAAGAGGCACTTACTCGCCCGAAGTGCCGGCTCATTGCCAATGCCCTTGGCACCCCCCCGGCTGACATTATTCGGCAGGTTAAAGACGGCGGCAGGCTGATCGGCGCACTTTGTGGCAAACGCAAGCAAGCGATTCAGCATCGCGACGCGGGCCTCGACTTTGTGGTAGCGCAGGGCACCGAGGGCGGCGGTCATACAGGGGAAATTGGCAGCATGGTACTGTGGCCCGACATCATTGATTCGGTAAGTCCTTTACCGGTTCTTGCCGCGGGAGGCATTGGCAACGGCCGCCAAATGCTCGCCGCGATGGCGATGGGCGCGGCAGGCGTTTGGACCGGTTCCCTATGGCTTACCGTGGAGGAAGCCCACGCGCAGCCCGCCCAGAAAGAGAGCTTCTTGAAAGCCGGGGTGGATGACACGGTGCGCACCAAAGCCTGGACGGGTAAGCCCGCGCGGGTCTTGCGCAACCACTGGACAGATTCCTGGGACGACCCTGATACGCTGGAACCCCTGCCCATGCCACTCCATGGCCTGGTCACAGCAGACGCCATGCGACGCACCGAAACCTACGCTGGCGCAGACAGGACTCAAGACGTGGCGATGAACATCTGCGGTCAGGTGATTGGGCAAATTAATCAGGTGGAATCCTGCAAGTCTGTTGTCTATCGACTGATAGACGAATACCTGGCGGCACTCGAACAGGTAACCAGCCTCAGCGCAATCGAGTGACCTCGTTAATTGCGCTTGCTCGCAAAGCGCTTCGAGTGCTCACGCGATCTAATTCGCCGAAAAGCGGCGTTTAACTCAGAGACCGCAACTACGTTGTTGTGGTCATTGACTGCGCGTTGAGCAGATCTGCCAGCGGCCGCAAGGCAGGAGCGATCAGGGCGGCGCCTGCGACACAGGCAACACAGCCCACAAGAGACAGGGACAGACCCACTGCATTTCCGTCGGCAAATACGACATCGGTTGCAAAAGCCACCGAGGTTGGGCCGAGCGCCAGCCCCACTACATTAACGGTTACGATATGGAGACCCGCCATCACCCCGCGCATCCGGTTAGGGGTGACAGCCTGAATACAGGTTGCGGTGAGCGCCAGCGGCACTGGCGCCAAAAAACTGACAACGGCAATGCACACAAGCGCTAGCGTGCGAGAGGGCGCGAAGGCCAATCCAATCAGAAAGGGAAATACGAGTAGCAGAACCCACAGCGCCACCCTCAGTTGGAAATCTGCATATCCTCTGCGCTGCAATAAGGCACCGAAAAAGGGGCCCGATAGCACTCCCGCCGACCCGGCAATTAGCGCGATGCTGCCATACTGCGTTCCCGCCTCTAACAAAGACATCTCCTGCACGCGGATAAGATACGTTGGTATCCATGCCTGCAATCCATAAAGCACCAGCGCGATAAAAGGAACACCCAACATCAGCGCACTGTAAATACGCTTGTGCTGTTTAACCCAGGCAATAATCTCAGCGGCCGGGACCGCATTGGGCGCATCCCCCAAAACCTCTTTGCGCTGCGGCTCGCGAATGCAGAAAACGATGGCGGCCAAGAATAGTCCTGGAGTACCCACGGCGATAAACGTCGCTTGCCAAGCGCTTATTGATCCAACCAACGGAAGCTGCAAGTCAGGGCGGCTCAATAAACTCTCCATCAGTACGCCGCCTAAAATCATGGCAATACCTGCACCAATGTAAGGGCCCGTGAGAAAGATACTGAATGGCACCAGTCGCCGCTTGGGGGGGAAATAGTCAGAGAGCAACGACCACCCGGCGGGCGTCAACGTAGCTTCACCCAACCCCACGGCAGCTCGAGCAGCGAATAGCCCGCTGAATCCCCGCGCTACCCCACAGGCCATTGTGGCAAAGCTCCAAAACGCGATACCCGCCGACAATATGGGGATCCTGTTTCTCGTATCAACGAGCCGTCCCAGCGGTATGCTTAACACCACATAGGTAGAAACGAAGGCGAAGCCCTGTAAAAGACTGATCTCCGTGTCAGACAATCCGAGGTCGGCCTGAATAGGCCCGACCAACAGATTCAGTATTTGCCGATCGATAAACGAAAAGACAAAAGCAAAGGTCAGTAATACCGTGACTGACCACGCACGGCGCCTGGAAGGGAAATCCGAATCAACTGGAGCATCTATCGGCATGAGCAGCGGCCGGTGCAAAACATGCAATCTGACAAATCGCGCGCCGAAGATCCACGATAATCATGCGCTACAAATTCTGCAGGCATGCAAACACCTCGTCTATCAGGGCGCGCCCTCTGGGATCCCCCCGAAGCCGGTAACCCATGCAGTTGGGCGTATAGCTCATTGATAACCCCAGTTCAGGGTCAGCGAAACCAAAAGAACCGCCCAGTCCGGTGTGACCAAATGCACGCTCGTTAGGCCCAAACAACCCATCTACATTGAGCACAAAACCGCAGCCCCAACGCGACTGGTTGGTCAATATCAGATCCCGTCCCTCGTACTGCACCGCGGTTGCCGCCGACAGCGCATGGGCACTCAGTAGCGGCTCCGTTACATCGATCGCACTCGCATATATTTCAGCTATCGCTTTTGCATTGGCAAACCCGTTGGCCGAGGGCAGATCAGCGCGCTTCCACTCCTGCGTGTTGGCATCCAATGGCTCAAGCAACGGGCTAGTAAATACACGACGCTGCAGCTCGGAAGGATTGTCCCGTACTGAGAGGTCCAACGTGTCCGATACCACCGTCTCAGCGCAGTCATCTTCGCGGTCCTCCGGCAAGCCGATGTGAAAATCCCAGTTACGCGCAATAAACCACTCGTCCCTAACAAACGCTTTTAACGAACGACCCTCTATCCTGCGGAAGAGTTCGGTGACAAGCGCCCCGAAAGTGAGAATGTGATAACCGCTGATTAAGCCGGGTGGCCAGAGCGGGTTTGCACTCGCCAGCGTTGCGGCTGCCCGCGGCGCGTAAAGATCATGAATTGAAGCGCCCTCCTCCAAGGCCGCAAGCGCTGCTTGATGAGAGAGCAGCTCGGCTATGGTAATGGCTCCCTTTCCGTTGGCTGCAAACTCGGGCCAATAATCGGACACTGGATCGTCGTAGGACATTAGACCGCGGCTCACCAGCATGGCATAGCAGATGGCGACGATACCTTTCGTTGTGGACCAGACGTTCACCAGCGTTTTTTTGGTCCAGATCCGCGCGTCCGTTCTGGCATATTGCCCGGCGAACAAATCCACAACCGTTTGGCCACCGACCTTCACACACAGAGCCGATCCCACTTCATCATAGCGGGCGAAATTGTCCTCATAAGCCGCGCGCACGCGCTCGAACGGCGGCTCAGCAAATCCATTGACGGTGACCACTGACACAATACAACCCCCGTAATTACCTACTGGTCCAAAACTCCATAGCGCTGATAACGCACAAGAACCGAGAGCCCTGACCTAGGTTGACACACTGAAATTACTTTGAAAATTGCAATAAATCTTTATGATTAATGAAAATATTTAAGGAATGTCACCAATGAAAGTCGACTACCTGCGTTACTTTCTGGCGGCTGCAACCCATGGCAGTTTCTCTACCGCTGGCGTCAAAATGCACATCTCACCGACGTCAATTGGGTACGCAGTCAATAAACTCGAAGAGGAGTTAAAGGCAACGCTCTTCGTTCGCACGCCCTCCAAGGGTTTGACGCTCACGCCCGATGGCGCGGTGCTGCAGGAATGGGCGCGACAACTGCTCAGTGAAATCGAGTCAATCGAAAATCACTTTTCCGGGCCCGATGATCAATTCCGAGGAGAGCTTGTTGTCGGATGCCAAGAGGGGCTTCTGTGGTCACTCATGCCCCGGGTCATTCGTGTTCTCGCCGACAGGCATCCCGAGTTACGTATTTCTATGATCTCAACCGATCTGGGTAGCGACTTCGCCCTTCTCGACCAAGGCAAGATCGATGTATTGCTAACATTTGTCCTCGACCCCTCAGAACCCAGCGCTCACGAGATCTCTGATCTCTGTCGGCCCGAGCTGTTCGCCATGATGAGGGAGGGGCATCCTCTGGATGACGGCGCAGAGTTCGCCACATTGGCCGAATTGGCGGCATATCCTCACGTATTCAATAACGAGCCCACATCATTTGACTTGGTCTACGAAACCTACAAGCAGCGGGGCCTCACGCCCACCGTTGGGTTTTTGAGCAACATGAGCGCCGGCGCGCAAGCCATCGTAGGCAGCAGCGACTGTATTTCGCCCCGATTTTTACGCCCGGTATCAAATTTATCGCCCTTGGGAGATGCCCTCATTTTCAAGCGGATAAAGGAAAAAACACCCTCGCCCGCCATTGTGGTCGCCAAAGTGAAATCCAGAGCGACAGATCGACGGACCAAACACGACGCCTTTGTCGAGGCATGCAACGAGCTCTTTGATTCTGGCGAAATGCGCGCCCACTGCGTTTACTGAAAATATAAAAAACCCAGTCTTTGAACTGGGTTTTTTATGTCTGCTGGCTCTCAGGGATCAGAAGCGATACGTCGCCTGCACCGTCACTGTCCTGGGGGCGCCAATATATCCAAGGTAGTAGCCAAAAAGCGGCTGCGTCACATCAAGAACCGCTTCTTCTCCAAGGTTTCGCCCGATGGCGGTAAGGCTCCAGCGTCCATCTGCGGCCTCCACCCCGATCCTCGCGGAGACCATACTGTAAGAGTCCTGCTTGGCGACTTCGTCCAGCGTACCGTCGGTGTAGTACTCGTCGGTGTAGGACACGGTCACGCCGCCAATAAAATTGATCGCGGGTGTGATGGGCGCTGAAATATCAGCGCGCAGAGTGCCGGAGAACTCTGGGGAATAAGGCATATCCCTGCCGCTTAAATCGCAGGTGCCGGACAAACCTGAACTCTGTGAACACGCGCCCCTCTTAAACTCATCAAACGTTGCGTCGAGGAACCCCAGAGAGCCGCCCAAGATTAACCAATCACTCACAGCTAGCCTGCCATCGAGCTCAAGACCCTGACTAATCGACTTACCCGCGTTCGAGATGACGCCAAGCTGATTGGTGCCCTCCGTAACAAAACTGTTTACCTGCAGATCGTCATATTCGCTTCTGAACACAACCGCATTGAGTTCACCTGATCCTCCGGCAAATGAACCTTTATAGCCCGCTTCAAACGTGACAACGGTTTCGTCGTCGTACTCCCAATACTCTGGATAAATAGTAGAGGCCATTGCGAAGCCGCCGCCCTTGGCGCTGGTGCCGACCTTTCCGTAAATCATGGCGGAGTCACTGATGTCGAACTGAACCACCACCTCAGGCATCGCGTTGTCTGACGACCGAGAACCTTCAATGCCTGTATAGAAGGTGTTGCAGGTGAATATTCCCTCTGCCACGACAGCGCCCGAGGACGGAACGAAAATTTTGCATGACCCTCCCAAAGCCTCTCCACCGCGCTGAACATCTTTTTCTTCGTCGGTGTAACGGAGCCCGGCAAGGATTCTCAGCCGATCACTGATATTGAATGTGCCCTGTGCGTATACGGACCACAGCGATTGCTCTACCTGCATGGCATTGGCGGCAAACTCTCCCAATCCGCATAGGCCAAATGCCGCACAAACACCTGGCGCGACCAGGGCATCAAGGGTCGTGGTGAGGTCGTAGGCAGACTGGTTGTTGTTATAAAGTGTCGAATCCATGTAGTAGATGCCGGCCATGTAGTCGAACTTCTGCCCGCCTTGCGACGTCAGCCGCAACTCGAAGGTATCCTGTTCGTAAGTTTCGGGGGCGATGGAAGCATCCACAAAGGCGGCACCATTGGCTGGGTTGAGGAGCGAGCCTGCTATGGTGTCCAGGTCCAGTGCAAAACTGTACTCCATGTCGGTGTAGCCATAGATGCCGGTAATTGAGCTGCCATTGTTCAGCGTGTAATCAAACTTGATCGCAATGTTATCGACTTCCTGAAAAAGGCCTGGCTTTACGCCCCTTATGCTTCCCGGTGTATCCAACGGATAGTTGCTCAAAATTCCGGCATCGACATGTCGTCGCCAATCTAGCTGCCCGTCACCGCCATCAAGCGCCGCAGAAAATGATCCGTAGATCTCGCCGTGGTTGCCCTCCTGATCAAAATCCACTGACTCGAATTTTGCGTCCACCACCAAATTGTCGGATGGTTGCCAAACTGCGCTTACGCGGAAAAGCGAATCCTCACGATCGCCCTCCGTCTCCCCGGTATAAGTGTTCTCGTAGTACCCATCAGATTCGAGCCATTGACCGGCGAAACGTAGCGCAAAACTATCTGACAGAGAGCCCCCGGCAACGAAACTCAGTGTGGTGCCCTCGTATTCCGTCTCGTAGGCCGCTCTGACTTCTGCGGAAAATTCGTCTCCCGGACGAGATCGGGCACTGTGCACCGATACCGCTCCGGCCGTAGAGTTCAAGCCAAATAACACCGCCTGAGGTCCGCGAAGGATCTCAACCCGCTCAGCATCAAAAAAGGGAGATCGATATTGTCGACTCCTGGGCATATAGATGTTGTCGATAAACATACCGACAGACTGCTCGAACGCTCTCTCTCCGCCCGAACCCATGCCTCTCATATTCACATTGGTCGTGACCACCCCATCACCCACAAAAAAATTGGGTATCTCGACAGCCAGGTCGGCGAAGCTTCTGATGGCCATGTTCTGCAGACGCTCACCTGACACCACCTCCACCGACATGGGAATGTCTTGCACACTCTCGGCGCGTTTCGTAGCCGTGACGACCACCTCTTCAAGTTGCGCCCAAGCGCTGGATCCAGAGGCAACGCAGGCCATGGAGACAGCCAGACGCGTGAGTGATTTACGAGACAACTTGAATAGCTTCATGGGATACCCCTCTCGTTGGGTGAATTCTTTTAAGTAGATTGACACACCAAAATTACTTTGAAAATTGCAATAAACTGCGCCGATTATTTCAATTATTTAATGAATTGACTCACTTACCGTCGCCTTTCATAGATAGCATCTTCGGTTATCGGGGCCATCGATTACATGTATTTTTAGGCAATTCACCGGTCTCCGACCGCGCTTGCACACGAAGAAAAACCGACACAGGTATCCGGCCAGACCGCTCTTCGTGAGACCTTGCAAAAGGGAGAATCGGGACGCTTGCCCGAAGAACCGCCAAAAACGGTCGCGGCATTTTGCTCGCGAGGGAACACAGCGTTACTCGAGCGAGCAAATTTTCTCGCCCAGCACGCTTAACGGCAAAGGGTTAGCCGCCGCTAAGCCGCTCGACCATAGTCTCGCGCATCACAAACTTTTGTATCTTGCCCGTCACCGTCATCGGGTACTCGTCAACAAAGTCGAT
>JAYPXQ010000079.1:0-9465 GCA_038135595.1 Halieaceae bacterium
TTGATCGGACAGCTCATTGCCTTCGTCGCGTTTGTGGCGTTTTGCATGCGCTACGTATGGCCGCCGATCACTGCCGCGATGGCAGAGCGCCAGGGCAAAATCGCAGAAGGTCTCGCCGCAGCGGATCGCGCAGGGCACGACCTTGAGCTGGCGCAAAAACGAGCCACTGAACAATTGGCGGAAGCCAAGCGGGAAGCCGCGGGAATCATTGAGGCGGCTAACAAGCGAGCCCAGGCCGTTGTAGATGAGGCCAAGCAGGCGGCGATAGCCGAGTCTGAGCGCGTCAAGGCGGCAGCATCTGCCGAGATAGAGCAGGAGCGGGCTCGGGCACAAGAACAACTGATGGCGCAGGTCAGCGCGCTTGCGGTGGCCGGGGCCGAAAAAATCCTCGGCGCGGAAATCGACGCTGATAAACATGCCGATTTGCTCAAGACCCTCTCTGCGGGATCGTAACCTGTGATAGAGCCGACCACACTTGCCAGACCCTATGCGCGTGCCGCCTTCGAGCACGCTCGCGAAGCGAAACAGCTGGATGTCTGGAAGGAATCGCTAGCGCAGCTCGCGGCTTTGACACTAGAGCCAAAAGTGGCTGCTACGCTCAGACGGCCGGATCAAACGGCGGCAGAGCGCGCTGGCACCTTAATGTCACTGGCGGGTGAGGCTCTGCCGCAGGCGGTGGGCAATCTGCTCCACGTGCTGGCTGACAACGGTCGACTGGCATTGCTGCCCGAGGTGGCAGCGTTGTTCGAGCAATTCAAGCAGTCTGTAGAAAGCGCGGTGGCAGTGCATGTCACCTCTGCGTATCCCCTCAGCGACGCTGAGGCGAACCAACTCTCCGCATCTATGGAGGCTCGGCTGGCGCGTAGCGTCACCCTGACCTCTGAAACCGACCCCTCACTGTTGGGAGGGGCCCTTATTCGGGCCAATGATCTTGTGATCGACGGCTCTATTCGCGGCCGCCTGAACAAACTGGCCGGCTCGCTGAATCAATGACAGAGGACTAGTCATGCAACAGCTCAACCCCTCGGAAATCAGCGATCTCATCAAGCAGCGGATTGACGCGCTTGAAGTCACCTCGCAGGCGACCAATGAGGGCACTATCGTATCCGTTACGGACGGCATCATCCGCATTCATGGCCTTACCGAAGTGCAATACGGTGAGATGATCGAATTTGAGGGCGGTGTTTTTGGTTTGGCACTCAACCTTGAGCGCGACTCTGTCGGTGCGGTGGTGCTCGGTGATTACAAGCGATTGGCGGAGGGCCAGACCTGCCGTTGTACCGGCCGTATCCTAGAGGTGCCCGTTGGGCCCGAGCTTCAGGGCCGTGTGGTCGACTCCTTGGGTAATCCAATCGATGGCAAGGGTGCGATTGAGACGAAGATGACCGACGCGATTGAGAAGATCGCTCCCGGCGTTATCGCAAGACAGTCTGTTGATCAGCCGGTTCAGATCGGACTCAAGGCGATTGACGCTATGGTGCCGATTGGTCGCGGCCAAAGAGAGCTGATCATCGGCGACCGGCAGGTTGGCAAAACAGCGATCGCGGTCGATGCGATTATCAATCAGAAAGGCACCGGCATTAAATGTATCTATGTAGCGGTCGGCCAAAAAGCTTCTTCGGTGGCGTCGGTGGTGCGAAAACTCGAAGAGCATGGCGCCATGGACCATACCATTGTGGTGGCAGCCAATGCGTCGGATCCGGCCGCCATGCAGTACCTCGCGCCCTTTGCGGGCTGCACCATGGGCGAGTACTACCGCGATCGCGGCGAAGACGCCCTCATCATTTATGATGACCTTTCCAAGCAGGCGGTAGCATACCGCCAGATCTCTCTGCTGCTGAGACGACCGCCTGGTAGAGAGGCCTACCCCGGCGATGTGTTCTACCTGCATTCCCGCCTGCTCGAGCGAGCGGCCCGCGTTAATGCTGATTACGTCGAACAGTTCACGGGCGGCGCGGTTAAGGGTAAGACAGGCTCGCTAACGGCCCTCCCCGTGATTGAAACACAGGCAGGCGACGTTTCCGCTTTTGTACCGACCAACGTGATCTCGATTACCGACGGTCAGATTTTCCTTGAAGCTGACATGTTCAACGCTGGCATCCGACCCGCGATGAACGCCGGCATCTCTGTTTCGAGGGTAGGTGGTGCGGCGCAGACCAAAATTGTTAAAAAGCTCTCGGGCGGTATCCGAACCGCGTTGGCGCAATACCGAGAACTCGCGGCGTTCTCGCAGTTTGCCTCGGATTTGGATGACGCTACCAAGGCGCAGCTGGACCACGGCGAGCGCATTACCGAACTGATGAAGCAAAAACAGTACGCGCCGCTGTCGATAGCCGACATGGGCGTGCTTCTTTATGCAGGCAACGAAGGCTATTTGCGGGACGTCGAGGTTGCGAAAATCAGCGACTTTGAGTCGGCTTTACTCAGCTACATGCGTGCAGAGTGTGCCGGCGTCATGCAGCAGATTGAGGCAGACGGCGATTGGAACGACGAGCGCGAGGCCGCGTTTAAGTCTGCCATAGAAGCCTTTAAGTCGACTCAGACCTGGTAATCCGCAATGGCAGTTGGCAAGGAAATCCGCACCAAGATCTCGAGTATTCAAAGCACTCAAAAGATCACCAGCGCCATGGAAATGGTTGCGGCCAGTAAGATGCGGCGCGCTCAAGATCGGATGGAGCTGGGCAAGCCCTATGCCCAGCGCATGCGCGCTGTGGTGGGACATATTGCCAACGCAACTCCCGAGTATCGTCATGCTTATATGCAGGCGCGGGAAGTCAAGCGCGCGGGCTATATCATCGTATCGACCGACCGCGGGCTATGTGGCGGCCTGAACATCAATTTGTTCAAGGCGGCGATCCAGTCGATGCGTGCGCAGCAAGATCAGGGCGTGGAGGTTGAGCTGTGTTTGGTAGGCGCCAAAGCATCGGGCTTCTTCGCCAGCGTCGGGGGAAATGTCACCGCCTCTGTCAGGGATCTCGGCGAAGAGCCGTCGATTGAAGATCTGATAGGCGGCGTCAAGACCATGCTAGACGCGTACACCGAAGGCAGGATTGATGCCTTGTTTTTGGCGGGCAATGAGTTTGTGAATACCATGACCCAGTCGCCCCGGGTCGACCAATTATTGCCGCTAGAGCCCGAGGACAACGCGTCGCTCTCCCATCACTGGGAC
Organism: Halieaceae bacterium; assembly: GCA_038135595.1. Lineage (GTDB taxonomy): Bacteria > Pseudomonadota > Gammaproteobacteria > Pseudomonadales > Halieaceae > Luminiphilus. The sequence goes on from JAYPXQ010000079.1 coordinate 3,170, forward strand.
TACATTTATGAGCCTGATGCGCGGGAACTACTTGATGCATTAATGATTCGTTACATCGAATCTTTGGTTTACCAAGCGGTGGTTGAGAACGGTGCCTGTGAGCAGGCGGCGCGCATGATCGCCATGAAGAATGCAACGGACAACGCCGGCGAGCTGATCGATGAGCTACAACTGGTTTACAACAAAGCCAGGCAAGCAGCGATTACTCAGGAGTTGGCAGAAATCGTGGGGGGCGCTGCGGCCATCGGCTAGCGCTCTGACAGAGAAAAAAGTAAGTGGCGCGGTGTTCGTCACTCCAGTTTTGAAACGAGGACCGAAAAATGAGTAGCGGAAAGGTCGTACAGGTTATTGGCGCGGTCATCGACGTGGAGTTTCCCCGTGACAGCGTGCCACAGGTGTATGACGCACTGACAGTCGCCGACAAGGGTTTGACGCTTGAAGTGCAGCAGCAGCTGGGAGACGGGGTGGTGCGCGCCATCGCAATGGGCCCTTCTGAGGGAGTCAGCCGTGGTTTGAGTGTTGAAAACACTGGCGCGCCAATTTCGGTGCCGGTGGGAACAGAGACCCTTGGTCGCATCATGGACGTGTTGGGTAACCCCATTGATGAGAAGGGGCCGATCGGAGAGCAAGAGCGTGCGGCGATTCACCGAGCCGCCCCTACCTATGAAGAGCTTGCCGCATCTGATGAGCTGCTGGAGACAGGTATCAAGGTGATCGACCTGGTCTGTCCGTTCGCCAAGGGCGGCAAGGTGGGCCTGTTTGGTGGCGCCGGTGTGGGCAAGACCGTCAACATGATGGAACTGATCAATAACATTGCTACCGAGCACTCCGGTCTTTCCGTGTTCGCCGGAGTGGGTGAGCGAACTCGCGAAGGTAACGACTTCTACTACGAGATGCAGGAATCCGGCGTTGTTAACGTCGAAGAAATGAGCAAATCCAAGGTGGCCATGGTTTACGGGCAGATGAACGAGCCACCTGGTAACCGCCTACGTGTGGCTTTGACCGGATTGACCATGGCGGAGAAATTCCGCGATGAGGGCCGGGACGTACTCTTGTTCGTGGACAATATTTATCGATACACGCTGGCGGGTACCGAGGTTTCGGCGCTGCTGGGGCGGATGCCCTCTGCGGTGGGTTATCAGCCGACGCTGGCGGAAGAGATGGGCGTGCTACAGGAACGCATTACTTCTACAAAGACAGGCTCGATCACCTCGATTCAGGCGGTTTATGTTCCGGCGGATGATTTGACGGATCCGTCGCCCGCAACCACCTTTGCCCACCTTGACTCTACCGTGGTGCTGAGCCGAGACATCGCCGCCAAAGGTATCTATCCGGCGGTGGACCCTCTCGATTCCACCTCGCGCCAGCTGGATCCGCTCATTATTGGGCAGGAGCACTACGACGTAGCCCGCGGTGTTCAAACGGTGCTGCAACGGTACAAGGAATTGAAGGACATTATTGCCATTCTGGGTATGGACGAACTCTCGGAAGAAGATAAATTGATTGTGGCGCGAGCGCGGAAAATTGAGCGTTTTCTTTCGCAGCCCTTCCATGTGGCCGAGGTCTTTACCGGATCTCCCGGTATTTACGTTTCCCTGAAGGATACGATTGCGGGCTTTAAGGGCATTCTTGCCGGTGATTACGACCAGCTGCCGGAGCAGGCTTTTTATATGGTGGGCTCCATTGAGCAGGCGGTGGAGAAGGCCGCCAAGCTCTAAGGCGCCGAGGGAACTGAGAGATGGCGATGACCCTACACTGCGATATTGTCAGTGCCGAGGCGCAGATTTACTCGGGGCTGGTGGAGCTGTTGGTCGCGACCGGCGTGGAGGGTGAGCTGGGCGTATGTTTCGGCCACGCTGCTCTGCTGACGCGTCTCATCCCCGGCCCGATCCGCATCGTAGAACAAGGTGGCGCCGAGCAGATTTACTATGCCTCGGGGGGGTTTGTTGAGGTGCAGGGTGACGTTGTCACTGTGCTAGCGGACACCGCCGTTCGAGCGGACGACCTCGATGAAGCCGCCGCAGAACTTGCGAGAAAAGATGCCGAGGAAACTTTGGCGAACCAGCAAGGTGAAATCGACTATGGGCGCGCCTCCGCGCAACTGGCTGAAGCGACGGCGCAACTCGCGACCCTGCGTAGGGTAAAAAATCGCGCTGGCCGCGGATAATTCACAGACGAATCCCCTTTATTTCCGGTGTTTGTTGGGCGATCGCCCGCACTACGCTTGCAAAAAGCGTGGCGGTCATGATCATGTGACGACACACAAAGCCTGATCGCCGGACTTCACTATGCTCGAGGTCATTATTCTGGCCGCCGGACACGGCAGTCGCATGCAATCCAGTATCGCCAAAGTGCTGCACCCGCTAGGAGGCCAGCCCTTGGTGTGTCACGTGCTGGCGACCGCACGCCGGCTAGGCGCTGGTCGTATTCATGTGGTGGTGGGTCATGACGCCGAGGCAGTAACGGCTACCGTAGCGGCCCCCGAGGTACGTTGTCACCTTCAGGAGCAACAGCGGGGCACGGGTCATGCGGTGCAACAGGCCATCGACGCCTGTGACGCGGCCAGTACCGTGTTGGTGCTTTTTGGCGATGTGCCCATGATACAGGCCGATTCCCTGAGCGAGGTCGTGAGTGTCGCGGCATCTGGTTTGGCCATGCTTGCTGCGAGTCTGCCAGATCCCGCAGGTTATGGGCGCGTGCTCCGTGATGCAGACGGCAACTTTCAGGGTGTCGTAGAAGAGCGAGATGCCAGCCCCGATCAGAAAACTCTCAGGGAGATAAATACGGGGGTGCTGGCAGCGCCCGCAGCGACTTTGCAGCGGTATTTGGAGCGACTCACCAACAACAATGCCCAAGGCGAGTATTACCTCCCGGATGTTCTGAGACTTGCCGTAGCAGAGGGTGAAGCGGTCACGGTGGTGGCGTCCGATAACGCCCTAGATTGTCTGGGCGTCAACACACCCCAACAGCTCGAGCAGCTCGAACGCGTGTATCAGGGTGCTCAGGCCGATCAACTGTTGAGCCAGGGGGTGTTTATCGCCGATCGCTCACGACTGGATATTCGCGGCACGTTGCACTGCGGCAGTGATGTGCGTATCGATGTGAACACCGTATTTAAGGGGGCTGTCGTTCTTGCCGACGGCGTGACGGTAGGTGCTAACTGCGTCCTTGCGAACAGTGTTATCGGTGAGGGCGCTCAAATCCATCCTTTCACCTATATTGAGGGGGCAGAGATCAAAGCGGGCGCCAGTATCGGGCCCTATGCACGCATCCGTCCCGGCACCGTAATTGATGAGCAGGCGAAGGTGGGCAATTTTGTCGAAATCAAAAACACGCATCTAGGCCCTGGCGCTAAAGCAAGCCACCTTGCTTATCTGGGCGACGCGGACGTGGGGTCGAACAGCAACGTTGGCGCAGGCACGATCACCTGTAATTACGATGGCGCGAATAAATTTCGCACCGTACTGGGCGCGTCGGTATTTGTGGGCTCTAACAGCACGCTGGTTGCGCCCGTCACCATTGAGACCGGTGGTTTTATTGCAGCAGGCTCCACCATTACCGACGATGTAAAGCCAGACCAATTGGCGGTTGCCAGAGGCAGGCAGCGCAATGTAGATGGCTGGCGCCGGCCGGAAAAGCCGGAGGAGACGGGCTAATGTGCGGCATCGTTGCGGTAACGGCGCGCAGGGACTGCACAGAGATTCTCTTGGAGGGTCTCCGGAGGCTTGAATATCGCGGTTATGACTCTGCGGGAATTGCGCTTATCGATCGCAACGGAAATCTGCAGTTTCACAAGCGTGAGGGTCGGGTTGCTGCTCTTGAGGATGCGCTGCAAGCGGCACCAATTCAGGGTGGCACTGGTATCGCGCATACGCGGTGGGCTACCCACGGAGAGCCCTCTGTTGCGAATGCCCACCCCCATATCGCGGCGGATCGGATCGCCGTTGTCCATAACGGTATTATCGAAAACCACGCCGAACTCCGCGAAACCCTAACGCAGGCAGGGTGCAAGTTTCTCTCGGAAACAGATACCGAAGTGGCGGCGCATCTGATCGCCCGCGCGGTTGAGGAAGAGGGTGATTTGCGCTTGGCGGTCACCAAGTCTGTGCGGCAATTAAAAGGGGCTTTCGCGCTGGCGATCATTGATCGACAGGCGCCGGATACCGTGATTGTCGCAAGGCAAGGCAGCCCGCTGGTATTGGGCGTGGGGATTGGTGAGCACTTTGCAGGCTCTGACACGCTTGCCCTGAAGTCGGTAACCGACACCTTTGTTTATTTGGAAGATGGTGATATCGCTGAACTAAATGCCGATAGCTTCACCATTTTCGATGCCTCTGGAGCGCAGGTAGATCGCCCCCGCACGCGCTTGGCCTTGCAAAGTGATGAGGGCGGTCTCGGCGATCACGATCACTACATGCTCAAGGAGATTTATGAGCAACCGGCGCGCCTTCGGGATACCGCTGGTCTGGGCTTACCCTCCGACGGCCTTTTCGGTGAGCGGGCGGCGGAAGTCTTCCCTCAAGTGTCAGCCGTGCAAATTCTTGCCTGCGGAACGAGTTACCACGCGGGATTGGTGGCGCGATACTGGATCGAATCTCTCGCAGGCTTGCCGTGTCAGGTGGAAGTAGCGTCCGAGTATCGTTATCGAGATTCTGTGACCCTGCCCAACACACTGGTGGTCGGCATCTCACAGTCCGGGGAAACGGCAGACACGCTGGCCGCATTGCAACATGTGGACGCGAGTCGGGTTTTGGCTCGACTCGCGATTTGTAATGTGGACCACAGCGCCATGGTGCGCGAATGTGAGCTGGTGTATCTGACCCAGGCTGGCGCTGAAATCGGCGTTGCATCGACCAAGGCTTTCACCACACAGCTCGTTGCCCTGCTTGCCCTTACGACTTGCTTGGCGCGCCATCATGCTCCGGCGCTGATTGCAAATACCGATGTTGCAGCAGCGCTCGAAGAAATCGAATCAATGGCGGCAAGCGTGCTGGAGCAGGACGCCAGGATCAAAACGCTCTCAAAGCAGTTTGTGAATAAACATCATGCGCTGTTTTTGGGCCGAGGCATCTATTACCCCATTGCGCTGGAAGGTGCACTGAAGCTCAAAGAGATCTCTTATATTCACGCCGAAGCGTACCCTGCGGGCGAGCTGAAACACGGCCCTTTGGCGCTGGTAGATGAGGACATGCCGGTTGTCGCTGTAGCGCCCGACGATCGCTTAATGGAAAAACTGCGCTCCAACCTAGAAGAGGTGCGAGCACGTGGAGGCCAGCTGTTCGTTTTTGCGAGCGAAAATGCTGGCTACGAATCAGGGCCCGGTTGCGAGGTATTGCCGTTGCCGGCGTGTAGCCCCTTGTTAGGGCCTATTGCCTACACCATAGCCCTGCAATTGCTCTCCTATCATGTTGCCGTTGCAAAGGGCACCGACGTCGACAAACCGCGCAACCTCGCTAAGAGTGTGACAGTGGAGTAGTACAAAATAGTGAATTGAAATAGAGTATTCTTCGACATGTCCCAGTGAGGGTCGCACAGTAGCCATTAAGCGTGAAAGTAGATGCCGCAGTGCAAGGGCGATAATCTCTCTCGAAGGTGATCAATAAGCGAAAAACGTAATGGAATATTGGCTATTGGTTTTGGGTGCAGCTCTCTCGTTCGCAGGAATGTTATTCCACGGGCTGATAGGGGGAAGAATTTACTCAGCCAATATCGGTAAAAGCGACTTAGAGCCATTGGGAAAAGCGTTAAGTTATTTTTCCTGGCAGTTTCACTCAATCCACCTTTTCGTTTGTGCGGTCACTCTAGTTTACATCGCCCATAATCCAGATTTTGCCATCGCGGCTTATCCAATAATTGGGGTCAATTTTCTGGGCGCGCTTTTGTTTCTTGGGCTTGGATTTGTAGATAGAGAGCTGATGAAAATGCCGGGCGCACTACTTATGGGTGGCATTGCTGCGTTAGCGTGGTTTGGCATTCAATGAAGACACACGGGCGTAAAAAGCAGTGAACAAGGGACAATGACTATTCACTGCCTTATGCAACTTCGCCACGGTGGAGTGAGCTGCGGCCCCCAGTTAGGGTTTTCGGGGGCCGGCGGCAGTATTAATCGGGATTAGCCGCCTTAAAGTCGCGGATAGCGGTATTGAAATCAGCTGCTATTTGCTCCTCGCGTGAAACAGCGGCGTTATAGTCCGCGGCTGCCAGGGCATATCGCTCCTTGGCGCTATCGTCGCCTTCGTCTACTAAATTTTGTTCTGCACCCATTTGCTCATCAACACAGGTCAGGTATTCGGCGT
>JAYPXQ010000080.1:0-449 GCA_038135595.1 Halieaceae bacterium
CAACGCAACCAGCAAGGCATCCCAGGTCCGAAAATGGTACTGCAGAGCACCCAGCTTCAAACCACTCGCCCGCGCGAGGGCTCGCATGCTGAGGCTGCCGTATCCCTCATCAGCAATCAGTTCAATCGCCGCTCGCAAAATTTCAGTTTTTCGGTCAACGCTAATGGGGAATTCCTCCATCTCGAAAGAGAGATCCGACCTTGAGACTTTTAGGAAACTAAAACATTCTAGACACCATCGCCACTCCGAACCGAGCAATGGCTATGCCACTCTTTCTAAACCTAATAGATTCAAGTTAGTTTTATCTAGACCATACCCTCTCATGAAACACAAAAAAGAGAACATACGATGCATTCACATTTTTCGCTGATTTGGGAATCGGTTGCAGATGCCGTACCGGAGCACGTCGCACTCATTCAAGGGGAGCGCCGGATATCCTGGCGTGACTA
>JAYPXQ010000080.1:459-9232 GCA_038135595.1 Halieaceae bacterium
CGCCTCGCACAGGGTTTGATTGATGCGGGCTTGAGTCACGACTCCAAAGTGGGCATGTATCTCTACAACTCGCCGGAGTATGCCGAAACCAATTTCGCCGCCATGAAAATTGGCGGCGTGCCGATCAACGTCAACTACCGCTACCTCGATGACGAGCTGCATTACCTGTTGGAGAACGCCGATGTCGAGGCGCTGGTCTTTCACAGTTCGCTCGGCGACCGGGTAGCACGTGTCTGCGATCGCCTGCCCCTGCTGAAAGCCATGATCTGCGTCGACGACGGACCCGCCGAGAACGGCTCGACGGGACCGGCCAGTGCCATTACTTATGAGGCTTTTCTCTCGCAGGCCTCGGGCACTGCCCGCACTCAACCCAAAGGTGACGAGATCTACATGCTCTACACCGGTGGCACTACTGGCATGCCAAAGGGCGTGATGTATCCGCTGGATGGCTTTACCGAATTCTTCATGCGCGGATTCCCCCCAATGATTGGTCTAGATCCCTTCGAGGACGCAGATCAATTTGCCCCAGCAGCCAAGCAGCTGGTGGATGCCAACTCGGCAGTGATTGCTATGTCGGGCCCGCCCCTCATGCACGGCACCGGGTGCTGGCTGGGATTGATGTTTCCGCACATGTTGGGTGGCACCGCGGTGCTACTAGAAAACCGGGGCTTCAAGCCAGAAGAAGTCTGGTCCACGATAGAGCGCGATCGCATCTCGCAAATCATTATTGTGGGTGATGCTTTTGCCAAACCGCTACTACGCGCGCTCGAGACAGAACCCGATCGCTGGGACACCTCGAGTCTTAAATTAATGATCTCGTCGGGCGCGATGTTTACAACGCCGGTTAAACGCGGGCTTGTCGATCACATTCCCGAATTAGCCATCGCAGATATCTTGGGTTCTACGGAGGGTGGCATGGGCCAGTCCATCATGACCAAGGACACCCCCGCCAGCGAGACCGCCAAGTTCACGCTATTACCCGTGGCAAAAGTATTGCTGCCGGATGGCAGCCGCGAGGTCGTGCCCGGTTCCGGTGAGGTCGGCATGGTGGCCCAGGGCGGCATGGTGCCACTGGGTTACTACAAAGATCCCGAAAAGTCCGCCAAGACCTTCAAAGAAGTCGATGGCAAGCGCTACGCCTTCATAGGGGATATGGCAACGGTTGAGGCAGATGGCACCATCAATCTGCTTGGACGGGGATCCAATTGCATCAACACAGGGGGAGAGAAGGTATTTCCCGAAGAGGTCGAGGAGGCGCTTAAACTTCATCCTGATGTGGCTGATGCACTGGTCTTCGGATTGGAGGACGATCGATTTGGCAACCGGGTCGCTGGGGTGATTTCACTCGAGCAAGGCGGCACCGCCGAAGCCAGCGACATTCTGGAGGCGACTCGCAGTGTCCTCGCGAGCTACAAACTGCCAAAAGACCTGCTTGTCGTGCCGGTTGTCCCCAGAGCACCGAATGGCAAAGCGGACTACAAAGCGGCTAGGGCGCTGATGACGGGCGGCTAAACTTCAATGCCGTGAGCATTAAGCTTGCAGCGATGTTGCTACGCCGCGAGCAATCGGCTCTTCATCCGCCTACAAACAATGCGTCATGCACCCGGGTCTACCCTGCGGGCGCACCCTAAAGTCACCAGATTTTGACGCGCTCCTCAGGCGCCAGATACAGCCCATCGCCCTCGCTGACCTGAAAAGCGCTGTACCACTCAGGGACGTTCCGCACGCTACCATTCGCTCGATAGACACCCGGTGAGTGCGGGTCTGTCGCTATCTGTGTGCGCAAGGCTTCATCTCTGATCTTGGAGCGCCAAACCCGGGCAAATCCAATAAAGACACGCTGCGTGCCCGAGAAACCGCCAATGACCGGCGCCTCCTGCCCCTGCAAAGACGCCTGATAGGCTTTTAACGCTATCGAGATTCCGCCCAAGTCACCGATGTTCTCACCCAGCGTAAAGGTGCCGTTTACATGCAGATCCGGGAAAGGGTAGTAGCTGTCGTACTGCCCCACCAAGGCGTCTGTGCGCGCTTCAAACTCAGCGCGGTCGGCGTCGGTCCACCAATTTCTGATGTTGCCATCGCCGTCGAATTTTGAGCCCTGATCGTCGACACCGTGCCCTATCTCATGACCAATGACGGCACCGATCGCGCCATAATTGATCGCCTCATCCGCAGCCAAATCAAAGAAAGGCGGCTGCAGGATAGCTGCGGGAAAAACGATTTGATTCAGCACCGGCGTGTAGTAGGCGTTGACGGTCTGCGGATTCATACCCCACTCATCCCGATCTACCGGACCGCCATGACGGCTGATATCGCGCTCAACATCGGCCTCGCGTATGCGCATGAGGTTGCCAAAGTAGTCATCCCTCGCAATCGTAACGCCCTCATACGCTCTGAAATTTTTTGGGTAACCAATTTTTGGCTCAAACTTAGACAGCTTATCGAGCGCTTCAGCTTTGGTCTCTTCAGACATCCAATCCAGCGCTTTGACGCTGTCTTGATACGCTTTCACTAAATTGGCTACCAGCACATCCATGCGCGCTTTGGCTTCTGGCGGAAAATGTTTCTCTACGTAGACCTTGCCAACCAGCTCCCCGAGTCCCGCATCCACCACACCCACCGCGCGCTTCCAGTCAGGTCGTTGCTCTTCGCTGCCCCGCAGTGCTTTGCCATAAAATTCAAAGTTGCGATTATCTAGGTCACGACTCAGGCGAGATGCCTGCGAATTAAGCAATTGCCAACGCAAATAGTGCTTCCAATCATCCACCGTTATCTCATCGAGGATGGGCCCAAGCTGTTCAAAAAATGGGGTGGTTACAGATACCAGGTAACCCGGCTCGGGCAGACCAAAGGCTCCAAGAAATGCATCCCACGCTACGTCGGGCACGAGATTGGTCAACTCGTCCTGCTCGTACCTTGTGTAATTGTTGGCGAAGTTCCGGGTCGCCTCTTTAGTCATGTGCGCCTGAGCGATGGTCTCCTCGACGCCATAGATAGTCGCGATCGTTTCAGCATCCAGCTCCCACCCTGCCATGGCGTGAATATCGGCAATCAATTGTTTGTATTGCTCTCGCAGCGCCTCACTTTTCGCGTCGTCTTTAAAGTAATACTCGCGCTCAGGAAGCCCGATTCCCCCCTGACTCAGATACATCGTGTTAATGCCGGGGTTCTTGGCGTCGGCGTAGGCGAATAAACCCACAGGGGCATTAAAGCCCAGCCGAGCAGCGACCCCAAAAAAAGCGAAGACTTCATCTTTCGAGGTCAGGCCGTCGATTTGAACCAAATAAGGGTCTAGCGGCGAAATACCTTTGGCATTTCGGGTCTCAAAATCCTGAAAGGATAAGTAGAGATCCCCGACACGCTGCTGATCACTCCCTTCCTCGTTTTCTTTAGCAGAGGCCTCCTCAATAATCGCCTTTACGTCTTCATCACTTTTGTCCCTCAGAATGTCGAAAGCGCCATAGCGACTCCTGTCCGCAGGAATCTCGTTTTCTGCGATCCATTTGCCATTCACGTAAGCGAAGAAATCATCACCCGGCTTAATGCCATCATCGAGTTCGGCGGGATCAAAACCCAATGCTTTCGCAACATCAGCAGATGCCGCATCCTGGGTGGCGGTGGATTCTTCACCTGAACAAGCCGTCATAATCAGGGCAAAAACCGCAACACATACGGCGTTGAAAGCGTTTGATCGCATTGGAAAGTTCCTCGTTTGGATCAGGGATCGATATACTAAAGCGGCACTCGACTCGCGCAAAGCGCTTTTATTCTTGGGACCGGCCGACTTGAGAGCATCTCAGGTCTGGAGTGGCTTCATAGCGGTTTGGGTGGCGAGAAAAACACGACCGGCTGTAAAGCAGACGACCAAACTGTCTTTCACCGAATTTGCAAAAAGGTGTTCAGCCGCAGAGAGCCCTCTCCCCAGAGCGCCAAAACGGAGCGACACTATGACCTTCAGAGTACTTTTCCTTTGGGGTATCTCATTCATGTCATTTGCAGCGGAGCCTCCTGTCGCCATTGGCATCCATGGTGGGGCGGGGACTATTGAACGCGACGCAATGAGCGCCGAAATGGAAGCCACCTACCTTGAGTTCTTGGACCGTGCAATTACCGCAGGTTATGAGCAACTCAGCCGGGGCGAACCGGGCCTGGACGTAGTCGTGAATGTCATCCAATTGATGGAGGACTCCCCACTCTTTAATGCCGGACACGGTGCCGTATATACCTGGGACGGCACCCACGAGCTCGACGCCTCGATCATGCACGGCGCGAAGCGGGACGCGGGCGCGGTCGCCGGCATCTCTACTGTCAAATCACCCATTGCCCTGGCGCGCGCGGTGATGGAACGCTCCCCTCACGTCATGCTGGCAGGCAGCGGCGCCGAAGCGTTCGCCCTGGAGCAGGGCTTCGAGGTCATGTCACCCGAGTACTTTGCCACCGAGCGTCGGCGCGAAGCGCTGAAGGCCTTCAAAGCGAATGAGCAGGCTGGACTGCAACCAGAGGCCGACCACAAATTTGGCACTGTCGGTGTTGTCGTGATGGATGCCGATGGTCATCTGGTCGCGGGCACCTCCACCGGCGGCATGACCGGCAAGCGCTGGGGTCGCATCGGCGATTCACCCATCATTGGCGCCGGGACCTATGCCGATGACCGGAGCTGTGCCGTCTCCGCGACGGGGCACGGCGAGTATTTTATTCGCCATACGGTCGCCAGAGATATTTGTGCGCGCATGCAGTTTGGTGGCACTACTCTCATGGACGCCACCGAAAAGGTAGTTATGGGCGAACTGGTCGAGGCTGGGGGCGAGGGGGGCGTTATCGGTGTGGATAGCACCGGTGAGGTGGTGTTGATTTTCAATACCTCTGGCATGTACCGCGCGAGCATTAATGCGCGAGGGCAAAAGACGGTTGGGATCTACGGCGACAGTTGATCTATAAACTGCTGGTGGCTACCACGCCACCACGGTGCCGTCCTTGCGCATTTCAGTAGCCCCGGCGTAGACGCCATTGGGTAGCCGCATGATGGCCTGATACCCGCCGAAAGGGGCTCCCGTATCGTCCACCTCGACCTGATGACCCATCGCCCGCAGTCGTTCGACCGTCGCTGCAGGCACGCCCGGCTCGACCAATAGCGTGCCAAGTAAATCCTCGTCCAAGCCAGTAGGCTGGCGACCACCATCATGATTAAAGCGCGCTGCATCGCCTGCGGTTTGAACGTCCATGCTAAAATCGATGATATTCACCAACACCTGTACGTGGCCTTGCGGCTGCATGGCACCGCCCATCAACCCAAAACTCATAAAGGGCTTACCGTCTTTCATCACGAATGCTGGGATGATCGTGTGGAAGGGACGCTTACCTGGCGCGTAAACATTGGGGTGATTGGGGTCGAGGGAGAACAGTTCTCCTCGATTCTGCAACATAAAGCCTAAACCATCCGGCACCAGGCCCGTTCCCATGCCGCGATAATTTGATTGGATCAACGACACCATCATGCCGTTGGCATCAGCCACCGTGAGATAGGTGGTATCGCCCTCTCCCTCCAGTTTGGGCTCCCCGGGCCCAAAGGCAGGTGTCGCCTTCTCTGGATCAATCAGTGCAAAGCGCTGCTGGGCGTACCCATCAGAGAGCAAAGCGGATAGTGGCGCGGCTGCAAAAGCCGGATCCGCGTAAAAGCGCGCGACATCTTCGAAGGCAAGGCGCTTCGCTTCCACCATGTAGTGCAAGACTTCAGCCGAACCACGGGGGTACTGACGCAAGTCGATCTGCTTTAAAAGATTGAGCATCTGCAGTGCAGCAAAACCCTGACCATTGGGCGGCAACTCGAAAACATCGTAGCCTCGGTAATGTACGCTGCCAGGCTGCACCCACTCGCCTCGGTGAGCAGCGAGGTCCGCCAAGCGCATATCAGCGCCAATGCGCTGAAAGTATGCGTCCATTTTTTGCGCAAGCTCACCCTCGTAAAACGCCGCACGCCCCTCCAGCGCGATGATTTCCAGCGTGTTGGCAAGGTCCGGGTTGCGGAACAATTGACCCACCCTTGGAGGAACTCCCCCCTTAAACCAGATGGCGTTGGCGTTATCGAGTTCCTCTATCAATTCCCGTTGCGACTCGAAAGCCGCCTGATTGCGCTCAAAGTAATACGCGATCACAGGCGTGACAGGAAACCCTTCTCGTGCGTAGCGCACGGCGGGTGCCAGCACCTCAACCATGGGCAACTTACCAAAGCGCTCGTGAGCCGCGAACCAGCCGTCGACCGTGCCCGGCACGGTGACGGGCAAAGATCCTCGGTGTGGCATGCCAGCCATGCTCTCGGGCATCGCGCCACGCTCGCGGAGCGTGCCGATTTGCGCCTTGAGATCGTCTAGCGAGCGCTCCATAGGCGCGCGACCAGAGCCGTTATAGCCATATAGTTGCTCCGTAGCAGGATCCCAAATAATAAAAAATATGTCGCCGCCAATCCCATTTCCGGTCGGCTCCATCAGCCCTAGGGCGGCATTCGCGGCGATGGCGCCATCTAGCGCTGAACCACCCTTCTTCATGATGTCGATGGCGATCTGAGAAGCCAATGGATGTGCCGTTGCGGCCATCCCGTTACTGCCGTAAACCGGGCTGCGACTCCATGCCGGCGCATCGGGACGGCCGCCACCGCCCAAACTTAAGGCAGGTGAGGTTGAGTAAGTGTCGTTATCCACAACAGGCGCATTATCGCAGCTCAACAGCAACGCACTCAGGAAAGCCGTACTCAGTAATTTGCGAAAACTCATTCAACAGTGCGCTCAACGTCAAAAACTTGAGGTTGATCATAGGGCAAGTGTTCCGCAACGTCTCATCTATTCTCGAGCCATAGAGTGGTGCAAAAAACACGCCATTTTTTTGCCACGAAGGTGACGCACCAGCCCGGCTCACTGTCGGACAGATATCGTCAGGTCTGGCGCATAAACAGTGATTTCAGCCGTCCATACAGCGGGCTGTAGTTATTTCGATAGATTGCATCGTAGTCAGCGGCCTTTCTCGGATCAGGATTGACGCGTGCCGTAGCGGTCAACATGGCGTCGGCTGCCGCACCGATAGAGGGGTAACAACCCAAGGCCGCAGCACCGATCATCGCTGCGCCGCGTCCACTGGCCTCGCAGTCTTCAAACCGCTCAATGGGCAAATTCATCACATCGGCAAGAATCTGCACCACCGCGTCGCTTTGGGCACCACCGCCCGATACACGTATACAGCTGATAGGCGTTTTTGTTCGCCGCTCAATGCGTTCTTTGCCCGACCTGAGCGCAAAGGCAAGACCTTCAATCAGCGCCCGGTACACATGTGCGCGGGTATGAAAGTCTTTAAAGCCGACAATACTCCCTCTACCCTCGGGGCCCGTTTCGCCCAGCACCGGGTTCCAGAAGGGTTGCAGCACGAGTCCACTGGCGCCCGCTTGGGTCTGCTCGAGTAATGCTTCCAGCAACGTTTCGGCCGCTACACCCTCGGTCTCGGCACGCTTACGCTCGCGCTCACCAAATTGCTCTAAAAACCAACTCACCATCCAGAAACCACGGAACACCTGAATCTCTGTATTGAAGTGCGCAGGGAGGGCCGCAGGATACGCTGGCATAAAATGCAAAACCTCAACGTATTTGGAGCGCGTTGTGTTGATGGTGGCATTGGTGCCGCAGGAAACACTGGCGACACAGGAATCCAATTCGCCTACCCCCAGCACCTCGCAGGCTTTGTCTGCCGCCCCTGCGATCACCGGCACGCCTTCAGGTAACCCCGTCTCTCTGGCCGCATCGGGGGTAATCGCACCTAATTTTTCGCCGACGGCAAGCAGTTCTGGCAACATGTAGCGTTTGATGGCAATGCTGTGCCATTTCCAGTCCGAATCTGCGCACCAATCCTGCTTTTTGAAGTCGAAGGGTATATACCCAACCTGGCTACCCGCGCTGTCTTTGAACTCTCCCGTTAAACGATAATTCAGGTAACCCGACAGCAGCAGGAAACGAGCGGTGCGCGCCAGCACTTCGGGTTGATGTCGCTCGAGCCAGTTAGCCTCCGCTTCCGCCTCGAGGTTATCGACAATGGGACGAATACGGAGCAACCCAAACAGCGCCCGCCAATGCCATGGCAACCGATGGCGTAGCGGCGCCCGACGTTGATCCGTCCAGATGATAGCCGGGCGCAGAGGCCGCCCGCGCTCATCGAGATTAATGACTGAAGCACGCTGGGTTGTAACAACAACAGCACCAATGTCATTCGGCGAGACACCTTTGGACCATAATCCTCGGCAACTCTCGGTCAGGAGAATCCAAAAGCCCTCAACATCGTGTTCTGTCCATCCCGGCTCGGGATGCTGATATTGACTGACCGGCACCTGGCTCTTCGCGAGACACGCACCTTGGGCGTTATACGCCAGAGCGCGACAACTCTGCGTGCCAAAATCGATCGCTAAAATAAGCGGCGGCGTGTTTCCCGACGGCGAGTTCACAACAGCCTCCCCTTCACCTTTACTCACCCGGAGGCAGCAGATTTCCTGGGTTCAAAATACCCTGAGGGTCAATCGCATGTTTTAGCGTGCGCAACAGGTCAATGCCTGCCGGACCCAGATCATGACGCAAATAGTCGCGCCGCAATCGACCCGATCCATGGTGGTGAGCAATCCCACCTCCGGCTTCGGCGGTCGCGGTCAGCGCCCGATCCCAGCTCTGCAAGTAACGGTCTCCCATGACCCCGGCATCTTCCGGCATGCAGGCAAAAGTAAAGTAGAGATTAATGCCGGATCGAT
>JAYPXQ010000081.1:0-8985 GCA_038135595.1 Halieaceae bacterium
TTGAGTCAGGCCGAGCAGAATCGGGTATTTACCAGCGGCGGTGCCGGCATGCGGGTAGTGCTCGCCACCAACGTGGCCGAGACGTCCCTTACCGTGCCGGGCATTCGCTACGTGATTGACCCCGGCGAGGCCCGCATCAGTCGCTACAGCGTGCGCAGCCGCTTGCAGCGCTTGCCTATTGAGCCGATATCCCGCGCCAGCGCCAACCAGCGCATGGGTCGCTGTGGTCGCGTGGCCGAGGGGGTTTGCCTGCGGCTCTATAGCGAGCAGGACTTTGACGCGCGACCGGAATTTACCGACCCCGAGATCCGGCGCACCAATCTCGCCGCCGTAGTGCTGCGCATGCTCGAGCTGGGGTTGGGGGACGTGGCGCGGTTTCCCTTTATCGACCCCCCCGACGCCAAAGTGGTCCGCGACGGCTATCGGCTGCTCGAGGAGCTGGGTGCGGTGTCGGCGCGGGGCAGGCTTACGGCGCTGGGTCGCAAGTTGGCGCGGTTGCCGGTAGATCCGCGACTTGGCCGCATGTTGCTGGCGGCCAGTGAGTCGGGCTGTTTGGCTGAAGTGCTGGTGATTGTCAGTGCCATGTCGATTCAGGATCCGCGGGAGCGACCGGCCGACAAGCAGGCCCAGGCCGATCAGGCTCACGCCCGTTTTCAGCACCCGCAGTCTGATTTTCTCGCCTGGCTCGCCCTGTGGCGTCATTACGAGTCGCAGCGTCAGGCGCTGAGCCAGAATCAGCTGCGCAAGCTGTGCCAGCGGGAGTACCTCGCCTTTATGCGCATGCGAGAGTGGCGCGACATTCACTCACAGCTTGTTATCGCCTGCCGCCAACTGGGGTTTCGCGTGCGCCCGCAGTTGCCTGAGGAGGAAGCCTACGAGGCTATTCATCGAGCGCTTCTCACCGGCTTGCTGGGCAATGTGGCCCAACGCGACGAGGGCAAGCAGTTCAACGCCACCCGCAACCGCAAGGTGCTGGTGTTCCCGGGCTCTGGCCAATACAAAAAGCCCCCACCGTGGCTGGTGGCCGGTGAAGTGGTAGAGACCACCCAGATCTACGCTCGCCAGTGCGCCGCCATCGAGCCCGACTGGTTACTGCGGGTGAACCCCCAAGTGCTCAAACGGCATCACTACGAGCCCGCCTGGCAGCGTCGCAGTGGTCGGGTGATGGCCAAGGAGCGCGTGACGCTGTATGGCTTGACCATCAGCGATGGTCGAAGGGTGCACTTTGGTGAGATTGACGCCAAGGCCGCAAGAGACATTTTTATTCGCGACGCCTTGGTGACCGGCAACGTCATAAAGCCGCCGCGCTTTCTGCGCGAGAATCTCTCCCTCATGCGCTCGGTGGAGGAGCTGGAGTCGCGTACGCGGCGCCGCGACCTGCTCATTGAAGAAGAGGCACTGGTGCAGTTTTACGATGAACGTCTCGCGCCCGCGTGCGTCGGCATGACTGCGTTGATCAAGTGGCTTAGGCAGGATAAGAGCAGGGAGGCGCATCTTCTGCTTAAACGGGAGCAGATTCTGGTGCGCGACCCCGGCGCCGAGGTCGAGGCGCAGTTTCCACCCACTTTGCATTGGCAAGGGGTGGACTACCAGCTCCGATACCAGTTTGAGCCCGGTCGCCAGAACGACGGCGTGTCGATCACGATCCCGCTACCGCTCTTGAATCGCGCACCGCGTTATCTGTTCGACTGGCTGGTTCCGGGATTACTCCGCGATAAATGTATTGCGCTTATCAAGGGGCTGCCCAAGGCGAGTCGTAAACAGTTGGTGCCCGCACCCGACGTGGTCGACGCGGCGCTGGCAGAACTCACCGCAGAGGACACCGACCTCTGCACGGCACTGGGCGGGGTGCTGAAGCGCCAGCGGGGGGTGCAGGTGACTCCGTCGGACTGGCAACCGGCTCAGCTCGAAGATTTTTATCGCATGAATATTCGCGTGGTGGATGCCGCGGGCAAGCTGCTGGGGCAGGGTCGCGACATGGCGGCATTGGTGGCCGAGTTCAGAGGTGGGGAGACGCCGGCAGCTACACCCCAGGCCGACTCACCCGAACGCGCAGCAGTCGAGCGCTGGGATTTTGGTGAGCTGCCCGCGGTGTGGAAGTCCCGGGCTGCCGGGCTCGAGGTCATCGCCCACCCCGCGCTGGTGCCCGAGACAGAGGGTGTGGCGATTCGTTTGCTCGATTACCCCGGTGAGGCAGCGCTGGCCCACGAGGCGGGGTTGGTGGCGTTGGCGATCAAACAGGCCAGTCAGTTGATCAAATCACTGCGTAAGTCGTTGCTGGCGGGTAACGAATTGACGCTGGCTTTTGCGGCGGTGGAGGTTGATCGAAAGCGGTTGGTTGACGATGTGATTGCGGCGGTGGCCCATCAGCATCTGCGCGGTATGGAGCCCCCGCGTAATGAGGCGGCGTTTAAAGCGTGGTTCGACACACTGCGCACCGACTGGCACGCCGAGGCGGCCTCTGTAGCAGGGCGAATCGGTGAGGCGCTCGCCGCATGGACCGCGGCGCGCACGGCGACGACCCGCTTGGGAAGTCAGGATTATCTCGACAGTCAACAGGATTGCTGGCGCAACATGGCCTCCCTGTTGGCCAGTGACACCGTGCGCTACGCGGGTAGTGAATGGCTTGCTCAGTATCCGCGCTATGCTCGCGCGGCAGAACACCGCATCAGCCGGTTGAACGGGCAGTACCTCAAAGATCAAAAGGCGCTGCAGTTATTGACTCCGTGGACCGACAAACTCGAGATGGTGATCAAGCAGTATCCGGGTTTGCTTCGTCTCTCTGACGAGGCCTACACCTACCGCTGGATGCTCGAGGAATTTCGGGTGTCGCTGTTCGCGCAGCAAATGAAGACCCGACTGCCGGTGTCGAGCAAGCGTTTGGAGCAGCAGTGGCAGCAGGTGCAGCGTTGGATGGTAGATAATCCACGCTGAGCCCCCGTGACCCGCGCAGACAATAGCGTTACAGTTACACCCGAAGAGAGCCCAGAGCGCCTCGGTATGTTGCGGTACGCCACAATTTATTTCCCCAGATCACGCGCGGTTTCAGTGGCGAGGAGCACGCGCTCGAGTGTGTCACGCATCGCATGGCGCACTGCGCTGGCGCCGACGCGGTCGGCGGTCCAGACCCTCGCTCTGATGGCGCTGCTGGGTGGGATGGCGCCGGCGTTCGCGCAAACCGAGTCCGACCCGTGGGAGGGTTACAACCGCTGGATGCACAACACCAACGACGGCTTGGACCGCTACCTTGTAAAGCCGGTCGCCAAAGGCTACGACGCTATCATGCCCGAGGTGGGTCGCGTCGGCGTTAACAACTTCTTCAAAAATTTTTACGATTTTAATGGCGTGCTCAACGCCGTTTTACAGGGCCGCTTTGAGCAGGCGCTGAACAATACCTTTCGGGTCGTCACCAACACGACGGTTGGGGTGTTCGGCCTGTTTGATGTGGCCACCAAGGCGGGCATTCCACGCTACGAGACCGACTTTGGCCACACACTGCATATCTGGGGAGTGCCCCGGGGCAACTATGTGGTGTTGCCGCTGTTAGGCCCCAGTACCGTGCGCGGTGCTACGGGCACAGCCTTCGACGCCTTCGCCTCGCCCACTGGACAGTTGATCAATGACGAAGTTTTTTGGGGTCTGCGCCTGTTTAACGTGATTGATGCGCGTGCCGGGCTGCTTGACGCAGAAGCGGTGATTACCGGTGATCGTTACGTTTTTTATCGCGACGTTTACCTGCAAAATCGAGCGGTACTCGAGTCAGAGGGTCAGGTGAAGGATGACTTTTCTGAGTTTGACAATGATTGGGACGAGGAAGAGTTCTGATGTCCCGCCGTCGTTGGCCGCAACGCTGCTGACATGACCCAGATCGGGGCCGTTTTGGTCGTGGACGATCAGGCTGAGCGCGCAGCCGCTCTGGTCGCAGCCCTCGATGACCCCCACCATCGCTACGAGATCACCCCCGACGCCCCCGACATTGAGGCGGTGCTGGGAGCGGACAGCCCGTGGGACTGCGTGATCTGCCACGTGGAATTACTGGACGTTTCATGGGCGTCGGTGCGGCGTGCCATGCGCACCTTCGACGTGCAGGTTCCGGTGCTGGCGGTAAGCGACCACCGCGATATGGATAGCATGACCACCGCGCTGGGTCTGGGTGCCGCCAACTTTTTTGTTAACCCGGCGGAGAAGCCCGGTCTGGTGCGGCGCGCCATCGAGCGCAGCGTGCACCACCGTCAGCTCCAGCGCGATCTGGTGGAATCCAACGAAAATCTCGAGCGCGCCAATACCGAGCTCAGTCACTCGCTGCGAATCCTGGAGCAGGATCAGGCGGCGGGGCGGCAGGTACAAAAAGCCATGTTCCCCGCGCACTCGCTAAAGGCGGGGGACTACTGGTTCAGCCATCGCATTCTGCCGTCACTGTATTTGAGTGGTGATTTCACGGACTACTTCAAGGTGGGTAAGCACCGGGTGGTGTTTATTCTGGCAGACGTGTCGGGCCACGGCAGTTCCTCGGCCTTTGCCACAGTGCTCCTGAAAAACCTGTTTGCCCGTAAGCGCTCCGACTATCTGCGCCGCGATGATAAAACTGTCATCGATCCGATCGAAATGCTCACCCTGGCCAACCGCGAGCTGCTAGAGCTCCATGTGAATAAGTACGCAACGATGGTGGTGGGTTGTCTCGACTTTGAGCGCCACACCCTGCAATACTCCGTCGCCGGTCACCTGCCCAAACCCGTGTTGATGACACCAGACCACATCCAATACCTGCCCGGCGAGGGCATGCCCGTGGGGCTCACGCCCGAGGCAACTTACGGCCTCGAGGAAATCACATTGCCCGAGACTTTTATGCTGGTGTTGATGTCCGATGGCGTGCTGGAAACCATCGACGAGGTAGATTTAATCGAGCGCGAGAAAACCCTGCTACAGCGCCTCAGTGGCTCATTGGAAAAACCCGGCGATCTGATTCGTCGCATAGGCCTCGGTGAGATCACGTCGGATGACCTGGCTGATGACATTGCGGGACTCTTTGTCAGCAGAGGTGTGGGTTGAGCGACTGCCGGATCTGTGCGGCATCGAATGGCGGTGCTCACGTACTCAAGTTACAGGGCGATGTGCGTCTGACCATGTGCACGGCGCTTGATCAGTATTTTCAGTCGATGTTTGCCGAGCCCGACTTTGTCAGCGTCTGGGTCGATGTGACCGAGGCCGACGGGCTCGACAGCACCACTCTGGGCATGCTCGCGCAATTGGCGATTCAGACCAAGGAGCGATTTGATTTTCGCCCGGCGATTTTTAGCACCAACCCCAGCATTGATCGCTTGCTCGACACCATGGGTTTTGATCAGCTCTTCGAGCGTCGCAGCGAGTGCTGCAATGCCGATGCCGGCATCACGGAGATCCCGGCGGTAGCCTGCGAAGAGGGTGAAGTAGCGAAGCAGGTACTTGCCGCGCATCGCACGCTAATGTCGATGAGTGAAGAAAACGCCGGCGCCTTCCGCGATCTGGTTACCACGCTGGAGCGGGCCGAAGGCATCGATTCAGCACCTTGATCACGGCGCGCTGGCCGTACTGGCGCCGTGAGTTGAGGCGTCGGTATTGCGGTTTCAGTCGCCTTCGGTTAAGGCATACATCTTGTCGATGATGGCCTCAACCTGAAGCTCCAACGATGCGTAATCCATCTCGGCGACCAGTTCCAGTTTTAGTTCGTGGAGCAGTTCGATGACCTCTTTGAGCCCTTCTTCGTTCGACATGGTATACCTCGGTCCGTTCGGTCTTGGCGAGTTTCAGTGATAGCGCATTATAGAAAACCGGCGACCCTATTAATCGACGGGCTGTCGATCTAGCCTAGGGCAACGGCGCGCTCGGGGGGTGCGGCACAAAACGCCGCCGCCTCTAGCAAGGTCGCCACACCCGCTTCGGTTTTGTAGGCGTGCTCGCTCAGGTGCCGGCGGTACTGCCGCCCGCCGTACTGCCCCTGATACAGTCCCAGCATGTGCCGAGTCACGTGATGCAGTCTTGCGCCGTCGCTCAACTGTTCTTCGATGTAGGGCAGCATGGTTTCAATCACCTGTTCGCGGGTCCTGTCCACAGAGGCAGTCGCCTCAAACAGCCGCGCGTCGACCTCGCTCAGCAGCCACGGGTTCTGGTAGGCCGCGCGGCCGAGCATCACACCGTCGACGTGCTCCAGATGTTGCTCGCAGGCATCCAGTGTTTCGATGCCGCCATTGATGACGATAGTTAGGTCGGGAAAGTCGCGCTTTAGCTGGTTTACCCACGGGTAATTGAGCGGCGGCACCTCACGGTTCTCCTTGGGCGAGAGCCCCTGCAGCCAGGCCTTGCGCGCGTGCACAATAAAGACCTCGGCACCGCCCTCGGCCACCGTGCCCACAAAATTAACGAGCTCGGAGTAGCACTCCTGGTGGTCGATACCGATCCGGTGCTTGACCGTCACCGGGATGTCACAGGCCGCCCGCATAGCCGCCACGCAGTCGCGCACCAGGGTGGGCTCCGCCATCAGGCAGGCCCCAAAGCGGCCGTTCTGTACGCGGTCCGACGGGCAGCCGCAATTGAGGTTGATCTCGTCGTAGCCCCATTGCTCACCGAGGGCTGCACACTGTGCGAGCTCCTCGGGGGCCGCGCCGCCCAGCTGCAGTGCAACCGGATGCTCCTCATCGTTAAAGCGCAGGTGACGCTCGACATCACCATGCAGAAGCGCGCCGGTGGTCACCATCTCGGTGTAGACCCGGGCACGGCGTGTCAGCACGCGCCAGAACCGCCGGCAGTGCCGGTCGGTCCAGTCCATACAGGGCGCGGTGCAAAACCGCCACGGGCTGTGTCGCGTGTCGGGGTCCGAGTTGTGTCGATCCTGATCTGTCACCAATTGCCACCCGTCGGAGGTTGAAACGCAAAGGGGCGTATCGTCATGCTACGACCCCTAGCGCGTTTGGATTGCTAGGATAACGGTTGCCGCCCCAATTCCTGAGCCCTATGGCGCGGTAAAATCACCGCCGCACCAAGATTGCCCGAGAATAACGCCTCGACCCCACCGGAGTTTTTTTTTGCGCGCCACCGATGACAAACCCAGATTCTCGCTCAGTGCACCGCTACTTGCGGTCTGTGTTGCCTTGAGTGCGTTGCCAGCGCCGGCCTTTTCAGAAGAGAGGTTGCTTGGCGATGTGGCCATGTCTGACGGCAGTGACCTCGGTGCAGAGGCCACGGCCGAGTACAGCGCGCACGGACACAGCGCCGAGGCCAAAGGCGGTGATGGCGCGCTCACCAGCGAGGTGGTGCCGCCCGAGGAGGGCTTTATCGAGCGCGCCGCTAGAGCCTTCACCGAATCCGATCTGGTCTTTGCCCGCAGCTTTAGCAACGCGCCCTTTTTGCCGGTAGCGTTTTTGGGCAGCAGTCATTACGGCGATGCCATGGTGAGCGAGGAGGGCGCCACCCCCGAGACCGCGGGCACCCGCTACCAGGCGACCGGCACCAGCCAGTATGCCGGGGTGCCGTTTTTACTGAGCAAACGCAGCATGGCGGTGTTGGGTGAATATGTCTCCTACGCCGACTTCTCGGTGGATAACGGCGAGGACTTTACGGTAACGAGTGCCTCAATTGCCGCGGGGTATTTGTATCAGGTTGACCCCGACTGGCAGGTGATTGCCGCGCTGGTGCCCTTTTACAACCACTCGAGCCTCGGTGAGCGCGGTAAGGACTACTGGCAGGTGATGGGCGGCGCGGTGGCGCGCTACACCCGCAATGACCGCCTCTGGTGGCTGTTTGGCGTGGTGTTTGATGACTCGGACTTTGGCACCAGCGTGCTGCCCTATGTGGGCGCTTCGCTAACCCTTAACGAGCGCTGGAGCGTGAGCGCCATCCTGCCCTGGCCGCAAGTCATGTACGCCCCCAGTAAGGACTGGTTTGTTTCATTGGGTGCCTCCTACTCAGGCAACAGCTGGGCGGTAAACAACGCCACCGGTGCGGTGGGCCTGAATTTGAGTGGTTTTGATTTGGGCTTTGGTGGGGGCATGCGCCTCAAGGGCCCGCTCTGGCTCGAGGGCTCAGTGGGGGTGGGTGGCCTGCGCGCCCTCACCATTACCGACGGCGACGTCAGTGGCCCAAGCATCGACGTGAGCAGTAGCCCGTTTATTAAGCTCAGCCTAACCTTCCGGCCGTCTTTCGCCGACTGAAATTACAGCGGGCGGCCCAGGCGTGGGGGGCCAAGCCGCGATGAGCTATGTTTTGATCGACTTCGTCCGTTGGTCGCCAATCTCCCTCATAATGCACCTTCGGCATCCTTCCAACAGGTGACACCCATGCCCACACCCCTTCGCCGCCGTTCTTTACTCCAAGCCACGGGCGCGTCCCTTGGCGCGCTGTCGTTGCGGGGCTTTGCCGTTGATAAACCCGCCGCCGCGCACTTTACCCACGGTATTGCGAGTGGTGACCCATTGGCTGATCGCGTGATCCTGTGGACGCGCGTATTACCGGGGAGTGGCAATACCGCGGCGGTGCCCTGCACCTGGCAGGTGGCCTCCGACGCTGCTTTTGAGATCATCGTGGCCAGCGGTGAGGCGGTTGCCCGCGCCGAGCGCGATTACACCGTCAAGGTCGACGCCGCGGGCCTCGCCCCCGGTCAAAGCTACTGCTACCGCTTTATGGCCCATGGCGTGACCTCGCCCGTGGGTTGCACCCGCACCCTGCCCACAGGGGCGGTGAGCGAGTTCAAGATGGCGGTGGCGTCGTGCTCGAATTACCCGCAGGGGTTCTTTCACGCCTACCGCGACATCGCCGAGTCTGAGCTCGACGTGGTGCTGCATCTGGGGGACTACCTCTACGAATACCCGGTAGGTGAGTATGTGAACCCGGTTGCCGAGCAAGAGCTCGGGCGCAGGGTCGAACCCGAGCACGAAATTCTGGTGCTTGAGGACTACCGTATGCGCCACGGCCTGTACCGCACCGACCCGGACCTGCTCGCCGCCCACGCGGCGC
>JAYPXQ010000082.1:0-8765 GCA_038135595.1 Halieaceae bacterium
CTTTACGCAATCGCTCCGAGGGAGCATCCGTGTAGCGAAATACAGTTTTACGGCGAAACGCCTGCTTATCCTCGTCGTATTCCATATCCAGCGCAGCGTCTTCATCAGCCGCCCCGGACCACCGTGACGCCTGAGGCGCAATGGCGAACCAGGCCAGCACATAAAGCCAAAATGCGAGCGTGCCGGTAAACATCAGCAATGCCACCGCCGCCAGTCGAATGACCCAGTTGGGTACATCCCAGTGGGCTGCCAATCCAGCACACACCCCGCCGACCCAGCCTTCGGAGCGGTTTCGATACAAACCCATACCCCAACCCCGCTGGCGGCTCTCACTGAACGTGCGTTTGTTGCGATCACTCATGACTGTTGCTCCTTACCTACTTTGCCACCGTCGTTCCCACGCCAATCGGGGTGATCGGCATCGAGAATCGATTCGAGTGATTCAACCCGCTCTGCTAACTGATCCACCGCCACCAGCATATCCTCCAGCGCCTGCCTGTCTTCCTCGGTCAGGTGTCGGCTAGAGCGGTTAAGGCTGCGGTAATGCATCACAATCCAGGTGGGTGCGACGATCACCATAAACAAGATCATCGGCACGAATAACATTTCGAATGGGTTCATCTCACCTCCCTGCTGAACACTGGGTCAATAAAAGCCGCAGCGCCAATTCCTATGGTTTCAGATTGATCAAAATACTTCAGGTTTTATAACCCTGACCGTCATCGCTCGATGACTCTGAGCTGCCACCGGTCATGCTGCCCTTAATGCGCAACAGCTCTTCCTCCAACCAGTCCGCTTCGCCCAAAGCGTCAATCTCAGCGGCCAGGTTAGCCGCAGTATCTCGCCCCAGGTCCATCGCCTGCAATTCCCCTTCGAGGTTATCTACCTTCCTCTCGAAACGCTCAAACCGCGCAAATGCATCGTCGAGCTCCTTGCGCTGCACCTGATTTTTCACCTGCACGCGAGACTGAACGGTTGTCGCCCGCAGTAAAATTGTTTTCTGCTTGGCTTTGGCGTCGTCCAACTTCTGCTGCAACTGGCCAATCTCCTCGTTCAATTGGTCAATATGCTCACCGGAGGCCGTGAGCTCGCTCTCGACCAGACGAAGCGTATCCTCCACGGCGCGACGTTCCTGTAGCGCCGCCTTCGCCAGATCATCTCGACCTTTAGAAACCGCCAACTTCGCCTTTTCTTCCCACGCCGAAACGTCCGCCGCTATTCGGTCGCGACGACGGGATGCGGTTTTCTGATCCGCAATCACCCTGGCCGAGGCGCTACGCACCTCCACTAGGGTGTCCTCCATTTCCTGAATAATCAGGCGAATCATTTTTTCCGGGTCTTCGGCGCTGTCGCACAGCGCGTTGAGATTGGAGTTCACGATATCCGATATTCTTGAAAAAATGCCCATTGTGCTCTCTCCTATCAGCTGTTTACCGACGCCTGCCCAGCAGCTACTGGCAGGCAATCCAGGGCAGCAACTTCTGGTGAAACGCCACCCGCTTGCCGTTTTTCAATACACAGGTCGTAATCGGTAGAAGGGGACTCCTGGACCACGACCAGCCCACCGCATCCCACTAGGCTTGCGGGCGTCATCAGTACCAGCAGGCAAATACGCTTGCCCATATTCCAACGACTGCTCACCTGCGTGGGTTTACTGGCCACGGGTCAACCCCGCCTCTGGCCGACTCTGCCTCTTGCCTTGGGTGTGATACTGGCCCATGAGACTGCTACCTACCCAGTAAGCCCCTTCAATTGAGGCTGCTACGACACCGAATGTCGCTGCTGCGCGTGCCGGGCCGGCAAACACCGCCAATGCACTGCAGACAAATAACACTGCGACATAAATCAATCCGCGCTCATCGATAACATCCATTTCATCTCTCCTATCATCCTTGTGAGTAGAGCCAACCGGCCCCTGCGAGCCCTCTGCGGGCTTCGCTACGCTTAATGCGATTAACGTGCCACAGCCATTAAATGGCGCTTAATCAGTCATTTAGGCGCCCCTAGAACGCCCAATTGCAAAATTAAAGGTTTTTTTGACCTATATAAATTAGAAAATATGCCTTTTAAGGTCTAAAATATTACGATGCGCGCCGCCTCACCCACGATCATCGGTCACTCGAGTACACTCTCGGCAGCCCTCAATCACGTCTCGCAATTGGCCGGCATTGACCGACCCGCCTTGATCATCGGCGAGCGAGGCACGGGCAAAGAACTCATCGCTGAACGGCTGCACTACCTCTCACCGCGTTGGGACCAAACCTTCACCAAAATCAACTGTAGCGCCATCGCAGAGACCCTGTTGGAGAGTGAGCTCTTTGGTCACGAGGCAGGCGCCTTCACAGGCGCCACCAAAAAGCACATCGGGCGTTTTGAGCGCACAGATGGCGGCACCCTGTTTCTCGATGAACTCGCCACCATGTCACTGCGTCTGCAGGAAAAGCTATTGCGCGTCATCGAATACGGAGAATTTGAGCGCGTCGGGGGTCAAAAAACCCTGCAAGTGGATGTTCGCCTGGTAGGTGCGACCAACGTCGATCTCCCCGCGCTGGCCGACCGCGGACAATTTCGCTGGGATCTCCTTGATAGGCTGAGTTTTGATGTGGTGCACTTACCGCCCTTGAGAGACCGGGACGACGATGTCTTTGAACTTGCGGAGCACTTTGCCCTGAGGATGTGTCGCGAGTTGGGCTGGGAATACTTTCCGGGCTTTTCTGACGCCGCCCTCGCCCAACTCGGCTCCCACCATTGGCCGGGGAACATTCGGGAATTAAAAAATGCCGTCGAAAGATCTCTGTTTCGGGCGAGTGAGAACGCGGTCCCAATTGAGCAGATCGTCATTAACCCATTTGCACCGGGAAATGGGGCGCCCATCACCGCCAGCGAGCGCAGCGACGCCCATGGCGCACCGCCGACCCATCTCATCCAATGGCCCATTGATCTGAAAGCGGCAATCAAAGACGCGGAGCGCGATTGGCTCATCCGGGCGCTTGCCGCGGCCGGACAACGACAAAATGAGGCGGCCACGTTGCTGGGGTTAAACTACAATCAGATGCGGTCGCTTGTGCGCAAACATCGGCTCATGACGCGGCCGAGTCGCACTGCGGCGGAAACCGCTAAAAGCACCAGCGCCCCTCCCCACAGGAAGGGCTCAGACACCTAAGGATTCAGCCGGCGACGGCTCTGGCGGCGTGTCGGCAAGATTGTCTTGGCGCTGCAACTCCCCTAGTCAAATCAACTTTTCGGCACGAACCCAATCCAGCGTCGTGTTGAGTGCGGCGGATAGCTTGTCGATCAACTCATCAACGTGCTCATTCTGGATAATCAGCGGCGGACAGACCGCCACCCGATTGCCGCCCAGCGGTCTGACAATCAGCCCGTTCTCTTCCGCCGCCTTAGCACAGAACTGGCCCACCTTCATGCCATCAAATGGCTGCTTGGTGGCCTTATCAGCAACCAATTCCACGGCGCCAATCATCCCCACTCCGGAAACCTCGCCAATCAACGGATGATCCGATAGCGCGCGCAAACGACCCTGCAAGTAGTCGCCCACAGTCTCTGCATGCTGAAAAATATTGTCGCGCTGATAAATATCAATCACTTTGCTGGCAACGGCGCAACCCAGAGGATGCCCGCTGTAGGTGTAGCCGTGACCGAATACGCCCACCTCAGCGGCAGAAGCATTAATACAGTCTGCGATATCGCCCTGCACTATCGCGGCAGATACCGGCACATAAGCAGAGGAGAGCGCCTTGGCGAGCGTCATCATTTGCGGCTTCATTGCCATTTTGTTGGCGCCAAAATCAGCGCCGAGACGCCCGAAGCCACAGATTACCTCGTCGTCCCACAACCAAATGTCGTAACGATCCAGCACGGCCTGAATCGCGGCAAAGTAGCCGTCTGGGGGCACGATGACACCGCCGGCACCACTCACCGGCTCTGCAATCATTGCCGCGATAGAGTCAGGACCCTCGGCGAGAATCAGCGCCTCCAACTCCTGCGCTCGGCGCGCTACAAAATCCGCCTCGGTTTCGCCGTCGTGCGCCCCTCGGTAATAGTTTGCGGACCCCGTGCGCAGCACGCCAAGGGCCTCAAACGGCAACTGGAAATGCGCGTGATTGGTAGGAATCGCCGTCAGCGCGGCAGAGGCCAAAGTCACCCCATGATAGCCCTGCTCCCGGGCGATAACCTTCACCCGACCGGGGTTACCCGACGCCTCGGCGTAATAGCGAATCAACTTGAGCAGCGTGTCGTTGGCATCAGAACCAGAGTTGCCGAGAAAGACTCGTCCGTCCTGCATGGGAATCATGTCCGCAAGCTTGTTCGCCAGTTCAATAGCTGCCGGGTGAGTTTTGCCGCCGAACATATGGCTAAAACTCAATTCGCGCATTTGCCGCTGCGCGACTTCGATAATTTCTTCGTTGCCGTATCCAAGCGCGGTACACCAGAGCCCGGCCATCCCTTCGAGATAGCGCTTTCCCTGCTTGTCAAAGATGTAGGGGCCCTCGCCACGGGCCACGACCATTAGCTCCGCTAACGCGGGGTTGGTGGTGGGATAAATCATAGCCGTCATAGATGTTGCTCCATCCATAGCACACTCAATTATGAGGAGTGTATCGGCTCTTACGAACCCTCACTATCCCCGATAGTGGTAGCCCCCAGCACAATCTCATGTCGCCTTGGTTTTCTCCGAACCGCAGCGCTCACAGCGAAATCGCGTGATCAATTCACCCCGATGAACCGCGAAAGGGTCACTCTTGACCGGTCGCCATTTATGGTGGCCGTTTCGACACAGAGTTTGATCGGGCTTACGTGCTTTTTTGAAGGGCAGAATGTCCGCCATGGGCATCAGGACGGAGATTTCGCGCGATTAACCGCTACCCGCCAGGCCTCCAGTCGCCGACGCCTGGGTCCCGGTCCCATGCGACTCGGGAAGGTTGTTTCTGCTCGCCATACCTTGGCAATGGCATCAACATCCTTCCAGAGACCAACCCCCAGCCCGGCGAGAAAGCAAGCGCCCGCTGCCGTGGTTTCAATCACCTTTGGCCGCACAATCTCCCGACCCAAATAATCGGCCTGTAACTGCATCAACAAGTTATTGGCCGCCGCACCCCCGTCGACCTTCAGCGCCCGCATGCGACGACCCAAGTCGCGCTCCATGGCTCTCAGTATGTCGACATTCTGTAGCGCCATCGCCTCCAAGGTGGCACGGGCCAGGTGCGCCGCGCCCGCGCCTCGGGTCAGACCAGAGATCATCCCGCGAGCTTCGGGATCCCAGTGCGGCGCTCCCAAGCCCGTCAAGGCCGGCACAAATTCAACACCCGCCGAGTCAGGCACTTGCAAGGCCAGTGACTCAATGTCTGGAGCACGTTTAATAATGCCGAGCTCATCGCGTAACCATTGGACCGCGGCGCCACACACAAAAGCGCCACCCTCAAGCGCATAAACCGGGAACTTCTCTCCGGGTAGCTGCCAAGCAACCGTGCTCAGCAGGCCCGCATCGCTATGCATACGGTCATGACCCGTATTCATCAGGATAAAAGAGCCTGTCCCAAAGGTGCATTTCGCGGCGCCGCGTTCAAATCCGGCTTGACCAAATAATGCTGACTGCTGATCTCCGGCGATTCCCGAAATTGGTATGCCGTCGGGCAACCCCGTTACGCCTGACGTAAAACCCAGTTCGCCGCTGGAAGGTACGATCGCGGGCAGAATTCCTCTTGGCACGTTAAAGAGCTTGAGCAGCTCAGGGTCCCAGTCGAGGGTTTGCAGGTTCATCAGTGAGGTGCGAGACGCATTGGAAACGTCAGTGGCGTGCACTGCTCCGCCAGTCAACCGATACAGCAAGAAAGCATCGATGGTTCCCGCCGCCAAGTCACCGTTTTTCACCCGACCGCGGGCGCCCTCTGTCGCATCGAGCAACCAGCGAAACTTGCTGGCGGAGAAATAAGGATCCAGCACCAACCCGGTCCTATCCCGCACCATCGACTCAAAGCCTTTTCGCTTCAGGCCTTCGCAAAAAGCAGCCGTCCGCCGGCACTGCCAGACAATGGCGTTTGCCACGGGTTTTCCTGAGTGACGCTCCCACAGCAACGCCGTTTCGCGCTGATTCGTGATACCGATGCAGGCGACATCGGCGGGCTTACACAAGCCTTTGCGAAATACCCCACGAATACCTTTGAGGACTGAGGTCCAAATATCATTGGGGTCATGCTCGACCCAGCCAGGCTTCGGGTAGATCTGGGGGAACTCGTGGTTAACGCTACCGAGCAAATTCCCCCGAGCGTTCATCACGGCCACCGTTGTACCCGTGGTGCCTTGATCAATGGCCAGGATAACCTTCATGACCGCCCTCTGTTACCGAAGAGACTCAGGCCGCTTCAAAGCCCGAGATAGCCTTGATCTCCAGATAATCGGTGAAGCCATGCGCACCCCACTCACGGCCATTACCCGATTGCTTGTAGCCGCCAAAGGGAACATCCATTCCTGGAGAGGCGCCGTTAATGTGCACGTTGCCCGCGCGGATGCGGGACGCAACGCGACGGGCATGATCGAGGTCGCCGCTCTGCACGTATCCCGCCAATCCGTAAGGCGTATCATTGGCAATGCGGACGGCCTCCTCTTCACTGTCATAGGGCAACATGGCAAGCACCGGACCAAATATCTCCTGTTGTGCGATCGTCATGTCATTGGTGACCTCCGAGAACACCGTCGGCCGCACGTAGTATCCACGCTCTATGCCTTCGGGCAAACCCGGCCCACCGCAGACCACCTTCGCGCCTTCGGCGACACCGGCTTCGATTAAGCCTTGTATTTTGTCCCACTGAACCTTGGAAACCACCGGACCCATCGTCGTCGTGTCATCCTCAGTGGCACCTATCACCACAGACTGGGTGACCTTGGCGGCAATTGCTTCCGCCTCTGCCAACAGAGCGCGGGGAACCAACATACGCGAGGGCGCATTGCAGGACTGTCCTGTGTTGTTATACATGTGCAGCACACCGCGAGTGACGGCTGCTTCCAGATCCGCATCTTCGAGGATGATATTGGGGGACTTACCGCCCAACTCTTGAGTGACCCGCTTCACCGTAGGTGCTGCGTTCTGGGCAACCATTGAACCCGCTCGCGTCGATCCAGTGAAAGACATCATGTCAACATCCGGGTGGCGTGACAGCGCCTCACCCACGGTTGGACCGTCGCCATTGACTAAATTGAACACGCCCGCAGGTACGCCCGCCTCGTCCATGATTTCGGCATACAGGTAAGCAGAGAGGGGCGCCACTTCACTGGGTTTCAGCACCATCGTGCAACCGACCGCCAACGCAGGCGCCACCTTGCAGCTAACCTGATTGAGGGGCCAGTTCCACGGCGTAATCAAGCCACAGACACCGATGGGCTCCTTCACCACGCGATGCGGGCCCAGATCTTCCGTAAAGGTGTAGCCCTTGAGGATTTTTGCCGCCTCGGTAATGTGCCCCAGTCCCGCGTACGCCTGCGCAGTGCTGGCCAATTTGATGGGGGCACCCATTTCAAGGCGAATCGCTTCAGCAATCTCTCCGATACGGCGCTGGAAAATCTCCGCCATCCGCTCCAGCATCTGTACTCGCTCTTCAACCGAAGTCTGACTGAAGGTCTCAAACGCGGCCTTCGCCGCAGCCACTGCCAAATCAACGTCGGTCCCTGAACCCAGCGAGATCGTAGCGCAGGGTTGCTCAGTAGAGGGATCCAGCACCTCTAGTGTTTTTGGCGTGATGGGATCGACCCATTGGCCATTGATATAAAACTTGGTGTACTCGCGCATGATGACCTCGCTATCTTCGCTTCGAAATGTGAAACCGAACGGGAGTTTACGTTAACGCCCGCTCCGGATGCATACCGTCAGAATACCCCATAAACGGCGGATGAATGGAGTACCCCAGCAACTCTCTGACCCGTTGCGGTAACGCTCTGGCCTTGTCGAGTGGTACCGACAGGAGCATTGTCTCCAAGGGTCTCAGCCAGCCAGCACAATACTGAGGTGTCACGAGCCATCGCGCCCTCTCTGTGCGATTCGCGCCGCCGCGATGCCAAAGGTCGCCTCTGGCGATCATCAGAGACCCCGCGGGCATCGTGACCTTGATCGCGTCAGGGTGGGCGCCCTGATTAGCATCTACCTCGCTGACGGTAGCAAAATCCTGATCGGTGAGGGCACCGGGGAAATCGGCCCCCGCCCACAGGTGACTCCTTGGCAGCACTTCGGTAGCGCCGTTCTCCGCAGTGGTGTCGTCCAGCGCCCAAAATGTCGAAACACCCAGCAACTCACGGGGCGCCGCCAAGGTGGTATGCCCGTCGTCCGTGTGCCAGGGCTGGGGTGTTTCCCCGGGCCCAAGACAGATCGCCAAGCAGGCTGACAAAAGACAACTAGCGCCCAAGTAATGCTCCGCCCATGCAAGGGCTATTGGATGAGCTACCAGCTCGCAGAAAATCGGATCTTTGGCCAACATGGCATATATGCGGTGAGTCCTCGTTCCCTCGAAGACATTGCGCCCCCGGGGACCCGCGTCCACCCAAGGCTTCAGGGCCTCTCTGTATCGATGGACTGCACCGGCGTCGAGCACCTCGGGAAGGACGCAAAACCCCTCGCGCTCGAATTGTGCAATCGCGCCTGCGGCATCAGCCTCAGGCAGAAACGGTTCAAGCGCCGTCAATAATGCCCCCGCGTCTCCCCGCGCGTACCGCGCCAGCCTGTCATCACCTTTAATCGACATCGACCTTTCCTTGCCGGCTTA
>JAYPXQ010000083.1:0-8680 GCA_038135595.1 Halieaceae bacterium
TTTGCCGAGGAGATGGATAGCGCTCGATTC
The DNA here is from genome assembly GCA_038135595.1 of Halieaceae bacterium. Taxonomy (GTDB): domain Bacteria; phylum Pseudomonadota; class Gammaproteobacteria; order Pseudomonadales; family Halieaceae; genus Luminiphilus. The sequence goes on from JAYPXQ010000083.1 coordinate 31, forward strand.
GCCCTGGCGTCCGGGGATGCTATGGCCTCGGGTATTCAGCTGTTTTCTGCCACTCTCGATACCGTTGCCTGGGTCGTGCTGTTGCTGCTTTTTGAGCTCGAGACCGCGGTCATTCCGGATCACCGTCTGCAAGGTCGACTGCGTTTTGCCATTCACGGCGTTCGATTTCTCTGTACGGCGGCCATCGTCATGGCATTTTTAGGCTATGTCGGGGAGTGGCAAACGCTGTTACCCAGTGATCTGTTGGGGGGTGACGCCTGCGCTCGGGTGAATGAAGGTTGGTCTGTGATGATCAAGTTGGACGACTTCGTTCCGCTATCACTGGAAAACTGCGGTGAGTTGCCAGCTGACACTCGGCTGGTATCAGGATTGGAGCAGGTAGTGGCGTCTCCGGCTGGTTTGCTCGAGGGTCAGCGTTTGGCTTTGGTCGACGTTATAAACTCGGCCGCCTGGATTTTGGTGGTGATTTTGTTGGAGATCGAAGTGCGCCTGCTCACTCGATGGGGAGCGGCCCCCAAGCCCGTCACACAGATCGCCAACACCCTCAAAATGGTGCTCTATGCCACGTTAGTGGTGGCCGCTGTTTACTGGGGGTTTAAAGGAGATTTTCTGGATTTTTGGGACGCGGCACTCTGGCTCTTTGCCTTTGTATTTATCGAGCTCAATGTCTTTGAGTGGCAGCAGGAAATACGTGATCGAGCCCCCGGCACCTAGCGCAAATTTCCCTTAAAAATCGTCGTCAAACTCCAAGTCGTAATCCCCCAGCTCTTCACGTAAGCGGAGCATTTCGAGTCGTTCTTCTGCTCGCCGCCGTTTCGCTGCCTTCAGTGCTTTTTCGGTAACGGCCTCGGCAAAGTCCAGCGACTCAAAGTCGTCGTCACTCAGCTCTCCAACCCCCTCAAAAAAGTCATCTGCCGGTTCTTCTGTTACCGCATTGGTATCTCTCTCACCCACAAACCACCTCCCGATGATCCTGAACAAAAAAGACCAGCCCCCTCGGCCGGTTGGCGCCATCAGAGCGCATGCGCCTTGTCGCCACAAGAAATTTTTTGGTCTGAACCGTTATGCCGCAAATAACAAATTAAGCTAAGTACCGTGGTCGGTTTGGAGGTATAAAGGTAGGTTCCCCCCTGTGAAAAGTGACTGACGCGGTCGTGCGCGGATCACCCGGCGGTGGTCTGTCAGTTACGTTGGCCTGTCGGTAGCGGTGTTTGATAGATCGCGGTGCTGCATCGATAGCCTTTCACCAAGGGGACTGGTTACTGCAGCTGAGCCACGATTGCCTCGGCAACGGCTTGGGGCGTGATGTCGTCACAGTCGACGGTGAGATCACCGTAACGTTCGTAGAGGGGAATACGTTCATCAAAAATATCCCTCAATGTTTGTGCGCCGTCAGCGGCGATTCCTCTGTGGGGAGCCAGTGAGACACGATACTCAATGGTTTCATAGCGCGCCCGAAGGTAAACCACGGTAGAGGCGGCGCGCAGGCGCCCCATGATTTTGTCGCTATAGACCACTGAGCCGCCTGTAGATATAACCGAAGGGAAAAGGGGCATATCGATTAATACCTGTTCTTCAATGGCGCGAAATATCGCATTACCCCGACCATCCATGATTTGCTGAAGCGTTTGCTGTTCTTGGGCTTCAATCAGGCCGTCGGCATCAACAAGCTTCAGATCGAGCTGCTGCGCGAGCTGAGCGCCGACCGTGCTCTTCCCACAGCCGGGCATGCCGATCAAAGAAATAATCAAATCGCTTGTCACGATGGCGCGGGTCTCCATTGCGGCTGTACAGGTCAGAATAATCTATCGAAGCCGAGACGAAAGGCCAATGGCTGATGCTGATACGACGGCAAGAGTCGCAACGATCACATTGGGGTAGGTCCGTTAAGCGATTTACCAGCGCTGGCCGGGGAGTAGCGTTGAGGAAAAAAGTTTTCCAGGCGTCGGTTAATGGGCCCAGTCGCGCTCCGCTTTGAACTGCTGCGACAGGTAGTCCATTTGATCGGCCAAAACCCGTTCCTTGGCGAGGTAGTGCCACTCGTAGGTGTTGGGTCTAAAAGGCACTGCCAAGAGGGGCATGTGCGCTTCCTCCGGTGTTTGGCAGTCCTTGAGCCAGTTGCAGCGCTTACAGGCCGCCACAACGTTTTCCCACTTATCGGTGCCGCCGCGTGACATCGGCAGCACGTGATCCCGCGTCAAGTCGCCGCGCCCAAACTGCCCGCCACAGTAAAGACAGCGGTGATCGTCACGCCGAAACAGTGTGCGGTTACAAAGCGGAGGGGTGAAGTGGTTAAGCACCCGGCCTTCGAGAGCGACGATGGGTTGCAGAATAATTTCGGATCGAATTCCCGTGAGTCGCTGCACACCCCCGAATACGGGGGGAAGGGATTCCCCGATGCCGTAGAGAACATCGCCGCGGGCGTAGGCGGTGACCGCCTCGTTCAGTGTCAGCCACCCTCTGGGTTGACCCGACACGTCCAGCTTGAGAATCGCTTGCATGGGTCTCGCTCACTGGTTTCTTCGACGTTACTGAAAAACGTCCATCATGACAATGAGTGGCAGCGAAAATTCCGCCAGTGATGGCAGACCCGGTTTCGATATCTGAATCTTGCGTTGCTGGGATAAAGGCGCTGGCCTTGATGATTGCGCCGTCTATCGATCGACAATCGGAGGTATACTCCGCGGCCTGCAGGGTTGCCGGGGCCCCATGCGCTTGCGAAAAGGGCAGGGCCCGGGTGTAGATACGCTATCTGATAATGCGAGAAGCCAATCGGCGGCACTCTGTTGCTGCGCCTTATCGTGGGGGTATGGCGTGTTCGGGATGAATTTTTTCGGGGGAGTGAGTGGTGAAAAAACTGTGGGATACCGTCGATGCGGCGCTTTTGAAGAGTTTGCCTAATGCTGGTCGGGGCTTTGAGCAGCAGATCGACATACCTGAGTTTACGTTTCTCGGCGTCGCAGAGCAGCCGGACTTTGGCCATATCAAAATGTGGTTCTACGGCGAGGAAAAAACCATTGAGTTAAAGTCCCTTAAGGAATACCTGTATCAGTTTAGAGACACCATCATTAGTTACGAGAGATGCATGAGTGTGCTGTACGAGCATCTGATGGCAGCGTATGAGCCGGCGCGGTTACGGTTGGAAATCGAATTTCGCCCGAGGGGCGGTATCAGCAGTAAACTGGTCGCTGATAGCGACTGGGGCCATCTCGGCGGCTCAGATAAAATCTGGCAACACCACGCCTGAGCCACGCCCGAGGGTATGCTTTTTCGGCTGGTGCCCGCTTGGGCAATATCTCGGAGAGACAAAATGAAAAAAACGGTTCACTGGGGACGATGGCTTTTGTGTCTGTGTCTGGCCGCGCCCGAGCTACTCGCGATGGAGCGGCCCAACATCCTCGTGATCTGGGGTGACGACATCGGCTTTTGGAATCTCTCTACTAACAATATGGGCATGATGGGCTACCAGACGCCCAATATTGACCGAATTGCCAACGAAGGCGCCAAGTTCACCGATTATTACGGACAGCAAAGCTGTACCGCCGGTCGCTCCGCGTTTATCACGGGGCAGTCACCCATTCGCACGGGGCTGACCAAAGTCGGTATTCCGGGCGCCGACCTGGGCATTCGCCCGGAGGACGTGACGCTGGCGACCCTGCTCAAAGAGCAGGGCTATGTCACGGGGCAATTCGGTAAAAACCATCTGGGTGATCGCGACGAGTTCCTGCCTACAGAGCACGGATTTGACGAGTTTTTTGGCAACCTCTATCACCTCAACGCAGAGGAGGAGCCAGAGGATCCGGACTACCCACAAAACCCTGCTTTTCGCGCGCGATTTGGTCCCCGTGGCGTTGTGCACAGCTTTGCTGACGGACGTGTGACCGACACGGGACCGCTGAATCGCAAGCGCATGGAGACCGTCGATCTCGAGTTTCTCGATGGCGCGCAGCAGTTTATTCAGCGCGCGGCAGAGGAGGACAAACCTTTTTTTGTTTGGTTTAACTCTACGCGCATGCATTTTTATACCCATACGCCGGAGGCAGAAGAGGGGCTCTCGGGGCAGGGTTTTTATAACGATGCGATGGTCGGTCACGATAATCTGGTGGGGCGGTTGCTTGATCAGCTCGATGAACTGGGCATTGCCGATAACACCATCGTTTTATACAGCACCGATAACGGGCCTCACTTTAATACGTGGCCCGACGCGGCGATTACGCCTTTCCGAAGTGAAAAAAATACCAACTGGGAGGGCGGATTCCGCGTTCCGGCGATGGTCCGCTGGCCAGGCAAAATTCAGGCGGGGACGATTTTTAATGACATCATGTCCCACGAAGATTGGGTGCCAACACTCATGGCGGCCGTCGGCCGGCCCACGATTGCCGAGGAACTCAAGGCCGGGGTAACGGTTAACGGGCGTGATTACCACAACCATCTTGACGGCTTTAATTTTCTTCCCTATTTGACCGGTGATGCCGACACGGGTCCGCGCAATGCGTTTTACTACTGGAGCGATGACGGCTTGCTCACGGCGATGCGCGTGGGCGACTGGAAGGTTGTTTACGCCGAGCAACGGGCGAAGGAGTTCGATGTCTGGCGTGAGCAGTTTCAGACGCTGCGCATCCCCAAGGTATTTCATTTGCGTCGGGATCCCTTTGAGCGGGCGGACGAAAATTCAAATACCTATAACGATTGGTGGGTTCGCGTGGCTTTGCCCCGAATGGCAATGGCCAGGACAGAACTGCATGGCTTCCTCGAATCGCTGAAGGTGTATCCGCCGCGGCAGCGACCTGCGACCTTTACCATCGATCAGATGATGGAGCAGTTGTACGACCAGCAGTAACACTCTCGGCAGTGCCGCCTTTGGCGGCGCCGTTGCTGGGCCGACTCTGATCGCTGCACTACGACCGCAGCACGACAGTGAATAAAAAAGCGAGCCTGAGCTCGCTTTTTCAACGTGGTGTGGCCTCAGTGCCCCCCAGAGGGGTCAACCTCCCAGCTCTCGCTCAGGAACGCATTCACCACGCCGCCGTCTACGGCAATGGTCTCTCCGACGACGTAGTTGCCTGAGCGGGCAGCGAGATAAATCGCGACTGCTGCCATGTCTTCATCGTTGCCGATCCGACCGGCGGGCACATGTTGGCCCACAATGTCCCCAAGATCCCGCGCGGCTTTGTTCATCTCCGAGGCAAAGGCACCGGGTGCGATGCCGGTAACGAGAATGCCGTCTTTGACCAGTCGCGCGGCGAGTCGCTTGGTGAGATTGATGACGGCAGCTTTTGATGCCTGATAGCTGTAGGTCTCCCAAGGGTTCAGTCGCAAACCGTCGATGGAGGCAATATTGATGACCTTCGCCGGTTGCTCCCCGGAGGCGCCAGACTTGAGGAGGCCATGCATTGCCTGGGTCAGAAAAAAGATCGACTTCACATTGAGATTCATCACTTTATCCCAGCCGGCCTCGGGGAAGGTCTCGAAGGCTTCGCCCCAAGCGGCCCCCGCGTTGTTGACCAGAATATCCACGTGGTCTTCAAGTTCCGCCATCGTGGCAGCCAGCGCCTTGCACCCGTCGACCGTGGAGATGTCCTGAGGAACCGCGATGCAGTTGGGCCCCAGCTCCGCGGCAACCGCTTCGCAGACGTCGGCCTTGCGGCTGGAGATATACACCTTTGCGCCCTGTCCAATAAAGCCGCTGGCGATCATCTTGCCAATGCCCCGAGAGCCGCCAGTGACCAGAGCGGTGCGACCCGCCAGCGAGAAAAGTGATTGGGTATCCATAGGGGTCATCCTGTTTTGATAAAAAGATGCTGCGCATTAAATCGGCACGCATTATGCCATAAGAAAAATCGGCCACTCTGAGGCGACGTTGCAGGGGCTCTCGTATTGGGTCGGGTCATGGCCTAGCCTGGGCGATCCTGTTTGCGAGCCAAGATGCTCCGCCGCGCGTTGCGGGGATGCCAGATCAGGCGGTAGCACTCACCTGCCAAAAATTGCCTTCGATGATCATTCCCGACGCCGATGTGTAATAGGGCGAGACGGCTATTTTAACTTTGTCCATGACCGGCTGCCGCAAGGACTCGGGCGCGTCTCTCACCATCTGAGCGATGGGGCCGATTTGAACCAGACGATCAACAATCTCTTCGATCAAAAGCCCTTTTCCGAATGTCAGAGACTCCGCTACAGGGTCGATGGCGATGTCAGAAAAACCTGCCCCGGACAAAATATGCTCGATATATTCAGCTTCCTCAAAAGCAAAAGGACCGGGGGCGCGCGGCGGCATTTCGGGTGGAGGCGGTAAGAGCTCCATAGCGGCCAAGGCGGGAACCGTCATGAACGGATTCACAGCGCGCGGTTGCCAGCAGCAAAATACCAGTTGTCCACTGGGCCGCATGGCAGCGCGAATGTTGCTGAACGCCGCAACCGGGTCGTCAAAAAACATTACCCCAAAGCGCGAGAAGACCACATCGAAGGGCGTTTCGGGAAAGCGGAAGGTTTGGGCGTCGGCTTTGATAAACGAGACCGGCGCACTGTCTTCGGAAGCTTGCTCAGCCATCGCTTTCGCGACGTTCAGCATGGGCTCTGATATATCAATGCCGGTGACCGAGCCGTTGACACCGATACGCCGCGCGAGTGACAGGGTGGGATGACCACAGCCGCAGCCAATGTCGAGAGCATGTGTCCCCGCGGTGACTGCCAGTGAATCGAGGACCCTCTCCCCCAATGGAGCGAGCATGGCTTCCATCAGCGCATCATGGGTCACCCAATTTTTTCCGGTATCGCCGTTCCAGAATTCTATTTGTGCTGCGTTCTGCATGGACTGAACCTGATCAGGGAAGGGGTAGGCTGCCGACTGCTTGAGTGCGCAGGCTACCCAGATACAGCGTGTCACCGCAAGCCGTTGCACCGGTGATGTAATGAAATGGATTGTCCTGATCCTGCAGGTTATGGATCACCTCGCCCTCGAGGTTGACGCCAATCACGAAGCTGGCGGGCTGCGCCGCCGCATCCAATAGCGGCAGTGGCAGTAACGACAGCACCGCTCGTAATCGCGGCAGTGATGCCAGCGCATCGATGGAAGCTCTCAGCGATGGCATCGCAATCCAGAAGGTATCAACACCATCGAAACGGATATTGTCGGGGGTGCCGGGTAGCGCATCTACGAAGATATCCCGCTCTCCGGCGCGCGCGCCCCTAAGCCACAGGCGATGGACCCGGCCCATGCCGGTTTCATTCACCAGCACATACTCATCCCCGGGCCCCAGTGTCACGCCATTGGCAAAAAATAACCCGTCCATCATCACGTCGACCCGTTGGGTCACCGGGTCGTACCTGAGCAGTCGCCCGGTGCGACTGCCTTCAAAGAAATCGAGTGCGACCTGCCGGTAGTCAAAGCGCTGGCTGGCATCCGAGAACCAGATGTGCCCGCTTTGCTCCACATCCAAATCATCAACAAAACGCAGAGGCTCATCACCGATGTTGTCTGCGAGCAGCCGGACGGCGCCCTCTGCCGACATGTGAAGCAGGCCCTTGATCGAGTCGGCGATCCAGAGTCCACCGTGGTCATCCGGCCTGAGTCCCAGTGGCCTGCCCTCGGTAGTACCTAATTGAATCCACTCGCCCGATGACGCTCGTCGCAAGACGGCACCGCCATCAAGGCCCGTGTAGAGTGCACCATTGTTATCGCAGGCCACATGCTCAGGTGCAGGACCCACCGGCATGAGCGTCAGTTCGGCCAAGGCCTGATTTGGAGAATAGACGCCGGTGAGACCGGGGTTAGGGGGAGGGCTCCAGCTGACGGCTCGCACGGGAGCCCATTGTGGCAACAGCCAAACGCCGACCAAGGCCAGCGTTATCAGCGCGGCAAATCCCTTGAAGACGGCCCTCATAGGCCGTCAGCAGATCCCCCCAGAACCGCGTCCATTGCGCTTCGTAATCGAGAGGACCAATCCTTCAACATCCGGTCAGCCGCTTGGCGGTTGGTGATCTTGTTGGCGTAATTGACCATGGTGTCCGGGTCTGCCTTGCTGTCGTAGGCGCGCACCAACACATCCGAGGTTTCGGCATCGATGAGCTCCAGATACATCGTCATCGAGCCGGCTGAAGCCGAGTAGGTGCGGCTCATATTCGGACTTTGAAGATCTGGGCTGGTGATATCGAGATTGACGATATTGGGAAACACCAGTAGCACTGCCTCGCCTTCCTGCCACTCGGTCACAAGGTCGTATGCCGGCGCTTCGCTCAGTGCATTAGTAAAAAAGGTTGTGCACTCTTCACCCAGCTCGGTTTTGATACGGTCGATATCTCGTTGCTTAACCTGCTGACTCGCGCTCCGGTTGGCGGAGTTGTAATCCCGTTGCCAGTTTTTGCGGAAGGCGACCTGACAGGGCACGATGCCGAACTTGGCATAGCTCTCGAGCTGCGCGTCGGGCTTCATATAAACGGCACTGTGCTTATCGCTGCGCACCAACTCAAGGCCGTCAGGCGTGGTGGTCGGTGGCGGTGAAGCGGTAGACGCGCACCCGACCAAGGAGATAAGGCCCAGCATGCTGGCACCGATAATCATGTTTTTCATCGCATTTTCCTTTTCATCAATCCCTGATTTTGCTCCCGAAGAACGACTTTGGAGGCCCACCCTACTGTGACAGAACGTGGCGTG
>JAYPXQ010000084.1:0-8635 GCA_038135595.1 Halieaceae bacterium
TGATCTTTGATGCGGCATCAGATCGTTTCGTGACCACGGATTCAGCTCGTACCGCTACCCCAGCATGCAGTGCCAAAGCCCGTTGATACGATGAGCCCCGCCGAGGCGGGGCTTTTTTATTGCAAGAGCATGACTAGCGCCAAAATCTCGCGAAATTAAGTTATTGAGCTTCGGGGTTTTGTCCAACCCAAACGGGTCCGGTACCGTAATTCGACTCTAGATCCTGCGCCACCCGTAAGGCGTCTTCTCTGTTGTCTAAACCGATTACCCGTACTCGGGTGAGTGTCTTCCCGTCATCCGTCGACATCTCCCGAACAACAGCGTTAAAGCCGCTGTCAGTGAGTCGCGCGCTGAGATTGACTGCGGATTGTGCAACCGAAAAGGCCCCCACATTCACGAACCAGGAACCCGGTGTCGGTACACTCCCAGATTCTTGCTCCGCATCCGGCGCTTTGTCAGCTGACACAGCCGGTGTATTTGTCTCACTCGTTTGCTCGGGAACACCGCTGTCAGCCGCATCCTGCGCTGACATTGCGGTCGCTTCCTGTAAGCGGGCGATCTCAGCCATCGCCAGTTCGTAGTCGCGATATAAGCCATCCAGCTGTAGTTTTAATGCGGCGTTATCGGTTTCAAGCGCAGATAGCGCGGAAGCTTCCACCGGGCTCATGGATTTCGCCTGTGATTGGTTGCGCTCCAATTCGTTGATTCTGGCCTGCAATTCGCCTCTTTCCTCAAACAGGCCCCAGCCTCCGACGGAGATCAGTACGATCGCAACCAATCCTACCAACATGGGCCATACCGAACGTGGGGTCGCCACCTCTGGTGCAGTCGTTCCCGCTGCGGTCAGAGGGATCTCGAGGCGGTCGTCAGTTTCATCCGAGCTATCCTCATCATCGTCCTCGAAGTCATCATCCTCAAGATCACTGTCATCCCCGTCGTCCTCGGGGTCGATGTCCTCTTCTTCGTCGTCGAGATCGTCCTCAAGGTCGTCGTCGTATTCATCCTCTTCGAGATCGTTGTCGTCCTCAAGATCTTCCTCGTCCAAATCTTCGTCTTCGAATTCTTCATCACGACCGACAAGATCACTTTCGGGGCTCGACCAGGAGGATTCATCATCCTCTGACATCTCATCGGAGTCGTCCTCGGTTGCCGATTCAGGCTCGGCGGAATCCGGACGGATTGCTGCGGCAAGTCCGCTGTCGACGAGCCAATCTTTTTCCGGTGCCTCGGTTGGTTCTCTGTCCGCTGGCATCGATAGATCATCGGCGCCTGAATCGCTCCAGAGTGGCGAGTCAAAGTCCATCTCGCCAGTTTCGGATAGGTCATCCCGCGGCACCGATGCTGCCGAATAGCTATCGGTCTGCTCGGCATCTGCCCATTCGGCACTGTCGTTGTCTGTATTGGGTGTTCCCGCTTCAGGGCGGTTTTCTTCTTCGTCGCGGTTATCCATCGCTAGCGGCCCCTTGTGTAACGCACGTGGTGTAATACGACTCTACACTAAAGTTTTGGCGAGTCGCGTACCGAAAACAAGCCAAAAAAATGCGACATATCAACAGCCTGTATGTCGCCGTTCTTTTATCGCCGTCAGGCGTTACAGTAGTGATTGCGTTTGCGGAGTGTTCAGCTGGACATGTTGCGAATTTATACCCACGCGGAATGTCTCGAACATCAGGTTCCGGGGAGCCATCCCGAGCGTCCGGCCCGCCTCGCCCATTTAATCGAACATTTGGAACGTACCGGTTTTGCTCGAGATTATCCGCTAAGGGTAGCGCCCGATATAGAGCAAGCACGCGTTGCAGCTGCTCACGATGCCTCGTTAATGCACCTCTTGAATGAGCGATTGCCTGAAGACGGTTTGACACCCCTCGATCCCGATACTTGGCTTAGTCCAAACAGCCTGACAGCCGCGTGGCACGCTGCTGGTGCAGTATGGCAAGGCGCGCTGGATGTGGTGGCAGGGGAAGTGGATCGCGTGTTCTGCGCGGTCAGACCACCGGGGCATCACGCAGAATCCGCAAGCCCCATGGGCTTTTGTTTACTGAACAGCATCGCTATCGCCGCGATCAATGCACTCACACTACCGGGTATAACGCGCGTTGCGGTGCTGGATTTTGATGTTCATCACGGAAACGGAACGGTCGAGATGTGTCGTTCATACCCTGACATATTGGTTTGCTCTAGCTTTCAGCACCCCTTTTACCCGGGCAGGTATGACGATCTGATCCAACCGAATATCGTGAATACACCGCTAGATGCGGGAATTTCAGGGGACACCTTTCGTCGTGCTTTAACAAAGTCGTGGTGGAGTGCTATCGAGTCGCATCGGCCGGATCTTATCCTCATATCTGCCGGGTTCGACGGACATCGTGACGATCCCCTCGCTAACTGGAATTTGGACGACGACGATTATGCTTGGGTGACAGGGGAGATTGTCGCGCTGGCAGAACAGTATGCGTGTGGGCGAATCGTGTCGGTGCTTGAGGGAGGGTATGACCTGGAGGCTTTGGCACGCTCTGCAATGGCGCATCTTTCGTCATTAGCCTCAACTTGAGAGGCTCATTGTTGCTGAGCCTCTTGAATCGCGCCGTAGACGATGTTCTTGATTTGACCGCGGAAATTGAAAGTGGACGAGGGTATGAGTTGCGCCATGAAGATCGCGTAGAGATCTTCCGTCGGATCTACCCAGAACAAGGTGGATGCCAGTCCACCCCAGTAGAAGTCTCCCTCTCCCACAGTCCCAGATGCGACTGCGTCCATCGTGGTCGCAAAGCCTAAACCAAATCCCACTCCCTCATTACTGGTTTCTGAAAAGCCCCCGACGGCCATCTGCGCCAAAGAGCACTTGCCCAAATGATTTCGCGTCATCAAATCCAACGTGGTTCGGGAAATTAGCTGTTTGCCCCTGAAGCAGCCTCGCTGGATCAACATGTCGCAAAAGTGGCTGTAGTCCTGCATCGTGCTCACCAGTCCCCCCGCACCGGAGGGGCCGGTGGGTGGTGTGCGGTAGTGACTCGTCTCGGGGTCATCCTGCAAACGCAGGGTCTTGTTGGCTGTTCGCTCATAGCACGCCGCGAAGCGATCGAGGTTTGCATCAGGCACGGTGAAACTGGTGTCCACCATCTCCAGTGGCCTAAAAAGCCTCTCCTGCAGAAACTGCTCAAAGGGCTGGCCAGAAATCACCTCTACCAAATAGCCGCAAACGTCGGTCGCCATCGAGTAGCTCCAGCGAGTTCCCGGATCATAGAGCAACGGCACGTTCGCCAATTTTTCGACGAACACTTCCAGGCTATCGGCACTCTTGCGTGAGATGCCCGCAGCCGCATAGGCACTGTCTACCGGTAGTTCCATCCCGGATAAAAATCCACCATAGGTTAATCCTGCGGTATGACACAGTAGGTGTTGGACGGTCATCGGCGATGTGGGTGCGCGCGTCACCATCGATTTGCCCTCGCCCTCGACCCACACCTTGTGCGAACGCCATGACGGAATGAACTTGTACACCGGGTCGGTTAGTTGAAATCGCCCTTCCTCAAACAGCATCATCAAGGCGATTGACGTCACCGGTTTGGTCATGGAGTAAATGCGAAAAATAGTGTCTGCGCTCATCGGCTTGCCGCGCGCCATGTCCATTTGGCCAAGCGACGCATCAAACGCTTTAATACCGCGGCGCTTGACCAGGACCTGACAGCCAGCGATTTTTTTTGGGGTCAGGTAGTGATCCTGAAGATGAGTGCTTAGCCTATCGAGCTTGTCCGGGCAAAAGCCTGCTGCACGAGGGTCGACGGTCATAATGAGAGGACACCAAGATTTTTTTTCGGGGTGGGCATCATAGAAATAAATCGGGTGACTGTCGTGGGGTATCTACTCACTCTACAGCCACTCGGGGGTGCTTTTGCTATGTCAGGTGTGGATTGATCACCCGTGCCCGCAAAATTCGGTAGATGTCCTGAAACCCCTCGCCATGGGGTTTGCGGAATCTTTGCCTAAGCCAGCGGGTTTCTGGTCCGTAGCGATACTGGATAAAGTGACTGACCTCGTGCGCCACCGTGGCCGCTAGCGCCATCTCTACCGATACCGAGGTCCGAGAACCGATCACCGGATCTTTGGCGAATTTTGGATATTCCAGGATCTCGCCGGAACCGCGTTTAAGCGGCGACAGATCGATCGTAATGCCTTTGGCGCACGCGGATGATCGATGCCCGGCGAGCTTCACGGTAAGGGTTAAATCTGTTTTGGCCGTTGGGTAGTCAACGGGCAGTTCGTAGTGTTTGAGCGTGATTTCGCGCAAGCATCGCTTGACCCATCTCACGACTGTGTCGCGCTCTACGGCCGTTACCCCCGATTTTTTAATCACTCGCATCGCGATAGTGTAGCCGGTTGTTGCTCGCTTCACGGGGTTGCTGGGATAGCGCCGCTCGGCGGGTTACGATCTTCGTCACTCAGGCTACCGAAGATGCCACACCATTCTTCAAGACTGACTCATGCGTCTCATGGAGGTGTAGTAATGACCACACCAGAATACGACCCCGTTCCGTTGCAATACCCGGCGCCGTTGCCTGCAGTTGAAATGAATGCGCGAGCACACGCCTATTTTGAGGTAATGAGCCAAAGAAGAACGGTCCGCGAATTTTCCGAGGAGCCCGTGCATCGGTCGGTGATCGAGGCGTGCGTTCTGACCGCAGGTTCTGCACCCAGTGGTGCTAATCATCAGCCCTGGCACTTCGTCTGCATCAACGACCCGGTGACCAAGGGTGCGATCAGAGAGGCCGCGGAGCGCGAGGAAGAGGCATTTTATGGTGGCAAAGCGGGCGACGCGTGGCTTCGGGATATCAACCCGCTGGGAACCAATGCCTCGAAGCCCTTTTTGGAGGAGGCTCCTTGGTTAATCGCCGTGTTCGCTGAGCGATACGGTGTGAACGATGCCGGTGAGCGAACAAAAAATTACTACGTACCGGAATCAGTGGGTATTGCCACGGGTTTGTTGATTGCCGCACTCCATCATGTGGGGCTTGCCACCCTGACCCATACGCCCGCGCCAATGAAATTTTTGAATACCATTCTTGGCAGACCCCAGCGGGAGAGGCCCTTCGTCCTACTCGTAGTGGGGCATGCTTCTCCCACCGCGACCGTGCCACGTGCGGCAGGGGTAAAAAAACCACTCTCTGCCATCGCCAGCTTTATCTGAGTTCCCATGAGCCATCACGAAGTTATTGTTGTCGGGGCCGGACTGTCGGGACTCATTGCGGCGAGGGATTTATCGCGAGCGGGGCGCGAGGTGATTGTTTTAGAGGCCAGAGACAGGGTAGGTGGCAGGACCTGGACTGTGCCTTTTGAGGCGGCGGGTTGCCGGGTTGATTTGGGCGCAGAGTGGGTGGCGCCAGAGCATCATCGGGCGATGGCTAATGAGCTCAACGCCTACAATTTGCTTCTGGAGTCGCCGCTCGCAATGCCGTCAGTACAGGGAGGCGCTGCTCCCGTGCAGCCTTCCGAATCCATTGAGCGCTTGCTAAACCGATGCAAGGAAGCGGCGGCCTGTATCGATGTTAGCAAGCCCGATTGGTACCGAGACGGGCAAAGCGTCGATCGCACTGTGAGTGAATTCCTGCACGAGATAGAGGTACCCCCTGAGCAGGTTGAATCGTTCTTGGCTGAGAGTTTTGCACTGCAAGGGGGGCACCCTGATGACTACAGTATGCTGAATCTCATCCATGAGTTTGCAGCGTTTGGCAGTGTTGAAGGTGCGTTTTCTGCCGCAGAGTATCGCGTCGCGGAGGGTGCGCAAGCGCTCGCGACGGCACTGGCGAGGGAATGCGGTTCGGCAGTCTGGCTCAATTGGGAAATCAAACGCGTCGACCTCAGCGAAAAGGGGGTGGTGATTGAGGGACCGAGGGGCAAGTTGACGGCTGAACTCGCGATAATGGCGGTGCCGGTAAATGTGCTGTGTGATCTCAAGCTAGCGCTCCCAATTCCCCGGGTCGCGCAGTCGCTGATTGCTAAGGGGCATGCGGGACGCGCAGCTAAAGGCTGGGCCGCCGCAATGTCGCGGCAGTCCGTGGCGTCCGTGGGTTGGCCAGACGCCGTGGAGGTCTACAGTCGACCTGGCTCTCGCGCTGAGGCGATTTGTACCTTTGGTGTTGCCACGCCTGATCATGCGTCGGCGCTTGAGCGTGGTTGGTCTGCTCTTGGTCAACGTCATCCCGAGGCATCGCTTGAGGGAGTATTTTTGTCCCACGATTGGATAACGGACCCCTTTGCAAAAGGCACGTGGATGAGTATGGCACCCGGTCAAGCTCCGGGCTTACACGCGTTGGCAAATATGCCGCCACCTTGTCTGTTTGCGGGAGGTGACGTGTCGCGGGGTTGGTATGGCTGGATGGAAGGCGCAGTGACGTCGGGGCAAGACGCCGCGCTCAGGGCGAATGCCTATCTGCAGACGGGTGCGGTGGTGCCAGCGACTGCCTAGTGTTGGGGGTCGCAGAGACTCATGCAGTCGCGAGTGAAAACAGGGGTTCTTTGCGTTGAGTCGCCTGATGGCGCCCGGCTATCGCGCGCATTTTTTCTTACATCAGATGAAACAGGGCGCTGCCGATTAGAGTTCCCATCGCGTAACCCAAGACACCGACTAACACCCCCGGCGTAATTTGATCGTGCCAGCCTTTTGCAGCCGCCATCGCGGGCGCGGTAGTGGCACCCAGTACTGCCGCGTTGGAGGCTGTCAGCAGTTCGGGCAAGGAGAGGTTAAGCCATCGCCCAACAACGAGCAGACAAACGAGGTGAACTGTCAGCAAGATAGTCACCAGCGCAATCAGGATGGGTGCGACGGTCAGCATGGCGGCAATATTGGCGCCGGCGGCGATTGAGCCAAAGAATGGGAACGACAGCACAATGCCCAATTCAAAGCCCCCTGCACACCAGAATCGCACGCGGGGTAGGCTCGTCGCGACCAGTAACGTGAGCAGGGTGAGCCAGATGTATCTCAATCCGGGTAGTTGACTGAGTGTCGTGAGTGCGTCCGCGCTGACAACGAGCAATGAGGCGATGGCCAGCGCAAAACAGAGCGACCGCGCCGAGGGAGCCGACAGTTGCTCGGTTTTTGCTGGTTGAGGGGTGGTGGGTTGCCGATAGCGGCGCGCGAGCCAACTCACAGTGGGTAGCAAGCCGAGAATGCTGAGGTATAAGGCGCTAAACAGATTATCTGCCGCGGTCGCAGCCGAGAAAAAAGAGGCATCCCGAATCAATCCCGTGATTTCTCCCAGTGCCGCGTAGTTCACCGAGCCGCCAATATAGGTTGCGGCGAACAGGCCCGCGATGGCCGCTTCTTTTTGACTGGCCTCGATCCCGGCATCGACCGCGACCCCGCTGAGGTCCAATACCGCAACGGCTGCCAGCACCCCGAGCACCGTCCCAGCGGAGGCAATCGTAAAGGCTGCCAGTGTGCGGTAGGCCTCCCGAAACAGCCTCCTGATGTCACCCTGGAGCAGAAAAAGCGGTATCAGAATAGGCACCAGATACTCAAACACGAAGTCGTAGGTCTGTGCCTGATGGGGTATGACGCCCAGATTTGCGGCTAGCACCGATAAAAGAATCACTATGACCGTACCGGTCAAGACGGCGCCCAAACGCGTTCGTTCAAGCCAGAAGGCCAGTGCCGAAATGCCCATCAGCGCAGCGAAAATGCCCAGGTGATTGTCGGGTGAGAACATAAGGCGGAGATAGAAAAGGAATTCGGTATGATGCTACTTCACGGCACGGATGCAAGTCACGGCTGATCAGTTCAATTTGGATTAGAGAGGAAATCAACATGGGGGAACCGTCTGGGGAACCGCAAAGACAGCTCAACGTCTTGGGGCTGCCCATTGAGCTGTGTTGTATGGATCCGGTTACCGGCTTTTTTCGGGACGGCCACTGCCATACAGGTCCGCATGATCACGGGCGTCATACGGTCTGTGCCCAGATGACGGAGGACTTTCTGACCTACTCCGTGGCAGCGGGCAACGATCTTGTAACGCCAATGCCCCAGTACGATTTTCCCGGTTTACAATCGGGCGATCGCTGGTGCCTATGCGCGATGCGTTGGCATCAGGCTCACGAAGCGGGGATGGCACCGAGGCTTTATTTGCGTGCGACTAACCAGAAGACGCTCGAGATTATTCCGCTGGCTGTGCTCAAGCAGTTCGCGTTGGATCTCTCTTGATCGAGAGCGCTTGCGACAAGATCAGGGTCCAGTTTTTGGGTTAAAAAGCGTGGCGCCGAACATGCCCGCTGTCATGGCGAGGCAGAACACCACAGTGGTGTCGTAGCCATAGACAACGCTCACCAAAGCGGGGCCGGGGCAATAGCCCGATAACCCCCAGCCCACCCCAAAAATTAGCGAGCCTCCGATGAGTCGGCGATCAATGGTTTTGAGCGTGGGCATGTTGAAGCTTGATGCCAGTAAAGGTTTGTCGCGCCTCAAAATAGCTGAAGTCATGGTGAAGGTTACCAGTAGCGCTCCCCCCATGACGAATGCCAGATCAGGCAACCATGCACCTGTGATGTCGAGAAATCCCTGGACCTTGGCCGGATCAGTCATGCCAGCGAGGGAGAGTCCCATGCCGAACAGCAGCCCCGATAGGAGTGCGGGCCACGATTTCAT
>JAYPXQ010000085.1:0-8513 GCA_038135595.1 Halieaceae bacterium
GCATCGAGTGGTACGACTTTTTCCTTTACGGCACGGCGGCGGCAGTGATTTTTCCAAAGGCCTTTTTTCCGCAGGATCTGCCGCCCATGGTATTGCTGATTATCTCCTTCAGCACCTTTGCTGTGGGGTTCATTGCGCGCCCCCGGGGAGGCGGTGTGTTCGGTCACTTTGGTGACCAGGTGGGCAGAAAGCGGACCTTGGTGATCGCACTGATGATGATGGGTGTTGCCACAACACTGATCGGGTTGCTGCCAACCTACCAATCGATCGGAATCGCTGCGCCTTTATGCCTGGTGTTTCTGCGCTTTGTGCAGGGGCTTGCCGTTGGGGGGCAGTGGGGCGGCGCCATGCTGCTGGTGACCGAAAGCGCGCCTGCTAATCGCCGGGGTTGGTATGGGGCGTACGCGCAGTCGGGTGCCGCTGTGGGGGTCATTCTTGCCAATCTGGCATTCGTCGCCGCGAGCGCGTCCATGAGTGACGAGGCATTTATGGCGTGGGGTTGGCGATTGCCTTTTGTCGCCAGCGTTGTTCTTATTGGTATTTCGCTTTACGTGCAGCTCCGCATGGAGGATACCGAGGCCTTTAAGGCGCTGCAGGCGGCGCAGGCCAGCGCTGGCCAGCGGACCGAGATCGCCAAATCCCCTGTGCTGGAGGCCCTGCGACGTTATCCGCGACGCATCATGTTGGCCGCCGGTGCCTTTCTGTCGGTGCAGGTGACGTTTTATATCCTGATTGCGTTTGTGATTGCGTATGGTTTGAATTCACCCTCGGTCGATTTAACCCGGGACGAAATGCTCGTGTCGGTGCTCATCGCCGCGGCGGTGATGGTGCCCGCGTTATTTTATTTTTCTGGGCTGTCGGACCGCGTCGGACGCAAGCAAATCTACCGCTGGGGTGCGATTTTGACCGCGGTCTGGGGGTACGCCCTGTTCCCGCTGATCGATACGGGTAGTCCGCTGATGATCACCTTGGCGGTGACCGTCGGCATGATCTTTCTGGGCATGCAGTATGGCCCGCAAGCGGCTTATTTTACTGAGCTTTTTACTACCGAAGTCCGCTATTCGGGAGCCTCGTTGGGGTATCAGATCGGCGCGATTCTGGGCGGGGCACTGGCGCCCATCATCGCAGTGTTACTGTGGAACGAGTTCGGTATTTTCTTTGTATCGGTGTACATCATGGTGGCGGCGCTGCTGACGCTGTGGTCGTTGTCGCAGTTGGAAGAAACGAAGGGGAAGACGTTATAGCGATGTCTCTGAATGCGCGGCCATGGTCAGGGAGTCCGCCAACGGTCTTGCGCTAGGCAGCGGGCATCAGTCCGAGTCGCTGTAACCGAGGAACTTCAATCGCCGGGCAGCGATTTATCACCAGCGATACTCCCGCTTCGAGTGCGGTCTGCTCGGCTTCCGGGTGGGTCACATCCAGCTGAGTCCAGAGGGCCTTAATGCCCAGTCGCAATACGTCTTCGGTCACCTCTGGCAAAAAACGGCTGTCGCGGAAGACATCTACCATATCGATCGGTCCCTCGGTTGTTGCCGCCGAGATCGATTCGAGTACGGGCCTCCCCAGCAGGGTTTCCCCCGCTAGCTGCGGATTGACCGGTATTGCGTCGTATCCCTGCTGCAGTAAAAACTGTAAAACCTGATGGCTGGGGCGCTCGGGTCGCGCGCTGACACCGAGTACCGCGATTCTCTTAACCGCATTGAGTAAGTCAGCAATTTGTTTATCGGAATCCAATCGCAAGGTGCTATTCGCCCCACTGTGGCGTGCGTTTACCAAAAAACGCATCAACCCCCTCTTTGGCATCACCCTCCGAAGTCAGGTTGTCGAGCATCACCTGATTGGCGAGCGCGAACGCCTCATCGAGCGGCATTTCTACCTGGCGATAAAAGGTTGATTTGCCTCGGGCAATACTCTCGGGCGAGCGCGATGCGATCTTTTCAGCCAGCGAGCTCGTGGCCGTGCGCAGACTGCTTGCGGGGACGTGCCGGTTGATCAGACCAAATCGTTCTGCCGTTGCGGCGTCGAATTGCTCGCCCGTCAGGGCCATTTCTAACGCGTGCTTTCGCGAGAGGTTACGACCAATGCCTACCAGCGGCGTTGTGCAAAAGACGCCGATGTTCACGCCCGGGGTACAGAAGGTCGCCTCGTCAGACGCAATCGCGAGATCGCAGGCGGAGACCAACTGGCAGCCCGCAGCGCTGGCAATGCCTTGAACGCTGGCAACGATCGCCTTCGGGCTGTGCATGATGCTGTTCATCATAGCGGCGCAATCCGCGAGCAGTTGCTGCACTCGCGCCTGCCACGCCCTCTGCTCCTCGTCTGCGCGGCGCTGAATTTCAGTAAGATCGTGGCCGGCACTAAAAGCGGTGCCGCTGCCGGCGATAACCATGACTTTCACGGCGGGGTCCTGATTGCCCGCGGCGATTGACTGCGATAGCGCAGCAATCATTTCGGTGGAGAGGGGATTCCGCCGTTGCGGCCGGTTGAGGGTGAGCCACAGAACGCCGTTCTCAGTTGTGGCGGTCACAAACGGGTCAGTGGCAGGTGCAGCGGTCATAGCGGAGTCCGTCATAGCTGAGTTTGTCATTGCCGATTCCACGATAAAGAGGGCACGGCGCAACCAGTCCGCGAGTTTCTCGGGTGGGGGCATTCGCGGATAGCTTAGCACGCCATGGATTAGAGGCTTCGTGGACAAGCCGGCGCCCGATATAACCCCTCGGGAGTAGCGCAAAGCGTATCTTTTGCAGAGGGCAGCCGGTAGCATCGGGGCAGTCATAGGTTGCGCCACGGAGTCCAAAGCATGCCGGATATTCAGCCCCTGTACATCGCGGGCCAGTGGGTGGGTAGTGATCAGTCGGTCGCTGACATCAATCCATCAGACACTAACGATGTCGTCGGGCATTATGCTCAGGCCTCCGCCGGCCAGGTCGACGAGGCGCTGGACGCCGCGAATCGCGCCGTGCTGACGTGGGGCCAGTCACCCCTCGAGGTGCGATATCAGGCACTCATGGCGATTGGTAACGAGTTAATCGAACGCAGCGCGGAGCTGGGCGAGTTACTCGCACGGGAGGAAGGCAAAACCCGTGCCGAGGGTGTGGGGGAGGTCTATCGCTCCGGGCAGTTCTTTCATTATTTTGCGGCCGAGGTGCATCGCCAAATTGATGACCGGGCAGATTCTGTCAGGCCGGGTATAGAGATCGAAACCCGGCGTGAGCCGGTGGGCGTGGTGGCGATTATCAGCCCCTGGAACTTCCCCATGGCGACGGCGGTGTGGAAGATCGCACCGGCGCTGGCCTTTGGCAATGCGGTCATCTTCAAACCAGCGAATTTGGTACCGGCAAGTGCCTGGGCGTTGACCGAGATCATCTCGCGGCAAAATTTGCCTGACGGGACGTTTAATCTGCTCATGGGCAGTGGTTCAACGGTCGGTGAGCAAATCATTACCAGTGATCGCATTCACGCTGTCTCGTTCACGGGCTCTTTGGATGTGGGTCGTCAGGTGGCGGCGGCGACGGCGGCCAATTTGGTGAAATGCCAATTGGAGATGGGGTCCAAGAATGCGTTGATCGTGGCGGCAGATGCCGATCTGGATGTGGCGGTGAACGCGGCCTTCATGGGTGCCTATGGTGGCACCGGGCAAAAGTGTACGGCGTCGTCACGATTGATCGTCGACGACAGCATTCACGATGCCTTTGTCGAGAAACTGCTGGCTAAACTCAGTAGCACTCGGGTGGGTCCTGCCCTGGAAGACGGTGTCGATATCGGGCCGGTCGCGTCTGAAACCCAGCTCAACGAAAACTTGGCCTGGATTGCGCGCGGCGTTGAGGAGGGCGCGACCCTCGCGTTTGGGGGAGAGGCACTGAGCTGCGCTACCCCGGGTTTTTACATGGCGCCCGCACTCTTTGTAGATTCGGATAACGCCATGGCGATTAATCGGGAGGAGTTATTTGCACCGATCGCCTGTGTGATCCGGGCCGCCGACTATGAGCACGCGCTCGAGATTTTGAATGACACGAATTTTGGCCTCACCGCCGGGATCATTACGCAGTCGCTGGCCACTGCCTCTGATTTTAAAAAGCGCGCGGTTGCCGGGTGCGTCATGGTCAATTTGCCCACGGCGGGCACCGACTACCACGTGCCTTTTGGGGGCAGAAAAGACTCCAGCTTTGGTCCGCGAGAGCAGGGCCAATATGCGAGAGAGTTCTACACCACCGTTAAAACGGTTTACCTGCAGGCCTAAGCGCGGGAGTTCCCAGTGAATCAAGAGTGGACAGTGATCGACGGCTTGCAATATTCGGCGTGGTCGCGCGAGATCTTCGAGCAAATGCGCGAAGGGGGGCTCAATGCGGTCCATGTCACAATCGCATACCACGAAAATACCCGCGAGACGCTGACGCGCTTGGGTGAGTGGAACCAGCGATTTGAAAGTTATCCCGACCTGATTCGACCCGTCTATGAGCCCGCTGACATCGCCAAAGCCAAGGCGGAGGGCCGCATCGGGATCATTTTCGGTGCACAGAACTGCTCGCCGATTGAGGATGAAATTCGATTGGTTGAGGTCATGCGGCGCTTGGGCCTCATGATCATGCAGCTCACCTATAACAACCAGAGCTTATTGGCTTGCGGGTGCTACGAAGACGAGGACAGCGGCCTCACCCGGTTTGGTAAGCAAGTGGTTCGCGAGATGAATCGCGTCGGCATGGTGATTGATATGTCCCACAGTGCCGAGCGCTCGACGCTGGAGGCCATCGACTGCTCCGAGCAGCCGGTCATTATTTCCCACGCCAACCCGTCGCATTTTCATCCTGCGCTGCGCAATAAATCCGACAAGGTGCTGGATGCCGTCGCTGCGAACGAGGGCCTGCTGGGCTTTTCTCTGTATCCGTTCCACCTCAAAGACGGCCCTCAGTGCGCCCTCGAGCAATTTACCGAAATGGTCGCGTGGACAGCCGATCGCATGGGCGTTGAGCGTATCGGGTTTGGCTCTGATCTGTGTCAGGCGCAGCCCCTGTCCGTGCTTGAATGGATGCGGGTGGGCCGCTGGTCCAAAGTCATGGACTACGGGGAAGGTTCCGCCGACAACGCTGGCTGGCCGGATCCACTGCCGTGGTTTCGCGATAACCGGGACTTTCCCGGCATTGTCGCTGCGCTGCGTGAGCGCGGGTTTTCCGACGACGAGCTGGGTTTGATTATGGGCGGTAACTGGGTCGATGTCCTGAGCCGCGTAGCACAGTCTCGCTTTCCCGCAGACCCGCAAGGCGCCGCGATCGCAACGGGGAGTGCCGCTGAGCCATGACAGCGAATGCCCTACCGCTGACTGACTCTGCACTGTCGTTGCGTCCTGCAGCGATCGTCATGGAGCTTGAGCGACTGGGGTCTTTTTCGCCAACACGACTCAGTTTTGCCCGTCGCCTGACTCGGCTGATGAGCGATCAGGGTTGGCGCGTGTCTCGATCGCGTTTTGATCTTGATGACCAGGGCCACGGCGAGGCGATTTATCGTCTCGACACGCCCGCCGGGCACTACCACATCGTTGTGTTCTCGCAACAGTTGGACGACGCGCAGCGCACTGATCGCGTGATCGCAGAGGCTTGGGACGTGACTTTTGGGCTGGTAGAAGGCGAGGTGGATGAAGAGCTGCTGGCTTCGCTGGCGGCCAATGTGCCGCTGCAGGAGGCCGGTCGTCAGCACCCGCGTTTATTGGTGATCTCGCGCGCTAACAAAAGCGTGCGAAACTTTCAGGCCTTTGTTGCAGCGCTGGCCTCGGGTGAGCAACCGAGCGTGGCCTATCTGCGCGAGTCGGGATATCTGTATCGAACCACCGCGGTCTACGGAAACGGGAAGTTTGGCATTGCCGACTATGACCGCCTGCGGCAGGGCGCCGATTTTCAGCACCCGTTCTCTGCGCAGATGGCGGCTATTTACGTATTGCGCGAATTTTCCGTGGAGCAGGTAGAACACATTGCCCGGTGTCGTGATTCACAGCGGACGGTGAATCTCGCGGCGCCAATTCGGCGTTATCTCGGCATCGGTAACTCCACGGGTTTGGGTATGGCGCCATTTTTAATCAACCACCCGCAGTTGATCAGTCAGTGGGTGCTGGTGCGCGAGCGAGCTTTGGCCTTGGCGATCTCCCAGCAGCCCGATGAAGCGAGTCGAGCCCGGCTACTGGCATTGTGCGCACGGGCCATCGCGTATTTGTCCGAGACCGCCATCGAGGACGCCCCTCAGGCGACGCGCAATCAGGTCGCCCGCGAGGAGCTGCAGCAAATCGTGGCGTGGCTCGAACAACTTCCCCTCGAAGACAACTCGTGGACACAGTTGTCGGAATGGGCTTTGACACACCTCTCTCTCGAGACGCAGGAGCTCGTCAATACGCTGCTGATTGAGCTCTATCCGGCGCAGGTGGATGCGCTCGATGACGCCATGAGTGTCTACGAGAAGCTGGATCTCTCCCCCGACATGCCGCTGGTGCAGCTCAAGCAAATTATCGAAACCCATTTCGATTGGGCGATTCAGGAAGATTACAGCGACGACGAGGCGCGCTATTGGTTCTGGTACCAATCTGCAGAAAAAGAAGAGCCACGGCTGGGCGTGCGAGGGCAGGAAGCGGGTGAAGAAAAGGAGCTGTCGCTCGCAGTGGGGCCCCGGGTGCAGCGGGTTTATGAAGCACTCTGTTTGGTGCTTGAGGCGGGCCCTCGTAGCAGGACAATCGACCTGTTGATGACGCACCCCGAGCACATGAGCATCGTCAGGCGTATTCAGACCATGGCGAACACTGAGTACGGTGAAATTCGGGCAAATCTGTGGCACCGCGACATGAAGCCGATGCACTTACTTCGCGCCAAGCTGTCATTCTTGGGCGCGCATCGCTTTGACCCGCGCGGTGATCGTTGGGTCAGAGTCGCTTTCTTCCAGGGCGCGCCCATGCTCAGTGACTTTGCCTCAACCGAGGCGAGCAAGGAGGCATTTGACGACTGGAGCTTCCCTCTGGCGCCGGTAGCACCCGAGCAGGCCTCCTCCGCGGCATGAAGGTGTCGCTTAACGAGCTACAGTCGGTGTGCCGCAAGGCGTTCCTCGGCATGGGGTTTTCTGAAGGGCACGCTGATGACGCCGCCGCGATGGTGGCATGGATGCAAAGCCATGGGCTCGACGGCCTGAAGGCGCTCAATGATGGTCTCGAGTGTGTCATGGCGTCTTCTACCGAGGGTCGGCCACAAATGATTTATGAGGACGCCGATCTGGCGGTGGTCGACGGGCGAGAACTCAGCGTGCTGGCATCAGGGAATTTGGCGATGGAGCTGGCCTACACCAAGGCGCGGGTGCGCGGTTTGTCGGTCATTAAAATCCGGCACTGCCGCCAGCGTCAGCTGATTATGGGGTATCTCGCCCGCCTGGCAGATCGCGGTATGAACGTGACCGCATTCTGGCGTCACGCGCAGTCGCCCCTGACAGAGCAGGTCGTTGGTTTTAGAGCGCGATCTAACGTGCCGTCGATCCGGGTCTATCAGCTAGAGGAACAACCGGAGGAAGATGTCCCCAACGACGGCATTACCATTGTGATGGCCAATCACGTGGATCTGCTCCCCACGGTGCGCTCGGATGACGAGTACGCCCTGTTGGCGCGACTCGACGAGTCGGATCTGTTGGCGGTGCATCAGCAATCGTTGGTCGAGGGAATTAGCGTGGATCCCGATGGGTGGCAGCAGCTGAAAATGCTGGCGAGCCAAACGCTGGTTGAGGCCTCCGAGCAATCCCGCGCGGGCGCGGGCCCGGCGGAATAGGCGGGCTCTCAATGGATGAGACAACACGGCGCGGGGTCACGCCGCACACCGCTGCAGATCGGCTACCATGCGCAGCGTTTGCGGTCTTTGGGGGAGGGGCCCGGGCATGCCGTTCTCATTACTGAAGTTTGGACTCAATAAGGATTATCCCTTTGAGCAGAGGCCAGACCTGCCCCGTCCTTCAGCGCTTAAGCCCCACTATGATGTTGTGATCATCGGCGGTGGTGGCCACGGGGTGGCGACCGCCTATTACCTCGCCAAATATCACGGCGTCACCAATGTTGCGGTGCTCGAAAAGGGCTACCTCGGCGGCGGCAACACCGCACGCAATACGGCCGTCATTCGTTCGAATTACCTCACGTCCGAGGGAGTGCGGTTCTACAGCGCCTCGGTGAAGCTGTTTGAGCGGCTTTCAAACGAGTTTGACTTCAACATTATGTATTCGCAGCGGGGCCAGCTGACGCTGGCGCACACCGATGCCACGGTCAGAGCGTTTCGGCAGCGAGCTGAAGTGAACAAGCATTTTGGCGGTCGCACCGAACTGATTGACCGTCAAGCGGTGGGTGAATTGGTGCCAAGCCTCAATTTAGACCCTGCCGGCCTGCCGATACTCGCGGGCCTTTGGCACCTTGATGGCGCCACGGCGCGGCACGATGCGGTCGCATGGGGTTACGCTAAGGGCGCCACCCAGCGGGGGGTCGAGCTACATCAGCAGACCGAGGTCACGGG
>JAYPXQ010000086.1:0-8381 GCA_038135595.1 Halieaceae bacterium
CGAGCGGTCTCATTGCGCGACTCCCATGAGCTGGCCCAGCTCAAAATCGGATTGGGGATGGAGGTCAGGATTGCCTTGCTCATAGGTTAAGTTGCCATCGACATAGACCTGCAATGCCTTGGCGTAAACGCTAAACGGGTTTTGATTCCAAACGACTATATCCGCCATTAAGCCCGGCTTGAGTGTGCCCGTTTGATCATCGACCCCCAGCGATTTTGCCGCGTTCGCTGTAATCCAGCGAATTGCGCGCTCGGGGGGTATGTCGAGCCCGGCGCGATTGCCTCGGAGCATGGCTTTCGCCGCCTCCTGATTTAACCGTTGTATTCCTTCATCGGAATCAGAGTGGACGATGGCACAACCGCCGTCGGGTCGATCGACCAGTGCGATATTCTCCTGAATACCGTCGTATGCCTCAATTTTAAAGCCCCACCAATCTGCCCAGAGCGCTCCGCAGACGCCTTCGTCGGCGAGTTGCGCGGCAATTTTGTATGCCTCCACGCCATGGTGAAAGGTACCTACTCGGTAACCAAATTCTTTGGCCATATCGAGAATGGTGAGCATCTCGTCGGCGCGATAACAATGCATGTGCACCAAAATATCGCCGCGAAGCGCGCCCGCAAGTGTCTCGAGCTCAAGGTCTCTTTTTGGCGGCGTAGTGGTAAGTAATGCAGACGCCATAGAAGTAGCATCCTCCCCAGACTTCGACGCGGCCTCTACTGTGGCCTGCTCGTAGCGATCCCAATCGTCAAGGTAGCGTTGTGCTTTTATCCAGGCGCTTCGGTAGGCGGCTACGTTGCCCATTCGGGTAGAAGGCGCTTGATTGCGATTGCCGTAGACCCGCTTAGGGTTCTCACCACAGGCCATTTTGAGTCCGTGGGGTGCGCCAGGAAATTTCATGCCCTGATAGCTAATCGAGGGTACATTTTTCAGGGTCACACCCCGCCCCCCAAACAAATTAGCGGACCCGGGTAGAATCTGCATGGCCGTGACGCCGCCCGCCAGCGCTCGGGTAAACCCTGGATCCTGCGGCCAGACGCTGTGCTCCGCCCAGACCTCGGCCGTTACTGGGGCCGTCGCTTCGTTACCGTCACTGTGAGCGGCCACCCCGGGAGAAGGGTATACGCCCAAATGGGAGTGAACGTCGATGAGTCCGGGGGTAATCCATTTACCTTTGGCGTTGACCACGGTGGCGTCGGGTGCCGCCGTTCCCTCGCCGATCCACTCAATGCGTCCATCGCGGACGTACAGGCTGGTATTGTCTAGCCTGCTGCCATCGCCAGTGAGTACTGTTGCGTTCTGAAATAAAACAGGAGGAGCGGGTACCGGCGTATAGGTTGAGGGGAAGACGTCGGCTAAGGCCGCTGGTATTGCGAAAAGAGTGAGTATTGCGAAAAATCGAAAAGCGATGTGCATAGATCGTTTCCTCCCTAGAGGCGGCGAGCGTAACGGGAAGCCAGCATTTTGCCAATCGTAATCCGTCATGCGCTACGCTGTGGGACCGGTGAGTAACAGGCCAAGGAGAGCGTGGTGCGACGATTTGTGGATTTGTCGATTTTTTTAGAGAACGAGGTGGTCAGTGATCCACCGGCAATGCAGCCCCACATCGATTACATAAAGCACGATACCGGTGCTCAGCAAATGGCGACTTTTTTTGAGGGTTTGACTCCCGATCAACTCCCTGATGGTGAGGGTTGGGCCATCGAATTTGTACAGTTATGCACGCATAACGGCACCCACCTCGATGCGCCGTATCATTTTCATCCAACAATGAATGAACGCTCGGGCACGAAGGAGCGGGCGATTACCATCGACGAAGTGCCGCTCGAGTGGTGTTTTCAGCCCGGTGTTAAGCTCGATTTCCGTCATCTGGAGGACGGATACGTGGTAACTGCGGCAGACGTGCAAGCGGAACTTGAGCGCATCGAACATGTGCTGTCGCCTTTGGAAATCGTGGTGGTGAATACCTCGGCTGGCGCGGCCTATGGGCAAGACAATTTTGTCAGCAAAGGCTGCGGGATTGGCTACGAAGCGACGATGTTTTTACTGGAACAAGGGATTCGCGTCACCGGCACAGACGCGTGGAGCTGGGACGCGCCCTTTGACAAGACCGCTGAGCGCTACGCTGAGACGGGCGATGCCAGCCTAATCTGGGAAGGCCATAAAGCAGGTCGTCATATCGGTTACTGCCACCTGGAGAAGTTGCACAATCTTGAGAGCTTACCGCCCACTGGTTTTACCGTGAGTTGTTTTCCTCACAAGATACGCGGTGCCTCCGCGGGATGGACTCGAGCCGTCGCAATTATTGATGAGTAAAGCCGCTAGATCTCTTTAAGTGTGGCGTAGGCGCTCAATGCGGCCTCTCGGGCCGCTTTATGATCTACGATCGGGGCGGGATAGTTCTCGCCCAATACGATATTCGCCGCCGCGAGTTCTTCGGCAGGCGCCTCCCACGGTTTGTGCAGATACTTGTCGGGCAAGGCGGCAAGTTCTGGTACCCAGTGTCGGGTGTACTGGCCCGCTTTATCGAATTTTTCGCCCTGAGCTACGGGGTTAAATATTCGAAAATAGGGGGATGCATCGGCACCAGATCCACCAACCCATTGCCAGCTACAGGCATTAGACGCGAGATCTGCATCTAGTAAGCAGTCCCAAAACCATGCTTCCCCCACGCGCCAGTGGAGAAGCAGGTGTTTAGTTAAAAAGGAGGCGACCACCATCCTCACGCGATTGTGCATGAAGCCGGTTTGCCAAAGTTCTCTCATCCCCGCGTCCACAATCGGGTAGCCAGTCTGTCCTTTCTGCCAGGCTTTGAGTCGCTGTCGATCCTCTCCCCACGGGAAGAAAGTGAACTTGGGATTGAAGGCTTCATCGGGCATGGTCGGAAAGTGAAATAGCAGGTGGTAACAAAATTCTCGCCAGCCGATCTCGCTCAGAAATTTGTCAATACATCGACTCAGATCCGGACTTTCGTGTTTTATCCCCTGTGCGGCGTGCCAGACCTGCCGCGGTGAGATGTTGCCAAATCGGAGGTAGGGCGACAGACGAGACGTATTGGGTTCTGCCGGGATGTCTCGACCGTGATCGTAGTTTTGCACGTGATGTTGCAAAAATTGCGTCAGCGCACGACTGGCGGCAGCCTCTCCAGGCTGCCACATCGTCTCCCAGCCAGCAGCCCAATTTGGCGCTTGGGGAAGTAATCCCCAGTCGCTCAGCGACTCTGAGGCAACGGCGCTGGCTGGTGCTGATAGTGATGGCACGGGAAGTGGGGGTTGTGGAGGGGGCGCTTTTCCGCAGGCGCGCCAAAAGGGCGTGAAGACCTTAAAAGGGGTGCCGGAACCCGTTGCAATATCTTCGGGTTCGTAGAGCAGCGTCCCCGGATAACGTTTTAGCGCGATCCCTTGCTGAGCCAGGGCGTCGTGCAAATTTTGCTCTAACTCCCCAGCCCAGGGCTGATATTGCCGGCTGCAAAAAATCTGTGAGGCCCCGGCCTCCTCAGCGAGCTGAAGCAGAGTCGTCTCGGTGTCGCCCGAGCGTAAGATCAAGGGTATGCCCAGTGCGCTCAGGTCTTCTCGCAATCGATCTAAACTGTGGTGCAACCACCACTGGCTTGCGCCTCCAATCCGCCACGCCCCACCGAGTTGCTCGTCGCGAATATAGACGGGTAACACAGGGCCGCGAGAGGCGGCTGCCGCAAGACCCGGCAGATCCACGAGCCGAAGATCGTCTCTAAACCAATACAATGAGACGTCAAGCATAGGTCTGCTCCGCTGGTCGGCTGGCTAGTTCACTGGCGCATCTCGCGAGCACCGCAAACGCATCGTCTGAATATTTTATGTGGCAGAGATCATCTGCCCGGGTGGGCCCCTGATTGAGAACAATCAGTCGCTTCTGTTGTTTTGCTGCGTAGCGACAAAACCGCAAACCAGAAAACACGGAGAGGGATGTGCCAATGACCAGCAAGCCGCCGCATGAATCGATCATATCGAAACAGGCCTGAGTGGTTTCTGGCGGGACAGTGCCACCAAAAAAAACAACGTCTGGCATCAGCGCGCCTCCGCAATCAGCGCAATCAGGTATGGCAAAACCCTCAACGAAAGACGCAGGCAAATCAGCGTCACCATCCGGCCTTACCGTTACTGACGACATATGGGGTAACGCATTGTGGTGCTCCAGCCAGCGCTGAACAGCGGCGCGGGTAACGAGGGCGCCGCAATCGAGGCAGCGGACTCGATCCAGACGGCCATGGAGGTCAATAACATTCGCTGTGCCAGCCTGTTGATGTAGGCGATCAACATTTTGTGTGATGACGCCGGTCAGCAGGCCTGCCTGTTGCAACTGCTTTAACGCGTCGTGGGTATCGTTGTAGCTTGCGTCAGCGACTCGCGGCCACCCCAATATAGATCGGCTCCAGTAGCGGCGCCGCTTCTCTGTATCGTCAAGAAACTCTTGATGCTGAATAGGTTCGCTGCCCAGCCAGCGTCCATCGTGATCACGATAGGTGGGGATGCCCGAGGCCGCGCTGATTCCCGCGCCCGTTAAAGCGGTCCAGGGCTGGTGTTCCAGCAATTCCCCACACAATGACTCAACCGATACATCCATACTGCGTATACGTTATCGAGTGGAAGCGGATTCCTAAGCGAGGTGCGTGTAATGCATATTCTGATCACCGGTGGCACCGGCCTGATTGGGTCGGCCTTGTGTCAGCATCTGAGACGGCAATCTCACAGCGTCACCGTGCTCACCCGTCGCCCCCGCGAAGGTGCTGAGGGTTTGAAGTACATCTGCGCTCTGGAGGACTGCACAGCGCCTGTCGAAATGGTTGTGAACCTGGCGGGCGCTAATTTGGCTCAGAGGCGATGGAGCGTCGCCTACAAAGCTGAGATACGCCGCAGTCGCGTTGAACTCACCCATCGTCTGGTGGCGTGGATGCGGGGCAATGAGAAGCCACCCCGTCGCCTGATTACCGCCAGTGCGATCGGATACTACGGTACGTCAGAGCGGGCAAGTTTCGACGAATCTTGCCCAGTGGGGGAGGGGTTCGCTGCGGCGCTTTGTCAGGATTGGGAAGCCGCGGCGGCTACCGCCCGTGATGCAGGGGTCGAAGTTGTGGCATTGCGTTTGGGGGTAGTGATGGCGGCGCAGGGGAGTGCGCTGCAAAAAATGACCCAGTCGTTCAAGTTTGGGGTGGAGTCGTGGTTGGGTACCGGAGAGCAGTGGTTGAGCTGGATTCACCTGGAAGACGCGGTGCGGGTGATTGATTTTGTTATGGCCCAAGAGGCGCCCGAGGCGATTTACAACACAGTGGCTCCCGCGCCGCTTCGTCACAGGGAGTTTGCTCGGGCGGTGGGTAAGTCGAGCAAGTCTCTGTTTCACCTGCCCGTGCCAGGATTTGTCGCCGAGGCTCTGGCGGGTGAAATGGCTCGTGAACTGCTGTTGAGCGGGCAACGGGTGGTACCCGCAAGTCTGGAGCGATCGGCGTTTCAATTTAACTACCCCACCATGGCAGCAGCGCTAGAGAACCTGCTGGAGCGGCCCGCTGCCTAGGTGGTGGGTGCTAGTTGCTAGGCCGACGTGCCGACGGTCTGGTAGTCGACAAAGGCTTGTTGAATCCCGTCCTGGTTCTTCAGCTTTTTGAGGGCAGATCTTTCCAGCTGTCGCACCCACTCCCTGCTCACTCCCAGTCTGTCGGCGATTTCTGATCGCGACAAAGGCGGGCCCTGATGTAAGCCCCAGCGCGCAACAACCACGGCTTGCTCATTGGCTTCGAGCTGTTCTACCGCCTCACCTAAAAACCGGTGCAGCGAATCGAGTTCGGCATTGCTCGTGGTGTCGCCATATTGATCAGTGGTTAGGGTATCGACCAGTGCACCTTCGTCATCATCATAGCGGGGCGCGTCCAATGAAATAGCGAGATTCCTCACCTCTAGGATTTCCTTTGTACGCTGCTTATCCATGCCGAGCTTTTTCGCCAGCTGCCCTGCGTCGGGTTCAGCACCCGTTTTGGCTTGTTCGATGGCTCGCTCGCGATAGACCTTATTGACTTGGTCTTGCACATGGGTAGGGAGCCGGATAAGGCTGCCGGTATCGCCCACATAGCGCCGAACTGCCTGGGTAATCCAGTTAAAGCAGTAAGTGCTGAAGCGATAACCTTTTTCGAACTCAAATTTTTCAGCGGCACGAATGAGCCCCAGCGTGCCTTCCTGAACCAAATCGAGATAGCCAACCCCGCGCCCTCGGTTCCGTCCGGCAATGGAGTGCACCAGACGGAGGTTGTGCATGACCAACGCATCGCGTGCCTCGGTGTATTCACGTAGCGCACGGCGCATCCCCGACAGAGCGTCGCGCTCCAGGGCCAGCCCGGGAGCAGGTTGAGGCCAATGTCTTGACCAATGCCCAATGGCATCCGCCACGGCATCCGGGAACTGCCCTCCGGCTCGTCTGAGCATGAAGACGGCAATGCCTACAGTCAGGCTAGCGGGAATGCTGAGAGCCTTTACCATTTCGCGATAACGCTTTTTGCTGGCACGCTTTACTAACTGGCCAGCCGACTCTCTGGCCAATGATGCGAGCGCGCCGTCGGCGAAGTAGGGCGCTAGTTCCCGTCGGAGCGTGAAGTGCTGCTCTCTGCTTGGAAAACGCTTTACCTCAGGTGGGCAATCCAGTGCGCTGATAAGTAGCTCGGCAAGGGTCGCTCGAAGGTCGGGTGAATCTGCAATGAGCTCGGAGAGGCAGTGAACCGCCGCCCACTTTCGACCGTCAATCTCCTGTTCCTGCTCTGCCGTGAGCAGCGGATAACGCCGAATCTCGGCGAACATCAGCTCAAGGTCGGCTTCTTCACTACTGTCCATTGTTTGCATCTCGTCTCCCCCACAAGACTATTACGGTGAGATATACGGCTTTGGCGAGGGTAGAGGTTTGATGATTTTCTTATTTTGTTCAGGTTTGACCTGAACAAAACCTGAACAACACATAAAAAGGCTGAACCGAAGCTTTTCGAGCCGCGTAAACCTAGACAAATACCGAACAGGAACGCTTCAATGAACGCGCCCGCCACTAAAACCCACTTGCTAGAACCTCGGCCGCTGTATGGGATTGGCACTGTGGCGAGGCTCACCGGCCTGAAGTCTGACACTTTGAGAGTCTGGGAGCGTCGCTATGGCCTTGGCGCCAGCTATAAGTCCACCACCGGTCGACGCCAATACACCCAATCCGATCTGGATCATCTTCAGTTAATCGCCGCCTTGGTGCAGGAAGGGGTGCGCATTGGAGAACTTGCCGCCTCTGACCGCAAGACGCTCGAGATCATGCTTGAACGACAGACCGACGGTAATGGCCCGCGCGCCGTGCCACCAAAAAAGGCGAGAGTTGTGTTTGTCGGCCCGGAGCTATGCGAATGGCTCGATGAGCATCAGGGCTGTATTTCAGGGGTGTCAGCTTTATTGGCAAGAAGCCCTATAGAGTCTGCGCTCAAGGAACTGATTTTGGACGAGGAGGCTGACCTGCTGGTGGTGCACAGTCCGTCTCTCACCCTGCAGCAGATCCGTGGCGTTGAGGCGTTGGTGGAACGCTTGAGGGTGAAGCGCGCGATTGTCCTGTATCAGTTCGCCAATGAACAATGGTTGGCTGAGCTCGAGCGCTCAGGCCATTCCGCGCTGCCTTACCCAATTGAGCCCTCGCGACTGGCGTTTGAAATTGGACGCTCGCAGATAGAACGGGAAACCGCGGCGGGCATCTCCAATCTGTCCGAGCTCATTCCGGCGAAACCGCGGGTGTTTTCTGATGAAGCGCTACGCGCGGCAGCCCAAGAGAAAATCGTGATTGATTGCGAGTGCCCCCGGCACTTATCAGAGCTGATTCGGTCACTCAATGAGTTCGAAAGCTACTCCAGTGCTTGTTCGGTGGACAACTGGAAGGA
The DNA here is from genome assembly GCA_038135595.1 of Halieaceae bacterium. Classification (GTDB taxonomy): domain Bacteria; phylum Pseudomonadota; class Gammaproteobacteria; order Pseudomonadales; family Halieaceae; genus Luminiphilus. The sequence continues at coordinate 7,916 of JAYPXQ010000086.1, forward strand.
CGCCGCGGTACACGCCAGTATCTACGCCTATACCTGCCAGGCCCGACATTTGATGGAGAAGGCGCTGCAGTCTGCTTTGGAGGGGAGAACGTTGAGTGCAGGTGCTATGCCCGGCCCGATGCGCGACTGATATCGGCGGCGAGTTGCTCCCAGAGCGGAGACCCCTGTAACTGCCAGAACCACAAAAACACGGGCGCAAGGGTTGGCATCAGAAGTACATTGAACTGGTAGGTTAAGGCGATGACGTCCGCCGGGGGCACCAGCTGGGTGCTCAAAAATGGACCTCCCACCAACAGCAGCAGGTCTTTCCCCGCAATAGACGCGAGGCCGATGGCCATGATGAGCCATAACCAAAAAAGCCCGATACAAAATTTGTAGAGGCTGTTCTGCACATTGGAGGCCAATAAAAGCGCGCCATAGAATGCGATAGAGTAAGAAACCAGCCGGGTATTAATTTCCAGAGCGA
>JAYPXQ010000087.1:0-8173 GCA_038135595.1 Halieaceae bacterium
CAGCACCTCGGTGCAATCAGTCGGCATATGTAAAAAACAAACGTACATGGGAGGTATTTACCATGAGTAGTTTGTCTGAAAGCGAAGCCAAAGAGTTCCACTCAGCTTATGTGACTGGACTCATCGGCTACGTGGGCATCGCGATCGTTGCGCATTATTTGCTCTACGTATGGAAGCCCTGGTTCTGAGAACCAGCGGTTACTAGTAACTCAGTAACGGAGACAATTTATGCACAGATTCTGGATGTTATTCGATCCACGCCAAGTCCTGACGGGTCTGACAGTGGCACTGTTTACACTGGCACTGACTATCCACTTTATTCTGTTGAGCACTGACAGATATAACTGGTTAGGTGATCCCAACGGCGGCGGCCTTGCCGTTAGCTCACAGCAAGAGGCTATGCCTCCTGCTCGGAGCTAACACGTGTTACAGGCCCCCCCTGGGGGCCTGAAAATTTACGACCCGTGGTGAGGCCTTCTGGCCAAACCGGTGGAGTCAGAAGTGGAAAAGTCTGCGATCACCCTGCCCCCAGAGCTGTCGATCGCCATGAAGACTGAGCTGCTTTTCTGACTCTGCTTTCCGAACGGAAGCGGGTCATTTTATTTTTGGGGATCAACCTATGGAACCCGAGCCAACACAAGATGCCCTGGTCTCTTTCGACGATGAAGCGCTAATCATTGTCGATTCGCAGGACCGTATCTTGGGTCATGGGACCAAAGCCAACTTACATGAAGGCACCGGGACACTTCACCGCGCTTTCTCGATATTTCTCTTCAATGATCAAGGCGAGGTGCTACTACAGCAACGTAGTCATCACAAACGCCTGTGGCCCCTGTTTTGGTCAAATACCTGCTGCAGTCACCCACGACAAGGTGAATCCTATGGTGTCGCCACACGGCGGCGACTCAGTGAGGAATTGGGCATGACCAGCGACCTGATCTTTACTCACCGATTTCGCTATCAGGCCCAATTCGACGAGTGGGGCGCTGAACACGAGTTGTGCTCTGTCTACGTGGGCAGGGTCCATGGCGATCCTGCCGTCAATCCGCTCGAAATCGCCGATTGGCAGTGGGTAACACCCAACGCGCTTGATGCATGGATAGAGAAAACCCCAGAAACCCTGACACCGTGGCTTAAAATAGAGTGGCAGGCGCTGAGGTCCGGAGACCACAGCCCAACGCTATCGCAAATCGGATTGGACGGGGTCTTAGGCTGAGCGCTTTTGTCGCTGAGCGCTATTCAGACAATCACAGCGCCCTAAAGACAGGCGATGAATCTGCCCACATGTGCGGCAGCACCGAACGACCCAATTCCGTCAATCGGTAATCACTCTGCCCTTTACTGACAAACCCCTGCTCAACCAATGGAACTAACCACTCGGCCTCCTGCGCAGGAGTCAGGGCAGTAGAATACAGACTCTGATGGCAAACCAGGCCGCGCAGAACCTTCCGCCGAAGTATGTCACTCTCATCCGAGACGACTGCCGAATGTGCCGACAGCAAACCCGCGTCAACCAGCGTATGCCAGCTCGTCAGATTGGCGTGGTTTTGATAGATCAAACCCGGTAACTCGCTCAACGCTCCAAGGCCTACGCCTAATACGGACAGCGATTGCTCAGGCACGTAACCCAGCACGTTAAGGCCGAGTGACCCCGTCCGCTGGGCAACCGATAGTTCATGCTCGGGTTTGGCGAATACATTGAGCCCTACCCATTCATAGCCCGCCTCATCAAAGCCCATTTGCACCTGATTGAACATTGCCAACCGGTCTGCCAGTGAGGGCAGGTGCTGCGCTTCTACGGCGATTTGATGCGGAAAAACGGACTCTCTTCGATGGAACGGTAGACACACGAGCCAATCGGGTGCCAGAGAAACTATCGCCGCCACGCTCTGCTCACAGGATTCTGGCGTTTGCCCGGGCAAGCCGATGAGATAATCCATACCGAGCGACTCGAACTTGACGCCATGTGCGATAGAGATCACATCTTCCAACAACTCCAGTGAGTGTATGCGACCGATTTCCTGCTGCACCTTGGCATCGACATCCCGCACTTCCAGTTTGAGCTGATCCACTCCCAGGCCCTTCAGAAAATTGAGCTGAGCGCGAGAGGTGCGGCGCGGATTCAGTTCCATCGATATGCGTGTGGCATCGGTAATCGAAAAGTGACGGTTGATGTGAGAGAAAACGGTTGCCAGCGCGAGTTCCGATAAATGATTGGGAGAGCCGCCACCAAAATGCACTCGCGCAAGACCGCCTTGTCCATCGACAGCTTGCGCAATCAACATCAATTCTTTTTCGAGGTGGTTGATGTAATGATCGATTTCTTCGTCCCGATGCGCCACCACCGCGACCCGATCACAGCTGAGGCATCGGGAAGGACAGAAAGGAAGATGAACATTCAAGGCCAGCTCGGCGTCTTTGTCTGCGGTGAGCTGCGCAAAAAACGGCTGCAAGAGTTCGGGACTGACGCGAACTGCATTGTCGCCCAGTGAACCTGCTTCGGATGGCCTGACCAGCGATTGCGCTGCTAGCGAGGACGGCCCAGTCCCCGTCGTTGACTTCATTACTGCCCCCTACTGCCCTGCTGTCTGGGTTCTACCAAATGGCGACACCGAACACCGCTAACGGTAGCGTCTAAGGAAGCTCCAGCCAGTCTGTTATTTTCAGACCGCTTACCCTACACAGTATGACCATCGCCACGCGCCGTCAAGGAAAACATGGACAATGCTTAGACACCGTCATCACGATGACTTCCGCAGATTGACCTCCGCCCATCGCCATAAGGCGGTTTCCCCCATCGGCATCATCAGAAAAACATGCTCCAGCACCGCCAAGCCCGCCAGCCAGGCGATCAGGAACAGCGACAGCGCCGCAGCCGGATCCGTCGCCGACTGACCCATAAAAAACAGAAAATAGGTGCATGTTGCCGCTAAAATCGTCGAAAATACGGTAAAACAACTGTTTTCGCCGGCTCTCAGGTAAGTTGTGATGTAGCGCATATTGTCGGGCAGCCACTCACTATTGAAATGCTTCACACCCAAAAACAGGTTGAGTTTGGTGCTCCACCGCATGAGCCACAATACCGCCAAAGTATTTTGGATCGTTGCATTCGGCAGACCAGCCCCCAACACGCAAACCAGACCCACGACGCCCACCACCATCAGTTCATGGTAAACGGTAGTTCCCAGCGCATGGGTGAAGCGCTCTGAGAAACCCATCGCGGATACCGCGGGTTGCTTAACGGGACCCGTGATGTAGCCCATCAGATAACTGAGCTCTAGCCACGCCCAGATGAATAGCGCCATGGCGAACCCTGCGATAGTCGCCAGGGGTGTTGGTGTGGCTGCGTTGGCCTCCACCCCCATCAGGGCGAGCACCGCCAACACACTGGACAGGCTGAAGATCATCTGCCGGGAGGCCGGTGGTTGATGCACGCTCATGAGTGCCAAACCTGTCATCAGCCACCACAGGAGCACAGACACGATTAACGCCAGCCAGATCAATTGGCTGACCCTGCGGTAGCCGACGCAATCCCGTCTAAGTGATGCGACTGATCGAGCAGCTCAGCGAAGGCGCGTCGATTATCGACGCCGAAGGCCTCCAGCGCCATCCAGTACCCGGTCTCGGGGTCGGAGATTACCAGGCTGCCGTTGTCTAGCAGCGCAAGATGAAAGGCGCCACCCGACTCCAGATGCCTTACGCGCCGCTCCCTGACGAGACTCCGGAGGATCCCGCGCAAAAAACTGCCCTCCCCCGAGGTGTATCGGGCCAACTCACTGCCCGTCGCCGCATGCAGCACGATGATCTGACCCTCGGGACCATCAACAAAGCGGAGATCGGTTGCACTGACCGAGGTGGCGGACTGTGGAGAAGGGGGAGTGTAGGAAACGTCGTCCCGCGTCACCCCCCACGTCCACAATAGCGCCATAGCCAACACCACCCAGACCATTGGGTGTCTGAGTGGTGACGGCACGGTTGTCTGCCCCCCGGTCATATGGCCCCTACCCCGCGGGTAGCGGTCCTCCGGCGCCGAGCGTTGCGGTGTGCCGATCGAGCGACTCCGAAACGGGGTAGTGCTCCCGCGCCACGGCGGCAAAAGCCCTTGCCGCTCGTTGAGGGTCCTCAAGGCCTCTCAACAATGGCTTAACCGGGCGCGCATACCATGGCGATACGTTAGGCCATAGTAAGACCCAATACAGGCGACGATCCTCAGAAGCAGTCAGGAGTATGTCGCCCGTGCCGTCTCGATGCACGCGCAGATCAGCCGCAGTGATCTGTTCGATGGGAACGTTGACCATCATTGGCAACGCGACGCCCGAACGGATCACCAGACGCTCACTGGTCAAGGTATACAGCACGGACCGCGCATAGGATCGAGACAGCCACGTGAGCAGCAGTAATACGACCCCCGCCAGTCCCGATTGCCATACCAGGGTACCCATGACCTGAGCAGCCACCACCCCCTCCATCAGACGGTAAATGGTGTGCCCCGCTATCAAAAGCCCAAAGTACAGCGCCAGTTGTGGCACATAAAATAAGCGCTTGGCCATTGCAGCCACCTGGGGCTGCCCCTGCCAGACGATCGTCTCGCCCTCAGGCAAATGCTCGGGCAAGCCCTCTACGGGCTCGCCTTCATACTCGGTCATACCCATATCAGTGGTTCCGAACGAGACGGTACTGCGTAGAGGTGACCACCCCCGTAAAAGGCGGTAATGCGATCCTCTTCCTGCAGGGTGACCTGATCCGGGTTGGACAATCCGGGCACCTGAGCAAATTGATCCGAGCGAATTGACTGCACATTAATAGAGCCATCCGCAGAAACCATGGCCAAAGTCATTGGCAGCAAAATGCGCCTACCCCCAGCATCAAGTTCAGCATACCGAAAATGCGGCTCCGCACGATCGACCCAAAGATCCACAACCGTTGCGGCCTGTTGCCCGTCGCAACCATAAACCGCTTTACCGCGAGGATCGGGGTCACCGCTGTTCACCCCATGATCGGTATCGATGCGCAGCGGCACGATACGCGGGCGTCCGTCTACGGTCAGATCGGGCTTGTCAGGCCGAGTGGCCCAAGCTGCCGCGCCCACACCGTCAACCATTGGATCGCCATTGGGATGCATCGGCGCACCGCTGGCGTTGTAGATCGGCGTGGCATTCACCTCGTACTGCGCAGGCTCAGGCCCGGGCTTTACCCGCTCACCCTGTCCATGCGCGAGGCGATAGGTCTTGGGCTTGGGCATACCGCCCATGCCGTGACGTAAATCCCCCGAAGACATTTGCAGAGGCCAACCCTCTCGCTTGCCTTCTCGATGGAGGTAAAGCACCAAGCCAAAGAAGAAAAGCCAAAACACATAAAGCGCAAGTTGCGCGACATCCATGTATTCAGTAATTGCACCAGTACCCATAATAGAGTCCTCCCAATGTGGTGATTAACTCGGAAAATCCGCTAATTCGAGACGTTTGCCATTGCCGCTCGTCTCACCGGGCCGCCTGACCAGCCGTCCCAGTGCAGCGAGCGCGATAAACAACAGTGCTATCTCGATGTGATAAACCGCTCCATAACCTGAAGCGGGCGTTTGTAATGCGACGCCCAAAAGCCCCGCATCAGCCCAATTCGTGACCAGATCACGAATTGCGCCCCCAGAAAACATGGCCACTCCGGCAGCCGCGGCCTGCACCGCACCCCAGGCGCCCAGCGTGAGCCCCGCCATCCTCGCGCCGCCAAATACCATCGCGGCGGTCAGCATGCCCACAGCAAACAAACCATTGCCCAAGCCGATCAATACGGCGCCTAGCTGAAACAAGAGAGGCGCCTGAAGTGGCGCCGAGAAAATGACCGCAGCAAACGCAGCAATGCCAATGAGAATCCCTGCGGCGGCTGTTCTGATGGGGTCAGCGTCTTTACCCAATCTGCGAGCGCTCAGCAACAACGCCAGCACCATGCCCCCCGCAAATAATGCAGTGAGTAAAGTAGTGCCCGCTACCGACAGCCCCAGTACTTCAGCGCCATAAGGTTCAAGCAAGATGTCCTGCATGGTGAATCCCATCGTGCCGAGACCCAGAGCCCATAGCAGTCGCCGCGCCAGAGGTAGGGTGATGAAGTCTTGCCATGCCGTACCAAAGCTGGGACGCGCCAGACTGTGGTCCGTGAGCTCGGGGCGCCTTACCTCTTGCTTGAGCATCGCTACCACATTAAACACCAGCGTCACGACCGCTGCACTCTGGATCACCTGAATCAGGCGCACATATCCAAAATCGGCCAAGAGTGCGGCAAAGATCAGTGCGCTGCCTATCATGCCGATCAGCAACATGAAATAGAGCAACGCCACCACCCGCGAACGCGATTCTTCCGTAGCAAGATCTGTCGCCAAAGCGAGGCCGGCTGTTTGGGCGACATGCATGCCGAGTCCCGTTAGCAAGAAAGCCCCCATTGCCGCCGCGGGGCCCAGCAGGGCGGGACCCGAGTGAGGCTCGGTCATCAAAATCAGCGCAAAGGGCATGAAAGCCAGGCCACCGAACTGCATCATGGTGCCCGACCAAAGATAGGGGATGCGGCGCCAGCCCAGAAAAGATCGATGGTGATCCGAGCGATATCCGATCAGGGCGCGGGCGGGAGCCAGTAACAGGGGAATAGCGAGCATTAGCGACACCCAGGACGCGGCCTGACCCAGCTCAACCACCATGACTCGGTTCAGCGTGCCCGTCAGCAGCACAATGGCCATACCGGTAGACAACTGAAACAGAGACAGCCGCAACAGCCGACCGAGAGACAAATCCGCGGACGCAGCGTCGGCAAAGGGCAGCCAGCGTTGGCTGAGTCCGCCAAGGCGAGGCTTCGATAGGCCGGCCAGTCGTATCATCGACGCGTCAGCTCCATCGCATGGGACTTGTAGAATCCGACGTCGACACGATGCGACCGTCCCTTTTCCCAATCCTTCATTAACCCCATGCGAGCCAAGTTATCCTCAAGATGACGTGGCGATACCGGCTCTATTGACGGCGCGCGATCAGCTTTGGGAAACCACCGTCCTGTGGCATGCATGATGGCCAGCAATGGCGTTTTTGGTGCGAAGGTAAACACCATTTTACAGTTAATCTGCTCGGCGATGGCATTGAGCGTTTGCACGCCATCCGACACGTCGTAGTGAATAATCGAATCCATCGCGACGGCGTAGTCGAAACAACCCAAACCCAAGTCGCGCATGTCGCCCACAAGGAAGGTGACATCAAGGTCTTCCTGCAGGTCGCGCAGTCGCTCCCGCGCTAAATTTACCAGTGTTGGCGACAGGTCAACCGCGACCACCTCGGCACCGCGACGCGCCGCCTCGATGGCAAGCGTGCCGGTACCGCAACCGGCATCAATGAGGGTGCTTCCTGACAGGTCATGGGGTAACCAGCTCAGCAACGTTTCTCGCATGGCATCCCTGCCACGCCGCACCGTGCGCCGAATGCGGCTCACCGGCGCATCTGACGTCAGCGCGGCCCACGCGTCAGCGGCCGTGCGATCGAAGTACGTTTCGATCTCGTCGCGCCGTGCCTGATAGCTCACTGCCGGCATCAATCGAATCCCAGAAAATCAAACAGATCACGATCCTTCATCGGTTCGCACGGCAACGGCTCAGTGCCGGCCCATAATTGCTCAGCCAATGAGAGGTACTCGTCGCAGACTGCCGATAAGCCGGGCGCGTCAGGGAGTTCAAAGAGCGTCGACTTTTTCAGTCGACTCTTTCTGATGACATCCAGATCCGGGAAATGCGCGAGGCGTTTCAAACCGACTGCCTCGTTAAACCGGTCGATCTCATCTGTATCGGCGCTACGGTTGGCGATCACGCCTCCAAGTCGCACCGCATAATTTTTCGACTTGGCTTTAATAGCCGCTGCAATGCGGTTCATCGCGAAAATAGAGTCAAAGTCATTGGCCGTTACGACGAGAGCCCGTTCGGCATGCTGCAGCGGCGAGGCGAATCCACCACAAACCACGTCGCCCAGCACGTCAAAAATCACCACGTCCGAGTCATCTAGAAGATGATGCTGTTTCAGCAGCTTCACTGTTTGTCCCACCACATAGCCACCACAGCCAGTGCCTGCAGGAGGCCCTCCTGCCTCGACGCACATAACCCCGTTATAACCCTCGTGAACATAGTCCTCGGGGCGGAGCTCTTCAGCGTGAA
>JAYPXQ010000088.1:0-8156 GCA_038135595.1 Halieaceae bacterium
ATGCTGCATTCGCCACTCGCCGTCAGCGTAACGATGCTGGTCGAGATATCGTCCACCCACCAGATGCGGCTGGGGGTCACCGTCGGTTGGCAGCGTCACCCACGCCATGACATAGCTCTCGCTTACAGCGCGCTCACCGCGGACCTCAACCCACATATTGCTGGTGCGGTGCGAGGACATCGGTGCGCCCTCGTGCATCGCAGCAATGCCACTGGCAAATTCCGCCGCCGTCCCCTGCATCGAACCGTAATCGACCGTACCACTGCCATGATAAGACTCGCGCAATAGCGTCTCGTCGGCACGATCAATGCCACGAGCATGTTGAGCAAGACGCTTACGAATCTGTGTCGCGGACCAGGCGCGCCAGATTGGCGTTGCTTTGTCCATCTCCTGATCCGCCGGTGCATTCATCAGTGGAGAGCACCCACAACGGAGATCACTGGCAAGCCCAACCGACTCTTCGACGTCGGCACTTTAAATTTCCATCAAGTCGTTGAGGTACTCATGAAAAGCCTGTACCCGACGCTCTTGGTTGGGCATCCAGTATCCCTGGTAGCCCGCTGAACCCAGCCCTTTTTGCTGCATTTCAGCAATGCTGAGGTCCTGATCCGCAGTTGTCCCCAGCGTTTTTTCACCGTACCGAACGTGCTCATGGAGCGCGTCCTCTACCGGCAAGTCTGGGCCACCGGCGGGCGACGGCGTCATGGTCTGACCCTCAACCCGATTCACCAACCACCAATGGTCAAACAGACATTGGGCCGGGTCGGTTGGATGCGGTCGGGGGCGCAGCAGCTGCACGCCATCGGGACCTACCGTAATGACATTATTGGGAAAGAGGTTGTAGATCACGTAGTCCGTCAGCTGATAGTCGGCCCGGTAGGCGTAGTGTTCATAACCTTGTGCAACGCCCTGCTCCCGCTTGGCGGTTTGAATATCCAGCCTGAGCTGCTTCCAGGTATCACGCCCCACATAGTCATCGCTGTTAACGGACCACGCCGCCGCCATGCTCTTGAGCGGTTCGCCAATCACCTCGCTGTCGTACTGAACCGAAGGCATGAAAGACGGAAACCAGCCGCGATTGTGTCCGTGCGCAAATCGGTCGAACTGGCAGTCTTGATAATCCGCTGCGATGTAGGGAATCAGTTCGGGGTGCAGCACTTTGACGTGGTACGCCTCGTTGAAATTATCGGTGATGATCTTCCAGTTACAACGCGTCTCGGCGGTCATGTCCAATACGCGCAACATGTCCTCCATCCGGTGCGAATCCAGCTCCTGCGTGATCTGCTCACCCAAGAAATCGGTCAGCGCCATTGCATCAGGGTCAAAGTTGAACCAGATCAAACCGAAGCGCTCCTCGCAGCGCATCTCTTTGAGGCGCGCCTTTCCACAGGGGCTTTCGGCAAAGTCCTCCTCATCGGGCACCATAGTCACCACGCCGGCACGATCAAAGCGCCAACCGTGGTAGGGGCAAGCAAATTCCTGCGCATGCCCGTCCTCGGCTTCGGTAATGCGCGTGCCGCGGTGGGGGCAGGAATTAAAAAACGCTTTTACGGACCCGTCCTCCTGGCGCACCATGAGAATCGAATCAATACCCAGTTCAGTGGTGAGGTAGTCCCCAGCCTCGGGCATCTGGTAGGCAACCCCTCCGATGTTCCAGATTTTGTGCCACACCTGGCTGTACTCTCGCTTGAGGTAGTCAGGGCAAACATATCTGTCAGCGCTTACCGAATCACCGCGTAACGGGGGTTCCGGCTCCTTGGGGGGTCTGTTGAGATCCAGCGCTAGGATAACGGGACTGGGCGCGTTCATAGGGTCTCCCATGCCATTTCGGGGGTTGAGTCTCGGTGTCTGAAGACTAGGCCAGCCCCCTAAAAAAAACAAGTGTGATTGTATTTATAGGCTCGTAGTTGTGCTGATAAATGGATGGTTATTGGCGTTATTTTAAGCACTCGCGAACCAATGGACTGTGCCGCGAGTCATTGGCTCTTGTCGAACACTTCGCCAGCCACCTTTTCCAGGCGCATGTCGAAGATCTGCCACCCCACCCCCGGGGTATAACGCACCTCGCTAAAGTATGTGCCCAGATAAATATCGATCACCCGATCGGGGTCGTGGTGCCAGGCCTGAAGATAACTGGTCATGGAGCCTCGACCTCCCTGGCCGCCCTCGTCGGGCAAACTCTCGATGGTAACGATCTGGGTACCCAGCAAATGCTGCGTTGAATCAAATACCGACAAGGCACCATCGACGACTTTCACCCACTCATCAGGCCCCGTCACTTTAAAGTAGGAGCCGGTCGGGTCGCTCGCCTGAATCGACGCATCGGGAGTAAAAATGCGGTGATAGATTTTACGACCTGCCTCGATATTGTCGGCCTGATTCGTGCCAATCAGATCCGTGGCGCGGGCGTACCAACGTTGCAAGTATTCAATTTCCTGCCTCGCCAGTACGTCATTCACGCTGAATTCATCGGCCTTGACCATCGCCACCTGACTCCCCAAGGCTGCACACAGCCACAATGCCAGCCACTGTTTGATTTTCATGATTACCCCCAAGCTCACAGTTCACAGGCCGCTTCCGGCCCAAAATTCATACTACCCGCACAGCTCAACGAAGCAACGCCCGGCGAGCACTCCTACCCTTTTCTGCCCGCGATGTAGTCGTTCAATGTCTCGTGGAAGAACCGCACGCGGGATTCCTGATCTGCCAAGTAATAGTCGCCGAAGCCCCGGGACTCCCAACCATTCTGCTGCGCTTCGGCAAGCATCATGTCCTGCCAGACAATGGAGTCGATGATCTCGGGAATACCTTCCCCACCCTCGAAGTCGCAGGTTTTCGATTCACATTCCCGCACGGGGAATAAATCGCGGGTCATGATGCCATGGGCCTCAGATTGGCCCTCGACGGGGAACGCCATGCACCACAGATCAAAGGTGCAGCGCGTGGGGTCCTTGGGGTCAGGCTCAGTGCGGAAAAAGATCAGGTTATCGGGCAAGAACGAGATGGTGACGTTGGGAAACATCACGGTGTGGGGGCTGTCTGTGAGCTCCTCGTCGTTCATGTGCTCGTAGTGCACGTAGCCCTTTTCCTTCCATGACCGCCTCTTTGCCGCTTTGAGGTCCATCCAACCCTGAATCGCCTTGGTCTCGAAATCGGGGTAACTCTCGGGGTCGATGTCCCACATTCTCAATATGTCGTCGAAGGGGTGGGGCTCGCCCTCGGGCAAGCGATCACGCAGGCTCGGTCGCATTGGCTGCACGGTGCGGCCGTGCCCATTCGGCCAGATCTCCGACCGCGCACTCCAATAATCCTGATCTATCCAAGGTGGGACCTGCGGGTGCGCCGTTCGCGTATGGTAGGACTCACTGAAATTCACCGACGCAAACTTCCAATTGGTGTTGAGACGAATCTTTCTCGCGAAGATGCGCACCGCGGTGTCCATGGGATAGTTCTTGTATATTTCTGGCATCGGGTGCAGATACTCCATGAGTCCCGGGCTGTCGTCGCTGAAGCTGTACCACACAAAGCCGCCCCAGGTGTCGCAACGGAGCTCCTTAAGCTTGAGTTTCCCGCAGGGATTCCCCTGAGAGAAATTCTCGGGGTCGTGCACCGACTGCAACACACCATCAAGACCCCAGACCCAGCCGTGATAGCGGCAATGGAATGCATTCACCGAGGAGCTCTCCTCCACCAGTCGAAGCGCGCGGTGCTGGCAGACGTTATAGAAAGCCTTGATCGAGCCGTCTTCCTGCTTGGCACAGATCACCGATTGATTCATAAAGTCGTGCACGACAAAGTCGCCGGGCTCCTCGAGCTCCACCAGTCGCCCCGCCACATGCCAGATCTTGGTCCACATGTGTTCCCATTCCAGCGCCGCAAATTCTTTGGAGTAATAACGGTCCCCAGTAATCTCGTCGCCCCTCAGCAAAGACGGATCGCGGCCATCCATGGTGTCAGGGTGCACAGGGATATTCAGAACGGGTATTTCGAGCTCGGGTTTATTCACGCTAACCTCTCTCACGCGCTATGCGGGCCATTCACCACAGCATTCGTTAGCTGTAAGGGCCAATGTCGACACTCATCCTCCGCGGAGCGATACACACACTCAATGCCTTTACGCCCGTAAATCGCCGTGTCTGAGTGTCGAGCGGCGTTCGCATCGCTGACCAAAGCAGATGGGCATTAGATCTGTGCCAAAGCGTAGGCCCGCGGATCAAAAAAAACAAGTATGATTGTATTTAATGCGCCACCCATGCGCCTAGGCCGCTTGCGCTTGGAAGACTCACTCGGCCAAGATGAAGCCCACGGCAGCCCCTTTACCCGAGAGGAATGACCCAATGACCAATCGCCAAGTCGTTTTGAAAAGCCACCCCAACGGCGTTCCGCTGCCTGAGGATTTTGAATTGGTCGAGGGCGTCATCCCCGAAGTCGGCGAGGGCCAAATGCTGGTAAGAAATCTCTACTTTTCTTTGGAGGCCGCCATCCGCGGCTGGCTGGATGGCAAAGCCAATTACTTTGAACCGATCCCCCTAGGCGGCGCTATTCGCGGCCCATCGGTGGCTAAAGTCGTCACGTCTCGTTTGGAGGGGTTTGACGAAGGCGACATCATTTTCGGCCTGCATCATTGGGAGGACTACTCACTGAGCGATGCCAACACCATCTTGCTGTCAAAGCTCGACCCCGCCCCCGACCTGCCCCTCTCCTACTACTCTGGCGGGCTCGGAGGCTCAGGCCACACAGCTTACGTTGGCTTGCATGACATCGGCAAAATCCAATCGGGGGATACCGTGGTCATCAGTGCAGCAGCCGGGGCCACGGGCTCCATGGCCACCCAGATTGCCAAACTGCGCGGCTGCAAGGTCGTTGGCATTGTCGGCGGAGACGATAAGGCGCAGCTCATCACAGAGCGACTCGGCGCCGATGCCGCAATCAACTATAAAACCTGCGGCGACCTCGCAGCGGCGGTTATGGAGGCCTGCCCCGAGGGCGTCGATGTCTATTTCGACAACGTCGGCGGTAAAACCCTTGATGCCATGCTCAGCTGCATGAACACGTTCGGGCGCATTATTGGCTGCGGGATGATCAGCGACTATAACGATCAGGATAATCCGACGCCCATTTTCAACATGTGGAAGCTGGTGGAGAAAGAGCTGACTCTCAAAGGGTTTTTGCTCTACACCTATATGGAGCAGGTGCCCGCGGCCTCAGCACAACTCCATGAATGGGTGCGTGCTGGCAAGATAACCGTCCTCGAAAACATTACTGAAGGTCTCCCGAAGGCGGGCTGGGCCTATAGCGAGATGATGCGCGGCGCCACCATCGGCAAAAATCTGGTGGCGATGGATTTAGAGGCTGACGAGACGATCTAAAATCCGCCAACACCGACCTGCGTTCCCCAGCCCTCACTTCGATCTGGGGGCCCAGGGAACCCGAAAGCGCTCTCCCAGAAGGCGGGTCAGCACCCGCCAGCTCACATCACCGCGGGAGCGACAGGGGCTACTCAGACATGAGCGGCTCAACCTGCCCCAGCAACTGGAAAAATATGCCGTCCGGGTCCTCAAACACAGCGATACCCATGGTGGACCTATCGCCGTCACAACACCGAACGATCGGTGACACAAATTGAACCCCGGCCTGCTGCAGCAGGGCGACGTCGGCCTCGATATCAGCAGAGGCATAATTCATCCGCTGAATCCCCGCATGATTGATAGGCAGCGGATGAGGCGGCGTGTCATCACTGGGGCTCATCCATTGACTCAACAAGAGGCCGGAGCCGTCGCTTGCGTGGGTCAGCATCACTTCCCGCACTTCATAGGGCGCTGAAAAACCGCGAGCGCGCGCCTCTTCGATAGTACTCGTGCGCTCGAGAATGGGGGCATCCACAAACCCTAGCCGCTGATAGAAAGGCAATGACCGCTCAAGCTCACTCACGTTGATATTAAGGTGGTCGATGTGAGTCACGTAGCTACCATTGGTGAGCGCATGGGCACGGGTTCTGTTTTGGCGCAGCTCCACAAAGGTACCCGAGGGATCTTTGAGCACCGCAAATCGAAGCCCCGCGGCGCTCACGCCGATCGGGCCGATCGTTTGATAACCCGAAGCCGCCATGCGCGTCAGATCGGCGTTTAAATCGCCTGTGCCGAGTACCACTTTGATAAACCCCAGCGCATTCAAGGCGGGGTATGGGGGTGCCAGATTTTGGGGATCGAACCACTGGATCAGATCAATCATGCGCCCAGTCGGCTCGTGGAGCCGCGCGGGATCAATCTCACTGTCACCTAAATAGATAATTTCGGCGTACATGCGGTAAGGCGACGCCATACCCATGGACTGCGCCATCTCCAGCGTGTTGGTCTCTGGAAAAGGCCCAATCGCTCTCGCGAAGCCGAGTTGCTGATAAAACGCCCTGGAAGCCTGATAGTCGTTGGTATTGATATTGAAATGGATACGACCCTGAAGAGAGAGCACTTCATCGCTCGCCCGCAAGGAATGCTGCGTTAGCATCAGACAAAAAAGCGTCAAGACAGCAAAACTCAAGCGGCCCAATCCAACCCGCGGCTCATTCACGGCGCACTCCTACGATTAGCCCGACATAGGCTCAGCTAGCATAGCAAACGATGTAGCCCGCCTTTCGGTAACCGTATGCAAGTGCCCTTGCAAAAAGAAGCCTCGCGTAGAGCGTCAGGGGTATAGAAAGGAACGCATTGGCGCAACGCTAGGCACGAACCCAACAGGCTGAAGCGCCTGAGCACACGCCGGACAATGGCGGCAATCCTCACTCCCCCGGGGACAGAACCCCTGGGCGTTGTCAGCACAACATTGGTAACGCTCGATTGGCAATTATCGCAAAGACGCCAACAGCACGATCAGAAGCGCCGGTTTAGCCCCACGGTGACCATCCAGCCTTGGGAATCATAGAAGTCGAGATCGCTGTCGCTCTCGCCCACGGCGAAGGACGCGTTCGGCTGCCATGCGCTCGCACCAAAAACCTTCTTGAAAAAGATCTGGGTAGCAAAGCCGAAGCCATCTGCGTCATTTACACCGCCGAAAAGTGGGTTTTCCACATCGCCGTCCAAGGATGAAAAGTGCACTACCGTAGCCCATCCGTAACTGGGCGTATTGCGCACGTAGCTGACGCCAATCTCAAAACCATCCTGCGACATGGCCGCACCGTCGAGGTCACGATCAATAGCGGCAATGTGGGGCCTGACCAAGTGCTCGCCTTCCCCTAGGTTGAAGAGATAACCCAACTCCACCCGCGTCCAATCACCTTCGCGACTGAGCAATCCCCGCTCCGCCGCGGACAGGTCAAGGGACGCACCACTGCTTTCTTCATCGAGCTCAATGTTGCGCGTGATCGCCTTAACTTCGAACTGGGAGCCCATAATTTTGTCCCAGGTCAATCGCAATCCTGTGGCATCACGCGCCGTCTTTTTCCGGTCCTCGCCCAAGAGGTAAGGATCTGCCCAAACCTCGGTCTGTATTGCCGCCGCCGAGTCCAGCGCAAGCTGAAAACGACCCGCAGTGTCTGTGTCATGCCGAAGGGAGATGATAGTTGAACGATCAAACTGTAGAAAATCCGCGAGATCATTACCGATCGAAAACAGTGTTTTCTTGTCCTTGAACAGATAGCTCACACTGAGTGCTGCAGAGGGCACACCAAAGCTCTTGTCATCCGGTGAGCCATACTCCGATATCGTGCTGACACCCAAATCGACGTCGATCACCTTAACGTCGGCGATCATATTGCTCTCGAGACTGCCTCCACCCACGCCCAAACTGACGTAACCAGACCACCCTGTGGTTTCTGGCAGTGGGCCCAGCGCCGACGCGGATGATGTAATCAGGGTTCCAGCCAAAATAGCAGGCAAGGACTTCATGGGCTCTCCTCTCAAATACACGGGGGGGTGTCGGCGTACGGGACCGTCGCTAAAATCGATGACAATTTCTCGCAACAAAGGGTAAGAAACATGCAAAGGACTCGCAACCGCCGTAGGTGACAGGCAATAACGGGTGGAGCCAGGATCCCATCGATCCCCAAAAAGGCGCTACGGAGGCAGATGGCGGAGTGGCGAGAGGCGCTCGGGTTCTCGACATCACCTGCAAACTGAAACGCCCCTGATAGGAGGCGATTTATGATGTGGCCCGCCCGGAGA
>JAYPXQ010000089.1:0-8026 GCA_038135595.1 Halieaceae bacterium
TGTTCTTCCGCGTGCGCTACACCCAGACCGGCAACATGTACTGGGAGCACGCCTACAACTTCTGGGTCAAGGTGTATGCGCTGACCTTCGCCTTGGGCGTTGTCTCGGGCATCACCATGAGCTTTCAGTTCGGCACCAACTGGCCGGGCTTTATGGAGCGCACGGGTAATATCGCGGGCCCCTTGTTGGGTTATGAGGTGCTCACCGCGTTTTTCTTGGAGGCGTCGTTCCTCGGCATCATGCTCTTTGGTAAGCAGCGCGTGTCGAATCGCACCCACTTGATCTCAACCTTCCTCGTGGCCTTTGGCACCTCGCTGTCGGCTTTCTGGATTCTGGCGCTCAACTCCTGGATGCATACGCCCGCGGGCTATGAGATTCGCGACGGACAGTTTTTTGCCCAGAGCTGGTCGGCGATTATTTTTAATCCGTCCTTCCCGTACCGCTTTACTCACATGATGCTGGCGAGTCTGCTCACCTCGGCCTTTTTGGTGGCGGGAGTCTGTGCCTGGCGCATCCGGCAGGGCGTCGATGGGCCGGCCACCAAAATGGTGCTCAAGTCAGGCATCTATACGGCGGCCTTGGTCATCCCCCTGCAGATTCTCGCGGGCGATTTACACGGCCTGAATACCCTCGAGCATCAACCCGCCAAAGTGGCGGCCATGGAAGCCGTTTGGGAGACCGAGCAGGGCGCGGGCTTTACCATTGTGGGCATTCCCGACGCTGAGGCGCGCGAGACCCACTTTGCGATCAAGATCCCCTATGCGGCGAGCCTGATCCTGACCCACGACCCAAAAGGTGAGGTTAAAGGCCTGAACGACTTCGAGGCGCACCCGCCAGTGGGCCCGGTGTTCTGGTCGTTCCGCGTGATGATTGGCGTGGGCACACTGATGTTATTGATTTCCTGGTGGAGCGCCTGGCAGCTGTCTCGCCGCGGTGCGCTATCCAGCCTCGCGCTGTCTGCCGTGGCGTGGATGACTTTCTCGGGCTGGGTCGCCAGCGTGGCGGGCTGGTATGTCACCGAGATCGGCCGTCAGCCCTGGATTGTGCAGGGGCTGGTGTCCACCGCTGATGTGGTCGCCCAGCATCCCACCGCCACCATTTCGGGCACTCTGTTTGGATACGTGGGGCTCTACCTTGCCCTGATGGTTGCCTACATGAAGGCACTGCGCATCATGGCGCTCAAACCCGCCAAGCGATTGGAGGAAGACTCCAACCCGCTGGGCTCGCCGTTGGTGGGTGCCGCCACATGAGCGAGGCGTTACCGCTGTTTTTTGTCTCGGCGATGGGCCTGTCGCTGCTGCTCTATGTGATTCTCGACGGCTTTGATCTGGGCGTGGGCATCCTGCTGCCCTTTGCCACGGATACCGAAAAAGACACCATGATCGCGGCCATCGGCCCGTTTTGGGACGCCAACGAGACCTGGATCGTGATGGGGGTAGGGGTGCTGCTGATTGCCTTCCCCAAGGCCCACGGCATTATCCTGACCTCGCTGTATATTCCGGTGACCATCATGTTGGTGGGTCTTATCTTGCGGGGCGCCGCCTTCGACTTTCGGGTAAAAGCCGCCGATCACCGTCAGCCCATGTGGAACAAACTCTTTGCGTTGGGCTCCCTCATGGCGGCCATGGCACAGGGCTGGATGCTGGGTGCCTACATCACTGGCTTATCGGGTGATGCCATCAGCACCGCATTTTCGGTGCTGATTGCGCTGACCTTGCCGGCGCTGTACATCATGCTTGGCGGTGCCTGGCTACTGATCAAAACCGAAGGTGAACTCTTTGATAAAGCCGCGCACTGGTGCCGGTTGGCGTTGCCCCCCATGGCCTTTGCCCTGCTGTTGGTGTCGGTGGCAACGCCGCTGGTCAGCGCCGAGATCGCCGATCGCTGGTTTAAGTTGCCCGATGCCATCGGATTGCTGCCGATTCCCATGAGCTGCGGGCTGGCCATTTTGGGGATGGACTGGATGCTCCGCCGCCCCCGCGTGCTTCACGCTGGCTACGGCTGGTTTATTTTCGTGGCCTTAATGGTCATCTGCCTGATGGCTGCAATTGGCCTGGCATATAGCATTTACCCCGATATCGTGATCGGCCGTATGACCCTGTGGGAGGCCGCCGCGGCGACTGAATCCCTGCAATTTATTTTTTGGGGGGCAATCGTCACATTACCGGCGATATTGGGCTACACTGTCTACGTACACCGAGTGTTCGCGGGCAAAGCCACGGAACTCTCGTACGAATAATCCTGGGGGATTAGAAGCCGTGAGCGGGGGTGATGTTGGCCCCCGCTTTTTTATGCCCGTTGGTTTTTGCACTGTGGAGTGCTTGGCAGAGGTCTTGGTCAGAGCTCGTTCTCGAGCGGCAGCGTGCGCATCAGGCCCCACACAAAGCGATTCCACCAGCTACTGCCCGGGTCTTTGTTGAGCTCGACTTGCTCGCCGTCGACCTCTCCCGACCACAGCACCTTGCCGGCTGGGTCGAGTGACAAGCGCCACGACGCATCGGGGTTAAAGTCGCGCGACATCTCTTCGAGCACCTCTGCGGCAAAATCGGCGTCCTCCACGATCAGCGCGATTTCCGAGTTCCAGACCCGCGAGCGCGGGTCCATGTTGTACGAGCCGATCACGGCGATGCGGGCATCAACCACCATGGCTTTGGTGTGCAGGCCGGCCCGGGCGTCTTCCCCCACCCGGTCGAGGTAGCGCGCCAGACTACCAGTGCCCTGTACTTCAAAGAGTTCCACACCCGCCTCGAGCAAGGGCTTCCGATAAGGCGCATAAAAGGCATGCACTGAGCTGTGATTATTCGATTGCCCCGAATTGGTCAGTATTCGCAGCTGTACCCCTTCGTCGCGCAGCGCTTCGAGGGTGGCCATGGTCGGACCATTAGGAATGAGATAAGCCGTTTGAATCACCGCCGTATCACGTGGCCTGATGGTCGGGTCCTGGGCCAGCGCCATAAACGCGGAGTCGGGGTGGGCGCTGCTACGGTCGGGGCGGTCAACGATAATACGGGCCTCGGTCCACCGTAACGCCCCCGACAGCTGGTTTAGCCACGCGTCCGTTACGGCATCCGGTGCTTGGTCCCGCTCCTCGGCGGGTCGAATCCGCGCCCGAGCCGCCGTTAGCTCGGCCGTTTGCGCCGCTGTGGCGGCTTTTGCGTCTTTCTTATTGAGCGCAGCCACCGGGATGGCGTGCTCCGCATTCCAGAAAAGATCAAAGGCTTCTCCCGCATCGGCCGCGGCATCGCCGACCACGATGGCGTCCATGTCCTGAAAATTAAAGCTGGGATCCCTGCCGAAGTATTCGTCGCCGATGTTGCGACCACCCAGAATTGCCGCCACGCCATCCACCAGAAAAATTTTGTTATGCATGCGGTAGTTAAACGTCGATTTATTCACCGCGTAGTTCGCCTGCTTGGCGGCACCGCGATTGCCCATGGGGTTAAACAGGCGGACTTCTACATTGGGGTGTGCGTCGAGGGTTTGGTAGGCGCTGTCACGGTGCGAGTGATAGATGTCGTCGAGCAAAATGCGCACGCGTACGCCCCGATCGCCGGCGGCAAGTACTTCCTGCGTGAGTCCCAGGCCGCTATCGTCGCCCTGCCAGAGGTAGTACTGGATATCGAGGGTCGATGACGCGAGGGCGGCAAGGTGCAGGCGACTCTGCAGTGCGTCAGTGGGGTCAGCCAGCAGGCGAACACCGGTCTGAGGCTGCGACGCCGCCAAGGTGGTCAGTGCCGTGGCCACCGGCGCGCGGTCGTTGAACTGGCTGGTGGATTTATCGCTGACCTGAGGCGCCGAGGCGCAGGCACCCAACAACAGCAGGGCGCAACAAAGCCAAAACCCGCGCCGCAGTCGCATGGCAGAACAGAAGCAATAAGACACTGCGCGGTACATGGCTGTCGCGGGCCTGCTCGGTGAGTCCTGTATAGCTGACCGTATCACCCGCCCGTTGTCAAAGCAGATCGTGACAGTGCGCATTAGCCGCCCATGCCAAATACAGCGGCAGCAGACTGTGCAGGTCGCAAGACTGGGTGCAGGGTATCGAGCGCCGGGGCGCGGGCTGACCTGCGCCCCGGATCTCGCTGGTAATGATCAGGCGGCCCTGAGTGCGCGCCCGAGCGTTTCCTGGCCAAGGGCCGCTTGAGCCGCGCCGTCTTTCCACGCCGCCACGCCCTTGATAAATACGCTGTCGACGATGCCCTCGGGACGGTTGACCATCTGCTCATGGCCAAAAGCCTCGCGGTACTCGAGCTTGCGGGTTTGATCGGGTTGCCAGCCGTCGAGCGCGTCGGGGTTAATCAGCACCATGTCGGCCTGAGCGCCAATGTCGAGGGTGCCCACGTCCAAGCCAAAAATGTGCGCAGGCTCTGAGGTCAGCCGTTGCACCATACGCGCTACGGTGGCCTCGTCTTTTTCTTTGGCGAGCTTTAACGACATCAGGTTGGAATCAAAAAACGCCATGTTGGTGATGTGCGCCCCCGAGTCGTTAAAGCCGGGCAGGGCGTGCTCGTCGAGCAAAAACCCGAGTGTGGCCTTGTTGTCCTTGTTGGCGATGTCGGCATAAAAGCGGAAGCTTTTGTCATAAGTGCGCATCAAGTGGAGCATAAAGTCGGCGTCGTCGCGCATACCTGCGGGGAACAAATCAAAGGCCCCGCGTTCGGCGTCAGAGCGCGCAGCGGCGGCATCGCCTCGCTGATACTGCTGCACCCGGGTCATCACCTCGGCCATAGACTCGCCATCCCAGTCACTGACCGGCGCGCCGTCAAAAATCAGCAGGCTGCCGTCGCGGATCACCAGCGAATCGGGAAAGCCCTTGCGGGTTTTCCAGCTGGCGAAGTCGCCACCGGTGCGGCCGTGCATCCACTCCTTGCGAAACAGCTCGACCCAAGCGGGGTCGTTGAGCAGCGCCATGCGACCGTCGCGATCTTCATACTCCTTGGCAATGAGCTGCGCGGTAGATTTCATTTCCTCGAACAATGGGCTGACGATCCCGTCTGACCACACGCGGAAGTTGGTGCCCAGCGCCTGAAAGTGCAGCTTGCCCTTAAACAGCCAAGTATTGAGCAGGCGCGCCACGTTTAAAAAGAGCTTCGCGGTCTTGGGTGCGGCGGTCATCTCCATCGCAGAGAGCGCCGAGGTCTTGAGCGGCTTGCCGAACAGGCGCCCACTGGTCAGCGTGAAGTAAAAAAGCGCCATTAACCGGTTCTCGATGATCGGTGTGGTCTGCCACACGCGGTCGTACTTGCGCACAATTTTAAGTAGGCGCTTGAGCTCACCAAAACTGGCGAACTGGGTCGGAATGCGTTTTTCGGTGTTGGGATCGTTCGACAAGTAGTGAAAGGGCAAGCCATCGGTGCTTAACCCCATGTAGCCCTGCTGCATGGCGGCCTCGAGTAATGCCTCCATTTTGCAAAGTTCATCTTCAGTAGGCTTGCGGCTCACGCTGGCCTCGAGGCCCATGACCTCCACCCGCAACATGGAGTGGGGAACGAAGGCGGCGATGTTGGGGCCCAGGGGCATGTCGGCAAAGTGGTCCATGTAGTCGCCGGTGTTATCCCAGGTGATTTTTTCAGCCACCTTGCGCAATACGGTTTTGGGAATGTTCTCGACGCGGGTAAAGCAATCCACGATGGGCTCTTGCTCACCGGATTGCTGGGTGCCAAAGCTGGTGCCGAGGCTGCAGTTACCCACCAACACGGTGGTGGTACCGTGGCGCACCACTTCCGGGAGGGCGGGTTCTACGTCGACCTCGAGGTCCAGATGCGTGTGGATGTCGAGCATGCCGGGCACCAGCCACTGGTTGCGGCCATCGATCACCTGGCTAGCGGCGTCGGTAGGCAGGTTATCCCCGCGCGCGGCAATCTTCCCGTCGCGAACAGCCACGTCCTGAATACGCGGCAATGCGCCACTGCCATCAAATACTTTGGCGCCTTGAATCAGTAGATCCCAACTCTGTGTCACGGTGTTGTCCCCTGAGCGTTGCGTCGCGCAATAGCGCATTTTTTTGAGGGGGGGAAGGTTAGCCGATGCGGCCGCGGTTAAAAAGGCCGCCGTGCCTTGAAGTGCTGCGAGTACAGAGCCCGGTGCGCCCCTTTGCAGAGCGCAACAACGCGGTTCTAAACGATGATTTTAGTCGGTGTTGCGACCAATTCCTTAATGCGCCACTGACCATCAATGCGCACCAGGGTGCCGCGATAGTCGTTAAATTGCAGCCCCGCGGGGTCCATACTCCAGTCCGTGACCAAGGTGCGCAGGCGCACGTTGACTTCGTCTTCATGCGGGCCTGGGTTGACCAGCACATTGGTCGCCATATGGCGCCAATTGCCCTGACTGGTCTCGGTGACAATTTGCGCGATCTCGCGCAGTTCTCCTATCCCTTCAAAACGGTTGAGCCCGGGCACATCGAACGCGCCGTCTTCTGTGTAGAGTGCGATCCAGCCTTCTGTATCCCCGTCGTCCAGCATGTAGGCATAAGTCGAGAACAGGTTGTCGATATCGACACGGTCTTGAAGCGGAACAGCCTGATAACTCATCCGATGACTCCTCTTATCTCTGGCCCGCGCAATCTGGTGGCGAGTGATGCGGGCACCGGCCCCGGTGCCCGAGCAGCGCACTCGAGCTTGCTAGCTCACTTTCTTCATTTCAGGCAGGCGGAATTCCTGCAGTTCGTCCAGCCTGGGCTCGTAGATGCGCAGGATGTAGTTCCACCCCTCGACGGTGGGCAGGTTATTGTCGACTTCACCGCATTCGCCAAAGTAGGCGTCAAAAGAGCCGTCCTCTTTCAGTGTCATGTTGAACTCGTTGAGGATGCCGTCTTCGGTGTAAATCCAGCCGTCGGCGTCATAAATAGTGATTGAGAAAAACCCGGGCTCGTTGAAGGGAGGAGAGGCAAAGGACGCCATGTAGCAGCCGTCATTGGCGAACTTGGGTGATCCCAGATACTGAGCTTGCGCATCGGGCAGCAAGCCCCACCCGATGGCCGTACCGTACAGGTGCATCATAGGCTCGATGGTGCCGTGCGCACCCTGCATGCCCATCAGCGAGCCGAGTTTGGTGCCTTCAACCGTTAACTCATCGCGCAGCGCCACCAACTGCTCCATGTCGTAGTTGGGTCTGACGTGGCTGCCGGTACCGCCCACTTCGAGTATTACGCCGGCGCGCAGTGCAGCGATCGCATCGTCGTCTGCGGGGTCGCTCTGGTTGGCGCGGATCCGCATGGCCACCATCGCAAAGTCGGTATCGCTGGTGATCTCATGGGTGCCCGGCTCAAGAAATACCTGGTCAATGTAGTGGTCGTTCTGCACCACCATCACCGAGAGGTAGCGGCCATTGGTCTCAGGGATGGTGATGGTCGCACCCTGCGTCGTATCGATCACCGCGGCGCTGTAATAGGTGTCGCGGTTCATTCTCACCACGGTTTGGTTGTTGAGATCAAAGGCGCCAGTGGGAAAGTGAAACAGCGTATTCATGCCCACCAGTTTGGTGACGTTGTAGAAGGCGAGATCGCTCTCGGCAACTTCGTAGTTCTCGAGCGTCACAGGTATTTTCTCGCCGGTATCATCGGCGTGAATTGCCGCGAGGTCAGGTGCCTCGCTGGCGGCGGGCGCGGGCGCCTCGGCGGCTTCATCCGACGAGGACGAGCAGGCCATGGTAAGGGCGATGCTCAGGCCCGTGATAAGAGCAATAAGTGGTTTGATCATAGTGAGTCCCCAGAAACGCTGTTGTGAAAAGACGTTGGTTTTAGCGCGAAGATACCTAAGAAACCCATGCGCCACGATTATCTTGGGTCAGACTACCTTGGCGAGTCCGCGGTGCAAGTGCAATTGGTGTCACGCTGGTGCGGCGCCTGCGCGGGGTGTGTTGTGATGAGCGCGCAAAAACTCCCAAAAAGTGCCACCGGGGCGGGCTTTTCCGCGACACGGCGAGGTCAGAAAACGACACTTTGATAACAGTGGGTGAATTGGACATTTACACCGTTTGCCATGCCTGCCAATTCTCCGAATAATGGCGCCCGCCGGGCCTGAGG
>JAYPXQ010000090.1:0-7835 GCA_038135595.1 Halieaceae bacterium
ACTCGTACTCAACGTGCGACGTCGCAATCGTGATACCACGCTCCTTCTCTTCCGGTGCGTTATCAATACCGTCAAACGCAACCAGCTCTCCGCCCCATACCTCAGAGCACACACGCGTCAACGCCGCCGTCAGCGTCGTCTTACCGTGGTCTACGTGTCCAATCGTACCCACGTTAACGTGGGGCTTCGAACGCTCAAATGCCTCTTTTGCCATCTTCCTTCACCTCAAAGTTAATGCAGACGATCAGGACGTCTGGTTTTTAGAAATAATTTCCTGCGCGACGTTATTGGGCGCGGGTGCGTACTTGGAAAACTCCATGGTGTACGTGGCGCGACCCTGAGTCGCACTACGCAGATCTGTGGCGTAACCAAACATCTCCGCCAGCGGAACCTCGGCATTGACGATCTTGCCCGCGGCATTCTCGTCCATACCCTGGATCAGGCCACGACGGCGGTTGAGATCACCGACCACGTCGCCCATGTTTTCTTCGGGAGTCACCACTTCGACCTTCATCATAGGCTCGAGCAATTCGGCGCCGCCCACCTCAGCGAGTTTCTTGGTCGCCATGCTCGCAGCAATCTTGAACGCCATTTCGCTGGAATCAACATCGTGGAAGGAGCCGTCATACAAAGTGGCTTTGAGGCCCAACAAGGGGTAACCCGCGAGCACACCGTTTTGCATCTGCTCTTCAATACCCTTATTGACCGCCGGGATGTATTCACGCGGCACGATACCGCCGACGATCTCGTTCACAAACTCGAGGCCCTCGGCGCTGGTGTCCTCCGCGGGCTCGAATCGCACCCACACATGGCCGTACTGACCGCGACCACCTGACTGCCGGACAAACTTGCCTTCAATCTCGCTGGTCGTCGTAATGCGCTCACGATAAGCCACCTGAGGCTTACCAATGTTTGCTTCTACGCTGAACTCACGCCGCATACGATCCACAATGATATCGAGATGGAGCTCACCCATACCCGAGATGATCGTTTGACCCGTTTCTTCGTCGGTTTTGACCCGGAAAGAGGGATCCTCTTGGGCCAACTTACCAAGGGCAATACCCATTTTCTCCTGATCAGCCTTGGACTTGGGTTCGACCGCAACCGAGATCACGGGCTCGGGGAATTCCATACGCTCGAGGATCACGACGCTGTCCGCGTCGCAAAGAGTATCTCCGGTGGTCACATCCTTCAGCCCGATAGCAGCGGCGATGTCGCCGGCCAGTACTTCTTTGATTTCCTCGCGGCTGTTGGAATGCATTTGCACCATCCGCCCAACACGTTCTTTCTTTTGTTTGACCGCGTTGTAAATCCCGGTCCCCGACTCAAGCTTTCCGGAGTAAACACGGAAAAAGGTAAGAGTACCGACAAAGGGATCAGTCGCGATTTTAAATGCCAGAGCCGCAAATGGTGCCTCATCATCAGCAGGTCGCTCGACCACAGTCTCACCATCATCCAAGGTGCCTTCAATGGCCTTCACTTCTGTCGGCGAGGGCAGAAACTCAATCACAGCATCCAATACCGCCTGCACACCCTTATTCTTGAAGGCGGACCCGCCCATGATGGGCACGATTTCGTTTGCCAGGGTGCGAATACGGATACCCTGTTTGATCTCCTCCTCTGAGAGCTCGCCTTCCTCAAGGTACTTGGTCATCAGCTCTTCGTTCGCTTCCGCGGCTGCCTCCACCATGTACTCCCGCATTTCGGCCACTTTGTCTTCGAGGTCTGCTGGGATATCAGCGTATTCGAAGGTCATGCCCATATCGTCTTCGTTCCAGATGATCGCCTTTTGCTTGATCAGGTCGATCACGCCTTTGAAGTCCTCTTCCGCGCCAATCGTCATCTGAATAGGCACAGCGTTACAGCCCAATCGATCTCGTAATTGCTGAATCACATTGTCGAAATCGGCACCGGCACGATCCATCTTGTTGACAAACACCATCCGGGGCACTTCGTACTTATTGGCTTGCCGCCAAACCGTTTCCGTCTGGGGTTGAACGCCTGAGGACCCGCAGAGTACGACTACCGCACCATCAAGCACCCGCAACGAGCGCTCAACCTCAATGGTGAAGTCCACGTGCCCAGGGGTATCGATGATATTGATGCGGTGCTGGTCAAACTGCTGCTGCATGCCCTGCCAAAAGCAAGTCGTGGCGGCTGAGGTGATGGTGATACCTCGCTCCTGCTCCTGCTCCATCCAGTCCATGGTGGCCGCGCCGTCATGCACCTCACCAATCTTGTGGGACAGACCGGTGTAAAAAAGGACCCGCTCCGTGGTTGTTGTTTTACCTGCATCCACGTGAGCAACAATTCCAATGTTGCGATAACGATTGATCGGAGTCTTACGAGCCACGACAGTGTCCTCAGATTAGGGTTGGCAGACTGGGTTTCAGAATCGGAAGTGCGAGAACGCCTTGTTGGCTTCGGCCATGCGGTGCACGTCTTCACGCTTCTTCACTGCGTTGCCTTTGCCTTGTGAGGCATCAACGATTTCGCCAGCAAGACGCTGACGCATAGATTTTTCACCGCGGTTACGCGCGTAGTCCACCAACCAGCGCATGGACAACGCTACCCGGCGGGAGGGGCGCACTTCTACCGGCACCTGATAGGTGGCGCCACCCACACGGCGGGACTTCACCTCAACCATGGGGGCAATGTTTTCCAGCGCCTCATCAAACACTTCGATAGGGTCACGCTTGGTGCGTTCCTGCACGATATCGAGGGCACCATACACAATAGATTCAGCGACCGATTTCTTTCCGCTGATCATTACGTGGTTCATGAACTTGGCGAGGGTGGAGTTGCCGAATTTGGGATCAGGCAACACTTCACGTTTGGCTACAACGCGTCTTCTTGGCATGTCGTACTTCCTATCTCTTCAGGGTTTTCGGTCACTGCAAAAAAGCGGACCGGCCTTACTGTCAACAATGTGACGTCTAGGTGGGCGTCCGGTGCGAACGCCCTGATTTTACTTGGGTCGCTTGGCGCCGTACTTGGAACGGCCCTGCTTACGGTCTGATACACCCGACGTATCGAGGCTACCGCGAACGGTGTGATACCGCACACCCGGTAGATCCTTTACCCGGCCGCCGCGAATCAAAACAACACTGTGCTCTTGCAGATTGTGGCCCTCACCACCAATGTACGAAGACACCTCAAACCCATTGGTCAATCGCACGCGACAGACCTTCCGAAGTGCAGAGTTCGGCTTCTTTGGGGTGGTGGTGTAAACGCGCGTGCAAACACCGCGGCGCTGGGGGCAGGCCTGCAATGCAGGAACCCCGCTCTTGGTGACTTTGCGCTTGCGCGGCTTACGCACAAGCTGGTTAATGGTTGCCATTCAGCATTTGCTCCAAATAAGGTTTTCGGGGCCGGGGCCCCGAAAAAGAGCGCGCATTCTATAGACCGGCCCGAAACCGGTCAAGCGCGCTGATCTGTGACTATTCCTCGGTTGAGTCCGCCGCTTCGACGCGCTCCATCTCCTCGGCAAAACTCTCGGAGAACTCCTCGGCCGACATGGTCAGCGCCAACTCGTCGCCCTCAGACTGCTTACGCCGTCTCTCCTCGTGGTACGCGAGGCCGGTACCAGCGGGGATTAGGCGCCCCACGATAACGTTCTCTTTGAGACCACGGAGGTAGTCGCGCTTGCCCGTCACGGCGGCCTCGGTCAGCACCCGCGTTGTCTCCTGGAACGACGCCGCAGAGATGAAGCTCTCAGTTGCCAGCGATGCCTTGGTAATACCCAGCAATTCGCGGCTCGCGGTGGGCGAAATCAGCCCCTCGGCCTCCAGTCGATCACATTCCTCAAGGAAAGCGGTGTACTCGGCCTGCTCACCCTTAATAAAGGTTGAGTCGCCGGTCGAGGTAATTTCTACCTTTCTCAGCATCTGGCGAACAATGACCTCGATGTGCTTGTCATTGATCTTCACGCCCTGCAAGCGATAGACCTCCTGGATCTCGTTGACGATGTACTCCGCCAGCGCGGGGATCCCTTTCAAGCGGAGAATATCGTGGGGACTCAAAGGCCCTTCTGAGACGATCTCGCCCTTCTCTACAGTCTCACCTTCGAATACCGACAATTGGCGCCACTTAGGAATCAACTCCTCGTAGTGGTCTGAACCATCAGCCAAAGTAGAACCGTCAGTTGGCGTAATCACCAATCTGCGCTTGCCCTTGGTTTCCTTACCGAAGCTGACAGTGCCCGAGATCTCGGCAAGAATCGCGGGTTCCTTGGGCTTTCTGGCCTCAAAAAGATCCGCCACCCGTGGCAAACCACCGGTGATATCGCGTGTCTTGGAGCCTTCCTGTGGAATACGCGCGATGACATCGCCGACTTCTACCTTAACCCCATCTTCAAGGTTGACCATTGCGCCATGAGGCAGGAAGTAATGCGCCGGCACGTTGGTACCTGCGAGCATCAGCTCCTTGCCTTTGCCATCAACCAACGTCACCGCAGGACGAATGTCCTTACCCGCTGTGGGGCGCTCGGCGACATCCATGACAGAGATACTGGACAAACCGGTAAATTCGTCGGTCTGCCGGCGAATCGTCACACCCTCATCCATGCCACTGAACTTCACCGTACCGGCAACCTCTGTGATGATGGGGTGAGTATGCGGATCCCAGTTGGCGACGATATCGCCCGCTGAAACAGTCGCTTCATCCTGAACGCGAATGGTCGCACCATAAGGCACTTTATAGCGCTCACGCTCGCGGCCAACCGAATCAAGCAGAGACAGTTCACCGGATCGAGAAACCGCCACCAGAGAACCGTCTGGTCTGTCGACAACTTTCATATTGTGCAGACGGATGACCCCGTCGTTGTTCACCTGAATGTTGTCTTGCGCAGCCTGGCCCGACGCGGCACCACCAATGTGGAAAGTCCGCATGGTCAACTGAGTACCAGGCTCACCAATCGATTGGGCAGCAACCACCCCGATTGCCTCACCCATGTTGACCTGATGACCACGACCCAGATCGCGGCCATAGCAAGTGGAGCAGATGCCGTAACGGGTCTGACAGGTAATCGGAGAACGCACCACGATCTCCTCAATACCCATCTCGTCGACCTGCGCCGTCAATACTTCGTCAAGCATAGTGCCCGCCGCGAGCAGAATCTCACCCGTGGAGGGGTCGACCACGTCTTGCGCGACGATTCGACCCAAAACCCGCTCTGAGAGAGATTCGATAATGTCGCCACCATCAATGACCGAGGTCATCACGAGGCCCTGATCCGTGCCACAATCCTGCTCGGTCACAACCACGTCCTGGGCCACATCGACCAAGCGTCGGGTCAAATAACCCGAGTTCGCAGTCTTCAAGGCGGTATCAGCGAGGCCTTTACGCGCACCGTGGGTCGAGATGAAGTACTGCAGTACGTTCAGACCTTCCCGGAAGTTGGCGGTAATGGGCGTCTCGATAATAGAGCCGTCCGGCTTTGCCATGAGTCCACGCATACCAGCCAGCTGGCGGATCTGAGCGGGCGAGCCTCGCGCACCCGAATCGGCGTACATGTACACCGAGTTAAAGGACGCCTGCTCTTCATCCTTGCCCTCGCGGTTGGTCACGGTCTCTTTAGACAGACCCGCCATCATGGACTTGGATACCTGATCGTTAGTTCGCGACCAAATGTCGATCACTTTGTTGTACTTCTCACCTTGGGTCACCAGACCGGCTCGATACTGCTGCTCGATCTCGGCTACCTCGCCCTCTGCGCGGGCAATAAGCTCGGCTTTCGCCTCGGGAATCGCGAAGTCATTAACGCCAATAGAGGCTCCTGAACGGGTTGAATACTCATACCCGGTGTACATCAGCTGATCCGCAAAGATCACGGTCGACTTTAAACCTACCGCGCGATAACACTGGTTAATCACACGTGAAATCGCCTTCTTCACCATGGGCTGGTTGATCAGGTCGTAGGACAGACCGTCGGGGACAATATCCCACAGCAACGCACGCCCCACCGTCGTCTCAACGATACGGGTTCGCTCGGTCGTCTCCTCGCCGAGATTCATCAGCGTCTCGTGGACACGCACTTTAACGCGCGCCTGCAGGTCTACCTGACCGCTGCCGAAAGCACGCTGCACTTCCTGAGTGTCCGCGAACGACATGCCTTCGCCTTTGGCGTTGACGCGCTCTCGGGTCATGTAATAGAGACCCAAAACCACGTCCTGAGAGGGGACAATAATGGGGTCACCCGATGCCGGCGACAGAATGTTGTTCGTTGACATCATCAAGGCGCGGGCTTCGAGCTGAGCCTCAATAGTCAGCGGTACGTGCACCGCCATCTGGTCGCCATCAAAGTCAGCGTTATAAGCCGCACACACGAGGGGGTGAAGCTGAATCGCCTTACCCTCAATGAGCACGGGCTCAAAGGCCTGAATACCCAATCGGTGCAAGGTAGGCGCGCGGTTCAACAGCACTGGGTGCTCGCGGATCACCTCGGCGAGGATATCCCACACCTCTGGCGGCTCACGCTCGACCATCTTCTTGGCCGCCTTGATTGTGCTCGCAAGGCCGCGTAGCTCAAGCTTGCCAAAGATAAAGGGCTTGAAAAGCTCCAGTGCCATTTTCTTGGGCAGGCCACATTGATGCAGTTTGAGGGTTGGGCCGGTCACAATCACCGAACGCCCGGAATAATCCACGCGCTTACCCAACAGGTTCTGGCGGAAACGGCCCTGCTTACCCTTGATCATGTCGGCAAGTGATTTCAGCGGACGCTTGTTCGAACCCGTGATCGCGCGACCGCGTCGACCGTTGTCCAGCAGCGCGTCGACCGATTCCTGCAGCATCCGCTTCTCGTTGCGCACAATGATATCGGGCGCATTCAAATCCAGCAGCCGCTTCAGACGATTGTTTCGATTAATGACGCGGCGATACAGGTCATTAAGGTCAGAGGTCGCAAAACGACCGCCATCCAACGGCACCAGCGGCCGAAGGTCAGGCGGCAATACGGGAAGCGCATTGAGAATCATCCACTCGGGCTTGTTCCCAGACTTATCGAAGGCTTCCATGAGCTTGAGCCGCTTAGAGAGCTTCTTGATCTTGGTCTCGGAGTTGGTCTGCGGAATCTCCTCGCGCAGTTGCTCAATCTCGGCTTTGAGATTGATTTCCTTCATCAAGTCCTGGATCGCCTCAGCACCCATTTTGGCAGTGAACTCATCGCCATACTCTTCCATGGCCTCGTAGTACTGCTCGTCATTGAGTAACTGGCCATGCTCCAACGCCGACAACCCGGGGTCGGTCACCACATAGGCCTCAAAGTACAAAATGCGCTCTATATCGCGGAGCGTCATATCCAACAGCAAACCAATCCGCGACGGCAGTGATTTCAGGAACCAGATGTGCGCCACCGGGCTGGCCAACTCAATATGGCCCATTCTCTCGCGGCGCACTTTGGCCAACGCCACCTCGACACCACACTTCTCGCAGATAACACCCCGATGCTTGAGGCGCTTGTACTTACCGCACAAGCACTCATAGTCTTTCACCGGACCAAAAATCTTTGCGCAAAATAGTCCGTCGCGCTCCGGCTTAAAGGTACGGTAGTTGATCGTCTCGGGCTTTTTCACCTCGCCAAATGACCACGACCGGATCATCTCCGGAGAGGCAAGACCGATGCGAATCGCGTCGAAGTCTTCGTTTTTCTCCCTGCTCAGCAGGTTCAGCAAATCTCTCACGTTCTCTCTCCCCTCAGAAGCCGGATGACTCAGACTCAAGATCGATATCGATCCCGAGCGAGCGGATTTCTTTGATCAACACGTTGAAGGACTCGGGCATACCCGGCTCCATCTGGTGATCCCCGTCGACGATGTTCTTGTACATCTTGGTGCGTC
>JAYPXQ010000091.1:0-7787 GCA_038135595.1 Halieaceae bacterium
CCGCGGGCCAAGCGGTGCAAGCGATGAATCTGATGTTTGGGCAACCCGAGAGCGCCGGCCTCGAGGGTATTGCGCTGGCACCCTAGTGCTCGCGGGCTGATTGACGGATGAAACAGCATCAACATCGTACCGTGGTCAAACGGATTCACCCCCACGAGTGGCGATGGCGGGCGGGCGCTGCCGCTGGTGCGCTGCTGGTGGCCCTGTTGCTCGGTTACCTTTGGGGGGCGAGCCGTCCCAGCGATATGCCCTTTTTCAATAGTCCTGAAGAACGGCTTCGCGATCAGGTGACCCAGTTAAACCTAGAGCGCGAGGCCGATCAGCAAACGCAACAGGCGCTGCGCGAAACATTATCGGAAAAGGTGTCTGAACTGAGCGAAATGCGCGAGATGCTGGCTTTATACCGCGGCGTGATGCTCCCCGAGGAAACCGGAGATCTGGTGGTATCACGGAAACCCACCATTGAGTATGACCCCCGTAGCCAGACCCTGGGTACGGTGGCGCTGGTGCATCGCGGTTCGGAGGATTTCAACGAGTATCGTGGAGAAATGACCCTCATCTTGGAGGGCGTTTTGGCGGGAGAGCCCCATGAGGTCAATCTCGCAATGCTTGACAGCGCCTCGGAAACTAGTGTATTCCCTTTATCTTTCCGATATTTACAGAAGGTTCAGACAGCAATTTCTCTTCCAGAGGGCTTTGTGCCCGAAACGCTGGTGTCGCGCGTGACGCTGGTGGCGCCGCGGAGAACCACCACCGAACGCCGAGATGCAGTCGGTGGATCCGCGACAGCGGCGCTGGCAAATCTGGGGGCAGAGGATGAGGCGTCAGAAAGCAGGATACGATGATCAAAGACTTGATCAATAAAAAAAAGGGAGCAGCCATGCGTAATCGAAAGGAGGCCGTTGTGACCAGCTCAGCATCAGGTAGAACCACTTTGATCTCACCCGGAACTACGGTGCGGGGGGACATTACATTTACGGGACACTTGGATATTGAAGGTACCGTCGCAGGTAGCATTCAGGCCGAACCGGGCCAGGAAGCGATTCTGCGCATTGTCGAGGGCGGCAAGGTCGCGGGGGAGGTGAAAGTGCCTCACGCCATGATCAACGGCAAGGTCGAGGGTGACATTCATGCCACCGAGCGACTGGAACTCGCCGAACGTGCGGTGGTAGACGGTGACGTTTACTACAACCTCATCGAAATGGCGGTCGGTGCCAAGGTAAACGGCGGCTTGCGACACACCAGCAACGTGGCTGACGACTTGGCGGCCAAGCGCGAGGCGAGAGCGGCGGAAACTGTCCCCGGCCCCACCTCCAGCTGAATGCCTGATCGAACCAAACGCCGCGGGAGCCATCTTTCCCGCGGCGTTTGTCTTTCCAGTACAATACTGTTTTTGAGCACGAATTGATTCGGAACGCACTGCCATGACCGTGGTTGAAGCCTTTGATCCCACCGAAATTCGCCTGTCCGACAGCGCGGTGAAAAAGGTGCGCGCGCTGGTGGAGGACGAGGGCAATCCCGGTCTTAAGCTGCGGGTTTACATTACCGGGGGCGGGTGCTCGGGCTTTCAATACGGATTTACCTTCGACGAAGCGGTCAGCGAAGACGACATGGTGGTTGAGCGCGAGGGTGTGACGGCACTCATCGACGCCATGAGCTACCAGTATCTGATGGGCAGCGAAGTGGATTACTCAGAAGGGCTCGAGGGCTCTCGGTTCGTTGTCAATAACCCCAACGCCACCACCACCTGTGGCTGCGGCGCCTCCTTCTCTATCTGACACTTTCGCCGTCGGCACCGTTTCTTCCCCAAGATTGCCTCGGGATCTTTTGCCTATCAGCGCCTTGGCTGTGCATGGCTCAGTTCAGGCGGGATAGATTCCCCCAATCACCCGGGGCCCAGTGGCTCCCGTGACACCGGGTACGTTGCCGGGTTGGCCGGCGAGAGTCTGCTCTGCCAGCCAGGCAAAGGCCCACGCTTCCACCCAGGCTGGATCGACCCCTACTGCCGCCGTCGTTGTTACCTCGCTGTCGGGTAAACGTTCAGTGAGACGACGCATCAGCAAATCATTGCGAGCGCCGCCACCGCAAACACGCACTACCTCGGGCGATCCATCTACCAAGGCGCCTGCAATGCTCTCTACGGTCAGCTCGACCAAGGTGCGCTGTACGTCCGCAGCCGCCGCCTCCCCCGCCAGGTGAGCGTTGACCCACTCAAGATTGAACTGCTCCGGGCCCGTACTCTTGGGGTGGGAACGGGCGAAGTAGGGATCGTCGAGCATGTCCGCCAGTAAAGGACGGAGCACGTTTCCCGTGGCCGCCCACTTACCCGCATCATCGAAGGGCACACCCTGATGCCGCGATACCCAAGCGTCCAGCAGCGTGTTCCCCGGCCCCGTATCCCAGCCGGTCACGCCCCCGTCGGTCGCGATGAGTGTGACATTGGCAATGCCGCCAATGTTGACAACTGCGGTCGCGATATCGGGCGCCGCCAATTGGGATGCATGGAAGGCCGGTACCAACGGCGCGCCCTGACCCCCAGCCGCCATATCGCGGCGGCGAAAGTCGGCGACCACCGTGATGCCGGTGCGTTCGGCCAGCCGGTTGGGATCGCCAATCTGCACCGTGTAGGGAACGTCTCCGCTGGGGTGGTGGCGGACGGTCTGCCCGTGTTGGCCAATCGCGGTGACTGCCTCGGCACTGACGCCGGCGTCGGTGAGTAGCGCAGAAATGGACGCCGCGTACTCGTTTGCGAGCTGGGCATCGAGCGTCGCCAGGCGATGAAGCTCATCATCTCCGGGGTGTCTGAAGGCCAAAATCTCGGCGCGCAGGTGCTCAGGCATTACGCGGTGATGGGTCGCTAACAGGCGACGGCCCGCGTCGTCGCGCTCAACTAACACCGCATCGACCCCATCGGCGCTGGTGCCCGACATTAAACCGATGAACAGCTTCCCGCTCACTCTGCCTGTGCCAGTTGTTGTGCGTTACGCAGGCTTGCCAGCTGTTGTGTGGGTTGCCTGATCGACGCCAGATAACGGGGTATCTCGGCATCGGGTAAAGAGCGCGCCTTGGGCAGAATCTTGTGAACGGTTCGCGGGTTGCGGTGCACTCCGTTGACCAGAAACTCATAGTGCAGGTGGGGCCCTGTTGCGGCACCGGTAGAACCCACGGTGCCAATCACTTGCCCCTGCTTTACTTTTTTACCTTTTTTGACCTTCAGCCGATGCAGGTGAAGGTAGTGGGTCACGAACTGTTCGCCGTGCTGAATGAAAATGTAGTTGCCGTTGGGACGGGTATAACCCGCTTCTATCACGCGCCCGTCACCGGCGGCGTAGACCGGTGTGCCGCGTGGTGCAGCGTAGTCAGTGCCGCGATGGGGTCGCTGTGTCTTGTAGATGGGGTGCAAGCGATTGGGGTTAAAGTTGGAACTGACCCGCGTGAAATCCAATGGCGCGCGCAAAAATGCCTTGCGCATGCTGACCCCCGACTCGTTGTAATAACTGGTGTCTCCCTCGAGGTCGGTGTATCGATAGGCCTCGAACGTCTCGCCACGGTTGGTGAAGCTGGTCGCCAAAATGGGTCCGTCTCCGAAGCGGCGGCCATCCAGCATGAGTTCCTCGTAGATCACGTGGATGGTGTCGCCCACCCGAGGGTCCAGGGCGAAATCGATAACGCCCCCAAAGATACCGGCGAGTTCCAT
The DNA here is from genome assembly GCA_038135595.1 of Halieaceae bacterium. Taxonomy (GTDB): domain Bacteria; phylum Pseudomonadota; class Gammaproteobacteria; order Pseudomonadales; family Halieaceae; genus Luminiphilus. The sequence continues at coordinate 3,698 of JAYPXQ010000091.1, forward strand.
GATCATGCCGTCGCTCAACCCGGCGTCGGTTCCGGCGAGAAAGAGTGAGCTCTCGATGGTCAGCGACGCCTCTCTCTCGCGGCGCTCGGGCTCGCGGGTGATCTGCGTCGCCTCGAATCCGTCGTCGGTGCGCTGGTAAAGGGTGGTCAGCAGGGGTGACTGCACATGCCGCATGGCGAGCAACTCGCCCTGATCATCGCTCTGAAATCCGATGGTCTCGCCCGGATAAATTTTGCGCAGGGATTGCCGGCCGTTGAATTCGGCCACGCGATACAGGTCGGTGTCGTTAAAACCCGCGCGCGCAAAAACGAGACTCAAGTTGTCACCATCGCGCACGGTAAAATCTCGCCACGCCGGTGGTGCGGGCTCAGGCTCTGCCGCTATCTCGACGGCGCCCATCACATCCTCAGGTGCGGTAGCAATCTCGGGTACCTCGGGGAGAGCGCTCACCGGGCCTGTGGGTTCTTCCGGGCTCTTCAGCGCCAGCCCCATCACAAGAAGCAACGCGCCAACAGTGGCTACCCAGACAATGGGGCGCTGGTGCAGGGGCGGTTCCGTTGTCTCGAGCGGGGTGGCGCCACGGGGTGCGGGTTTGCGGGACATGCCTTGCCATCAACGCGGTTGTTAGCGCGTAGTATAACCATTGGTCTACCCGGATCAGATACCGAGATAGCCCACCGTCGCTACCCGGTTTATGGGATACTCTCTATTCGCCCCGTCGAGGGCGCAACCCCCGTTGCCCGTGAAGCAGAGATAACGCCGTCAGCCATGTCCAATAATCTAATCGCCGACCTCCGTGCACGCGGTCTCGTTTTTCAGGTGGCGGGAGAAGACGCGCTGGAAACCTGGTTGAGCGCTGCACCGCGAACCCTCTACTGCGGCTTCGACCCCACCGCAGACAGTCTGCATATCGGCTCTTTGGTGCCCCTGCTGGTGCTGCGTCGTTTTCAGGAAGCGGGGCATCGGCCCATTGCGCTGGTAGGCGGCGCGACCGGGCTTATTGGCGACCCCAGTTTCAAGGCGGCGGAGCGGCAGCTGAATACGCCTGAGGTGGTGGCGGGTTGGGTTGATCGCATCCGTGAGCAAGTGAGTCAGTTCATCGATTTTGACTGTGCCGACCCCGCGCTGGTGGTGAATAACCTCGACTGGACGCAGGGACTCGACGTGCTCAGTTTTCTGCGCGATGTGGGCAAGCACTTTTCGGTCAACAATATGATCGGCAAGGAGTCGGTGAAGCAGCGCCTCGACCGCGAAGGTGCCGGCATCAGCTTTACCGAGTTCAGCTACATGATTCTGCAGTCGCTGGATTTTGCCGAGCTCTACCGCCAGTACGGTTGTGGCCTGCAGATCGGCGGTTCCGATCAGTGGGGCAATATTACTGGTGGCATCGATCTGACCCGGCGTCTGCATGGTGAGCAGGTCTTTGGTCTGACCCTGCCGCTGGTGACCAAGTCCGATGGCACTAAATTTGGAAAAACTGAGTCAGGTACTATCTGGCTCGACGCCGCCAAAACCTCACCTTACGCCTTTTACCAATTTTGGCTGGGTACCGCCGATGCCGATGTCTATCGCTTCCTGCATTACTTCACCTTTCTGTCTGTTGATGACATCACCGCCATTGAGCAGGCTGACCTTGCACGCGAGGGTCGACCCGAGGCGCAGCGTGTTTTGGCGCGGGAGGTAACGCGGCTGGTACACGGTGATGGCGGGCTCAGCGCCGCCGAACGCATTACCGAGGCGCTCTTTTCCGGTGACCCTGAGGCGCTGGGCGAGGCCGACCTGCAGCAACTGGCGCTCGATGGACTGCCCTCCGACCGGCTCATGCGCGGCGACTTTCCGCCCACGTTCAGCCAGCTGTTGGCGCAGGTGGGCGTGGCGGCTGGCAAGCAGGTTAAGGATGCATTGGCTCGCGAGGCGGTATGGGTAAACGGGCAGGCCGTATCTGGTGGACCGACAACGACCTGCGATGCCGCCTTTGACGCTGCAAATGCACTGCACGGTCGATATTTTCTCGTGCGCTTCGGTAAAAAGAAGTATCACCTGTTCACCGAGGACCTATGATCGCGGCGTGAACGCGCCGGCTATCGACAGGACCCTATGGCCAATAACCCCCAGCACCGACAGAACAGGTTCGAGGCCTACCCAAAAATGGGCAAGCGTGCCGCCGGCCGAATAGGGCAGCATTCTTTACGCCACCCTCTATCTCCCCACCTTCAATCTTGCCACCCGCTGTCACATCAGCATGACGTCGCCAGCTGACACCGTTGATGCCGCCGGCGACGCGGCGCTGCTGGCGCGGATTCAATCTGAATTGAGCGCCGCCACTGCGTGTCTCGGTCGTCTGGATCCCGGGATTACGGTATTTGGCAGTGCACGCACCCCCTCGGATGCTCCCGACTACCAAAGCGCCTATCGCTTGGGTGAGTGCTTGGCGCGCGCCAGGTTACCCGTGGTCACTGGCGGTGGGCCCGGCATCATGGGTGCCGTTAATCAGGGTGCCATAACGGCGGGTGGGGTATCGGTAGGGCTCAGTATCTCGCTGCCCCACGAGCAGTCTCCCAATCCGTATCTCACCCATCACTTGCACTTCAGCGACTTCCAGACCCGCAAACTGATGCTGACGCGCTATTCCCGTGGGTTCGTGGTATTCCCGGGTGGCTTCGGCACCGTCGATGAGCTGATGGAGCTGATGGTGGCATTCCAGACCCACCGGGCAATTCGAAAACCGCTGGTGCTGGTGGGCCGTGCATTTTGGCGGGGCTTTGTCGACTGGCTGACCCACGAGCTCGGCTCACGGCATTTCATCGATTTGCATAATATGGACTTTATCGAGCACGCCGATAACGAGCGTGAGGTCTTGACGATCTTGCTGGGCGAGGCTGAGGCAGAGGCCTGCTGGGTGAGCCATTCCGACGGGTCTGTTTCGCTGAGCAGCGGTGGATGAAGGCCCTCTATTTATTACGGCACGCGAAATCGAGCTGGGATGATCCGTCGCTCTCGGACAGGGAGCGACCGCTCAACGCCCGGGGAGCGCGCGACGCCCCTCGCATGGGCGCGGCCCTCAGCGCACGCTACGCGCCAATGACCTTTTATGTGAGCCCTGCCGAGCGCGCCCAGGCCACCTTTGCCGGTGTTCGGAGCGGGTGGCCCGAACTGCAGGTTGGGGAAGGCATCACCACCGAGGCGCTCTATACCTTTGATTACCGCAAGCTCCTTGCATGGATTGAACAGCAGAGCGATGACGCCGATGCTCTGGCGCTCATCGGTCACAACCCCGCGCTGACGGAGCTGATGGGCTATTTTGCGGGGTGGGCCAGCCTCGACCATTTACCCACCGCGGGCTGGGCCGAACTGGCTATCGCCATTGAACGCTGGTCCGACATTTGCCAGGCACAAGGCCGGGGCGAGCTGGTAACGTATCTGTTACCGCGGACACTGCGAGAGACCAGTTAATGCTGCCGGTGATTTTTGGATTGTCGGGTACCGCGCTGACCGCCGACGAGCGCGCTTTTTTCCAGGCCGCTGAGCCCGCTGGTTTTATATTATTTGCGCGTAACGTCGATCATCCGGCCCAGCTCCGCGCTTTGACCGACGAATTGCGCACGCTCACCGGCCGTGACCGGCTCCCGATTCTGATTGATCAGGAAGGGGGGCGAATCGCCCGCCTGACGCCCCCGCACTGGCGCGTTTGGCCCTCGGCGGCGGTGCTCGCCCAAGGGCAAGATGAAGCGCGTGCCCTCGAGCGCGTGAGATGCAACTACGAGGCACTTGGCCTCGAGCTCGCCACCATGGGTATCAACGTTACCTGTGCGCCGGTCCTTGATGTGCCGCAGCCCGATGCTCACGACGTTATCGGTGACCGCGCCTTTGCCACTGACCCTGAGCGCGCGGCGGCGTTCGGTCGCGCCTGTCTCGACGGTCTGCACCTCGCAGGGGTGGAGGGGGTGATCAAGCACATACCGGGGCACGGCAGAGCGCAAAGCGATTCTCACGAGAGCTTGCCGCGGGTTACCGCCAGCAACGACGCTTTGCAGCGGGATTGCCAGCCCTTTGCCGCACTGGCAGATGCGACCATGGCGATGACCGCGCA
>JAYPXQ010000092.1:0-7632 GCA_038135595.1 Halieaceae bacterium
CCCACCAAGCCCACGAAATACACCGACTTCATATTGAGATGATCTAAAAGCCCGATGATGTCGTCGGCAAAGAGCTGCGTTGACGCAGGTACAGAGTAATCATCCGTCGATTCGCCGAGGCCGCGATAATCAATAATCACGGTTGAGTACTGGTCAGTCATACCCCGCGCTAGATAATGGCTTCGACCATGGCAAAACGTATCCCATCCGCCTATGTAGACCGCAGGGGGGCCGTCACCATGCACTTCGTAGTACATGTCGTGACCATTAATCTGGGCGATAGGCATAGCGAGCTCCTCTGGAACGGTAAATTAAAGTCAATGAAAGCGCTCAGAGCGCGTTGATGTGCGCCAGCACCTGCTGCAAGTCGACCACGTCGGCATAGCGCCGACCCACGTCGCGCAAATTACTGGCGTGAGCCTCTTCGTCCTGATCACCACAGCAATCGGCCGGCACAATGGTTCTGAATCCCGCCGAAAAGCTGTCGACGATCGAGGCGCGCACGCAGCCCGAGGTCGTACAACCCGTGATAATCGTGGTATCGATGCAGTGCTTCACCAGCCACGGTTTTAGCGGCGTCTCGTAAAAAATCGAGGGGGCGGTTTTGATAAATTGAAAAACGTAGTCGTCATCACGAATACGGGGGTCTAGCTCGGTGCACGGGTGGCCGTGGTAAAAACTGCCGTCATAGAGCGTGTCGATTTTCCAATAGGTCATTTCATCAGGCCCACCCCAAGAGACCGCGCAGGAGGCGGCCGGGATGCCCTTAGCCTTGCAGGCTGCGAGTAGCGTGGCGGTGTTGTCCACCGCGCGTTGCACATGATCGCTCCGCCCTAGCGGGTTACTGGCATCCGTAAACCCCTTCTGAAAATCCACCATAACGAGCGCGGGACGCTCGCCAAAACCGATGTCTCGTGAGCCATAGCCGGCCTGTGCAAATTTATCCATGGGTGGCTTAAACCTCGCTGATGCCCGTCACGCGGGGCGAACAATATGACTTAGAATGTACGAACATTTCAACAAAAGCGATCTCGCCATGAGTCAACCGAGCTTCATCGATACATTCAGCCAGCAGTTCTCCCTCGAGCCGGCCCGCACTGCGCTACTGGTGATCGATATGCAGAACGCCACCGGCAACCGCGAGATGGGGCTTGGCAAACTACTCGCGGAACAAGGTAACAGCGCCTCTGCACAGTATCGCTTTGACCGTATCGACCAGCTCCTGATTCCCAACATACAAAAGCTGATCAAGGGGTTTCGTGACGCAGGTGCGCACGTCATCTGGATTACCTATGGCGCCAATGCGGCGGATGCCAGCGACGCGCCGCCTCATATTGCCCCGATCATCAAGGCCACCAACAACATTGCGGGTCAGCCCGAGCACGAGATCGTGGACGCCCTGAAACCGGGGCCCGGCGACCTGGTGCTCAACAAGACTACGCAGGGCGCATTCCGCTCCACTGCATTGGATAGCTCACTGCGAGCGCTGGGGGTCACCACCGTAGTTTCCACCGGGGTGTCAACCAATAACTGCGTGGCAATGACCTCGATGGAGGCCTGTGATCTGCAGTATCGCGTGGTGGTTGCCAGTGATGGTACGGGAACAGACAGTGACGAGATGCAGGAAGCGACTCTGACGATGTTGCGCCGGCTCTGGGCACGGGTGCTGAGCACCGATGAGATCCTTACTGAGTTGCAGGCAGGCGGACAAGGCTCCTGAGCACCGCACTAAAGCCCAGCCTCACAGGGACCGTGCTGGTCGCGTCGGGGGCCATACTGATCGCAGGGAAAGGCCTGTTCGCCAAAGCCCTGTATGGCATGGGGCTCACCTTTCACGATGTTGCGGCCATTCGTTCGGTACTGGCCGTGCCCGGCTTTGCATTGCTTGCGTGGCTCTATCGCGGGCGCAACACTCCCAGCGCTCAAGCAGGCCTGCAGCGCCGGGACGTGCTACTGGCGATCTTCGCCGGCGTGCTGTGCTATTACCTTGGCGCACTCGCTAATTTTTTTGCGCTAACGATTATCGATGCCAGCGTTGAGCGACCCCTCCTATTCGCCTATCCGATATTCGTGGTGCTGATCACCACCGCTATCGATCGCAAACCGCCCTCGGCCCGGGTCATCTTGGCGCTATTACTGACCTCGCTAGGCGTCATACTGGTCACCGACGCGCTCAATACCCGCCTCACAGATGCCGAGTGGTCCGGCATGGGCTGGATCCTTTTTTGCTCGATCAGTATCGCGATCTATTTTTTGATCAGCGGCGAGCTGACCCAGCGCCTGGGCAGCGGGCTGTTTACCTTCATCGCCATGACCGCTGCCGCCATTGGCTTCGCCGGGCACTATCAGGTCGTGCAGGGTTGGCAAAATATAGCGCTGAGCTCTACCGCATGGCTTACCTTGGGTGGACTCATCGTTTTTTCTACCGTCTTGCCGCTGTTTCTGATGGCGGAGGGAGTCCGCCGCGTGGGCGCCTCCCGCGCCTCACTCATCAGCACGCTGGGACCACCCGCCACGGCGGTCATGGCCTATGAACTGACCGGCGAGGTGCTCTCAGCGGGGCAGCTGATGGGTATCGCTTTGGTTCTCGTTGGGGTTTTGGCACTGGAGCTGGGACGGACCCGCACCGCCTGACCAACGATTAGCCCAGAGAGTTGGTAATCGCTGCAAATGTCCGTACAATTAACCCGTATCTTTTCCGGAGCCCTCCTGTGACCGCGATTCGCCCGCTAAGCCCATCCTTTGGCGCCGAAGTACTGGATGTTCAGCTATCCAGTACCCCCTCCAGTGTGGAGATAGCAAACATTCGCGCGCTCTGGGCAGAACACAAACTGCTGCTGTTCAGAAACCAGTCATTCGATGAGGCCGCGTTGGTCGGTTTCAGCCAACAATTTGGCGCGCTGGAAATTCATGTGCGCGAGGAGTACCTCTCACCTGATCACCCCGAGATTCTCTATGTCTCGAATATCGAGCGCGACGGTCGGCGTATCGGGATTCTGTCTGACAACGAGGTGGGTTGGCACTATGACCAGATCTATCTGCCCAAACCGGCGGTCGGTTCTTTGCTGATGGCTGATACGCTCCCACCGGAGGGCGGGAATACCGAGTTCGCGGACATGTGTGCCGCGTGGGATGCCCTCCCCGAGCAAACGCAACAGAGGCTTGAGGGATGTCTGGCCAATCAGTCATACGAGGCGTTCAACAAAGCCTACAGCGTGCCGACCAATAACAAACAAAAGGCGCGTTCACCAGACATTCATCACCCGATTGTGCGAACGCATCCGGTCACGGGTCGTAAAGCGCTGTATCTTTGCCCGGGTATGACCACGGCAATTGTGGGGTGGGATGCTGAAAACAGTGCGGAGATGCTCGAGTTCTTGTTCGACTGGACCACGCGGCCCGAGTTTGTTTACTCGCACGAGTGGCAGCCGGGAGACGCGTTAATGTGGGATAACGCCTGCACCATGCACCGCCGCGACCCGTTTGACCCGGAGCATCAGCGTTTGATGAAGCGCACGACGATTCTGCCCCCAGCGGAGTTGGCGGTACCTTTTTAGAGATAAACTATCGGGGCCAAATACAGGGTTAAAGAAGCTTTGCTGGCGCAAGTAGCCTAAGAGGTAGGGGGCGTGCATCGATCACCACTATGCCTGAAAAGCCTGCCGAGTTAGGTCGGTTGCCGCGCCATTCGGCCGAGAGATTTACCTTCACCAAGCACCCTGCCAACAAAGCCCTTTACAACCCCAAAAACCCCTTTATTGAGCTTGGACACCATTGAATAGGCGGCGTCACCATCGATACTCCAAGCATTCACCGAAGACACAACATCCACCGCATCGTCAAGCTCCACGCCCGCCAGCACCTCTGCCAAGCCAATAACCGCTCCCTCACTCAGGGAGCACCTCACCGAACCGCGCCTCAACTCCAAATTACCCGAGCTGACGATAATCGCCCTACCAGCGAGAATATGATTCTGGATGGCCCCTCCGTCAGAAAAATAAACAGAATTTAATGAAGAGCCTCTTGCGAAGGTCGCCCACGCGTATTCAGATGCACCGCCCGACTCTATGGTAAAGCTACCTGAACTTTCACCACTATTCGCAACGGCGGCGATGTAATTCCGCTGCAAAAGTTGTAGCGTGAGCGCGGAGAAAACATTTTTTAACAGAGGTGCTGCGCTGCTAATTTGCCTGCCCAACCAATCAGCGGGAATCTCCAAACAGACAGCATCCGACTTAGCCGAGGCCGTTGCCATACGGTATTTGGTTCCCACGACAGCCTGCTCGCCAAAGCTAGCCCCCTTCTCCAAAGTTGCCAGCACATGAGCACCTTGATTGATGGCAATATCGACTTCACCACTTTGAATGATATACATCGCATCGGCGCGATCGCCTTCATTGAACAATACCGTGCCAGCGGAAATCACCACCTCAGATAACTTGGGATTCGCTTGGGAGGGCCGTCTAGATATACCACTCATTATTTCCGCTACCTAAATCGATTATCGTGACAGGAGGGAAAACTCTCCCTCAGTTATCTTTGCTTAATTCCTGTTCCAAGGCCATAAAGTTGGATTCTTTTTTTGCCGAAAACAGGCGCTTTCCCGCTGGGCTTTGCCAATCATGCCGCCGCATCAGCGCCCGCGTCATCGGTAACATGCTCGCAATTTCTATCTCGAGTTCTTTTGCCAGCAGGCGCGTCTGATCCCAAAAATCGTCTCTCCCTAAATTCGCCAGGTCGGCATCCAGCAACCAGGGAGATAATCGGGAATTGGAGATCTGCGCAGGGCCCTCCATTACTAGCTGCGTATCCAGAATCATCTGCTCTACAAGATCCTGCTCGGCCTGACTGAATCGCCCAGAGGCAGACATGGCCTGCACCGCCATCTGCGCGCCAATGGGTTCGTTCTTGGGACGCTGCTCGAGAAAACCTGCGTCGTGAAAAGCCGCAGCGATCGCCAGCAACAGTACATCACGAGAATTCAGAGCGTCCGCTTCCGCCAATTCCATGGTTTGCCGCAGCACGTCTTTGGTGTGGTCAGGAGAGTGGTAATAGAGCGTGGGGTCCAAAGTAGACGCAAGGTGCTCCACCGTCTCGATAACGAGCGGTTCGGCCTTAATCTCAATCTTCAGATTCTCCATACAACACCTCACCGGAGACTGATCTCAGGCCCTCGCCCCTGTCTAGGCAGAGCGCTGACCTCGTTAACGAGCCTGACGATAACAAAAGACTAAAATAAGCGCATTAAGGTCGTGCAAAGTGCCAAAACCGAAAATTCAAGGATTCAGGCGCTGAGCAGGAAGGTTTCCATCGGGCCTTTGCCTTTGATTTCCATGATCCCCCGGCTCTCTATGGCAAATCGATCTTTAATAATGCTGGCAGTATCTGAACTCATATGAATTTTATTGGGAATACCGTGTGATTCCATTCGAGCGGCAGTATTGACCGCATCGCCCCACAGGTCGTAGATAAATTTGCGCTTCCCGATTACACCCGCAACCAGCGGGCCTGAATGGATGCCGATTCTCATGGCCGGAATATGGCCCTCGACAGGATCCATCTCCTGAATATAGCGCACCATGCGTTGGCCCATTTCAGCAATCTTATAGGGGTGCTCCGGATCGAAATGAGGTACTCCGCAAGCAACCATATAGTTATCGCCGATGGTCTTGATTTTCTCCAAGCCCAACTCATCACTAAAGTCATCAAACTTGGTAAACACTTCATCCAGAAACTCTACCAGCCGCTCAGCGCCAAGGTCTTTTGAAAGTTGTGTAAAACCCACGATATCGCCAACGAGAATGCTGCAGGATTCGTGCGCATCAGCAATGACTTTCTCGTCGGCTAGTTTTCTATCGGCGATCGACTTGGGAAGAATATTTAGAAGTAGTTCCTCATTGCGGTTAAGAGCCGATTTTATCTCACCTGTGCGCGCTTCTATCAACGCCACCACTTCGTCAGACATCCTCGATACAGCAATGGACATCAGCTCAGCAGAAGCCTCCTCTGCTTTGTCGAAATCATCTGTATCGGTGAGGCTCTTCATGCGATCAATGTCTGCCTCTAGCAGCTTCTTGGCATCCCCCTGTAGCTGGCTGGAGAGCGAGGCCATTTTGTCCAAGACGACTTTGTCGCGCTGCTGTCTTTTTTGAGATTGAGTCGTTCTTATCGACTCCATCTCCAAAAGATGCCCTCTATAAGTTTCGAGTGAGGTATTTAGTTGCCCTACCTCATCGCGCTCGGAATGAAGAAACCCAGGCCTTGGCATCACAACATCGAGCTCGCCGCGCGTCAGTGCAGACAAAACGCCAATGGCCTTACTAATGCCCCCGAAGGAATAACTCGTAAGCCAAGTTATTGCTCCCAAAATAACTAGAAATACAGCAGCAAAAAGTCCAAACGCGTATTTGTCAGCTGCCAACTGCGCCGAGACAGATTCACGCTTGTTACCCACAACAACCAATTTTGCGTCTTCAATCTTGGCAAAATCGCTTAGCGCGATTGCGACGTATGACACACCTAAGTCGCGGCTTAACTCTCCCCAGAAACCTCGCTCTTGCATAGAAATGAGATTCTCCGCCAGTAGCCCCGAAACCGGCTCTATGACGGGCCCCATCTCTCCTAACTCTGCGTAATCCTCAGCCTCAAAATAATCGTTCAAATCAACGGTGCTGTTATTCGAAGCCAAGACGGCCTTAACGGAAAAATCGTACTCGAAAATCTCAATCGCCTCGGCAAGATTTTTCCCAAGCAATACTGCTCCCACTTTCTTCTGTTCGTTATTCAAGTCGATGAGTAGGGTTTGATAAAACCCTGTAGCTAATTCTTCGGTCTCATCACGAATGGTGCTCACGCTGCGAACGGCTCCCAGAGAAAATTCGTCCGCCCGCCCGGCCTTCAAACGGCCGGTTGAAGCTGATATAAAATCGGCGCGCGCATTTTCCGCGCAGGGATCCACCCCGTATCCCTCTTCCGCCGTCCCGCAATAAAGGCTGCGACCTTTTTCATCAAAGACCATCGCAAAGCTGAGCTCCCCCCAGCCGAAAGCCTCCTCGAAAAAAATGTCCAAGAAATCACCGATGGTTTCGCGCTCAACTTCCGAGGCCGCGTTGGCAGTCAAGTCAAATAATTCACCGTCAATATCGACTTCCTCTGCCCAAATAGCGGCTTTGGCGGGGTCACCTGACTGGGGGTGGAATAGCCCCAAAGAAGAACTGAAAGTGTCGTTGAGTACCGTGCGCCAAGCCTGACCATAAATGGTTGCACTGGATTCAATAGAAGCGGCTTCTTTTTGCTTGTCCTGATAGTCATAGAGGACAAAGAAAATGCCGCCGATCGCCAGATTGCCCAGCAGAGATAGCACAATAATTCTGATCTTAATCGACATTATCGCTTCATTTTTCCCGGCATCGGGGCCATTGCTTCATTCGGTTCTTCATCTCCTCTTGGGGTCGAAAACCAGCTTGATCGCCACCTCGTCAACATGCGTCGGCGCTCCCGCCAGAAGTGGTGGTTGGTACTGGTAGGACTTAACGTGCTTTAGTGCAGCCCGCTCGAATACGCCCGGCGGCTCACTGGCAACAACATAGGGATCCGTTACGTTGCCTTGTTGATCCACGCCAAACTTAACGA
>JAYPXQ010000093.1:0-7474 GCA_038135595.1 Halieaceae bacterium
CCGGTATTACTGAGAGAGGAGCGGGGCGAGGTGCTCTGGTTGACCTTGAACCGGCCCGATCAGCTCAACGCCCTGAATCCGCCCTTGATTACCGCGCTGCGGGAAGCCTTTGAGTCTCTTCGCCGTAATCACGACATCAGAGTGGTGGTATTGCGCGGCAAGGGCCGGGCTTTCTGTGCCGGTCTCGATTTGAATGATGCGTCGTGGTCGGGTGCTCCGACCCCTCACGATATTCTCGATTTTCAACGCAGTATCTCGGATATCTACCGGGCCATGCGTCGGTGCCCACAAGCCATCATCAGTCTCGTTCAGGGTCCAGCGTGCGGTGGTGGTTTCAGTCTGGCGCTGGCATCTGACATTCGGATCGCCGCCGAGTCGGCCAAAATGAATGCCGCCTATAGCAAGGCCGGCCTGACTGCGTGCGACCTGGCGTGCAGTTATCTTCTGCCGCGCCTCGTTGGGCTCTCGGTGACCAGTGAGCTGATGATGACGGGTCGGTTCATCAACGCTGAGCGCGCACTTCGAGTCAATTTGGTGTCCGAGGTGGTGGCTGAAGCGGAATTGGAAGCGTCGGCCCATAGTCTGATTGAGGAACTGCTCGCAACCTCGCCGATGGGCCTGCGGCTGACTAAGGACGGGTTGAATATGAGTGTGGATGCCGGGTCTTTGGAGGCGGCGATGGCACTGGAGGATCGCCAACAGACCCTGGTGGCCATGACTCGGGACGCCGGGGAGGCCGTGACTGCGTTTTTGGAGAAACGTAAACCGATTTGGCAAAACCGCTAGCCGCGAGTGGCTGCGGTGCGGCGACCCCGGGGTGGGCATCGCCACGCCAGAGAGGTAGCGTCAGGCCGCGGTGCCGTCGATTTCCTGATAGTAGGCCATCAGAATCTCAGCGACCTCTGGCCGCGAAAACTCGGGCGGTGGCGCAATGCCCTGGCCCAACATTTCCCGTACCTTAGTGCCCGATAGCAGCACAAAATCTTCAGGGCTGTGGTCGGGCGCATCGCGCATCATCACCACTCGGCCCAGCTTTTTACTAAAAGCGGTGTGGTCAGCACGGTAGATCTCGAGCGCTAAAGCGCCCTCAGGCACTTCTTCATCAAAGATAGTCTGTGCATCGAAGCCACCGTAATAGCTGCCAACGCCCGCGTGATCTCTGCCCACAATCAGGTGCGTGCAGCCTGCGTTCTGGCGGAATACCGCATGGAGCACGGCCTCACGGGGGCCCGCGTAGAGCATGTCAAAGCCATAACCCGTGACCATGACGGTGTTGGGGGGGAAGTAAAGGTCTACCATTTTGCGGATGGAAGCATCACGCACGTCGGCGGGGATATCGCCGGATTTGAGTTTGCCCAGCAGCATATGAATCAGTACGCCATCGGCAGAGAGGTCTTCCATCGCCATGCGGCAGAGCTCTTCGTGGGCGCGGTGCATGGGGTTCCGGGTTTGGAAGGCCACTACGCGCTCCCAGCCGCGCTCATTGATCTCTTCGCGAATCGCCATGGCGGTACGGAATGTCTCGGGAAAGTCCTCTTCGAAGTAGGAGTAATTCAGCACTTCGATAGGACCCGAGATCACCGTGCGGCCCTGCGCGGTAAAGGCGGCCACACCGGGATGTTCGGGATCATCGGTGCGGAAGACCTTGGCGAGGATGGTGGCAACGTCGTCATCGCTCAGGGTCTCGACGGCCTCGACGGTCATAACCGCCAGCAGTGGGTGGCCTTCGCGGTTTGGGTCAGTCAACGCCAGACGCTGACCCGCCTCGACGGGGCAGCTCTCTGCGAGGTTGACCACCGGCACGGGCCAAAAGAGGCCGTTGGTCGTGGCCATATTTTCGGCGACCGACAGTGTATCGGCCCGATTCATGAACCCGGGGAGTGGTGTGAAATATCCAGCGCCCATCATGACCGCATTGGCTGCGGCTGCTGAACTCATCATCAAGGCGGGTAGGGTGAGTGCTTCGGCCTCGAGCTCGGCGCGCCGCGCATCATTAACAATTAAAGGTTTGAGCTGGTCAGCGCCGTGGGGTGCAATCAATGCCATGGTCTCTCTCGGTTGGGTGGTGTTCTGGTTAACGGTTCAATACGTTTTTGCGGCACCAGCAGCACTGGCTAGTTTCCCAGGTTCGGTGCCTGCAGCGTGTTCAATGACTCTTTCGTTGCCGCTTCTGTGCTCAGGCGGCGGGAATCAACCCTCGTTGCTCCAGTAGGTGCAGCAAGCTCTCGACTTCTTCTTCCAGCGATTGCTGGTCGGTCTGTAAATGTACCTCGGGCGACTCGGGTGCCTCGTACGGGTCGTCAATACCGGTAAAGTTTTTGATCTCTCCGGCGCGCGCCTTTCTATAAAGCCCCTTGGGGTCGCGCTCTTCGGCAGCCTCAAGGCTACAGTCCACAAACACTTCGATAAACGGCATGTTGTCTGCCTCGTGCAGTTCGCGCACGATCTGTCGGTCGGCAACATAGGGGCTGATAAAGCTACTGAGGACAATCACACCGCCATCAACAAACAGTTTGGAAACCTCACCGACCCGGCGGATGTTTTCTGCGCGATCCTCGGCACTAAAGCCCAGATTCTTGTTGATACCGAGACGGATGTTGTCGCCATCGAGGCGATAGACGAGCACACCGCGCTGGTAAAGCGCCTGCTCCAGCGCGACGGCGATCGTACTTTTGCCTGAGCCCGAAAGGCCCGTAAACCAGAGAGTAGCGCCACCGTGACCCAACAGCTGCGCGCGCTCGGGCCGATTGATCTCTCCGCCGTGCCAGTGCACGTTGGTGGCTTTTTGCTCACTCATGGATTCGTCCCCACTTGAAGAGGCGCGATTGTATACAGTCAGCTCAGGACTTTGAAGGGCGCTGCGGGGTTTGAATGCTTCTCGGTGGCGATAAGACAACAGCGTCTGGTGGGTCCTCTGCAGTGCCTTGCAGTCTACTCAGGTCAGCGGTCGAGACGCCGCGGGGTGAGTGTGATAGTGCGCGGTCGCTGATCACGAGTATCACACCGAGCAGTGCGACGGCCAAAATGATCAGCGACAGGGCGCCCGTATCTCGTAGCATGGTATGGGCGCTCGCTGACTAAAAGTCGCCTGATACCGGGCTGTGTATTAACGTGTGCTCAAGAGGCTGATTGCCGATCGCGGCTACAGACTCTTGGCTGAGCACGACCATAATGATCCAGGCCGCGACGCCGAGACCGATGCGTAGGTGCTGCACTTGCAAATTTTTCATTCCATACCCTCCCGATAAAGGTGCCGTCCTTGGCAGAAGGTCGTCCATGAAAAGGGGGTCGCGAGGCTTCGCCCTTGAGGTCTTCCGACAGAGAGGGGTACTCCCTCGCGAACCAGGCCAGTATGGCGCGGGGCTGAGGCTAGGAATTGACTGTTTCCGCCAAGCGTTTGGCGAAAGATGTCAGGCGTGGATCTGCGTTATGACAGCGGCCAAACCAGGAGGATCATGGGTATTGCTGTGATCACCACTAAAATTTCGAGGGGTAAACCCATGCGCCAGTAGTCGCCGAAGCCATAGCCCCCTGGTCCCATAATCAGCGTGTTGTTTTTGTGGCCGATGGGCGTCAAAAACGCGCAGGAAGCTGCGACTGCCACTGCCATCAGAAATGGATCGGGATTCACCTGCAGACGCAGTGCCACGTCGAGGGCGATGGGTGCGGCAATGAGGGCAGTGGCCACGTTATTGAGCACGTCTGATAGGGTCATGGTGACTACCATCAGTGCCGTCAGAATGAGGATGAGGGGCCAGCCATCAGTGCCCTGCACAAACAGATCTGCCAGCAGCTCGGTACCACCACTCACCTCCAGCGCCACGCTGATGGGGATCATGGCGCCCAGCAAAATGATGACCGGCCACTCGATGGATTCGTAGACCTGAGAGAGGGGCACAATGTCCAAGAGAACATAGAGCAGCGCTACGCAGGCGAGCGCGATGGGAAGATACACGATCTCAAAGCTGGCCAGCGCGATAGCGCCGGCAAAAAGCACGATGGCCTGGCGCGCTTTGTCGCGCTGAATGACATCGAGGCCCCGGGGAGCAAGGGGTAAGCAGCCCATCCACTCAACCACATCATCGAGCGTGTCCTCCGGGCCCAATAACAAGAGCAAATCACCCGCCTGAATCTGCACTTCTCTGAGGCGCTCGCGAATTTTGACGCCATTGCGGGAGATGCCCAACAGAATCACCCCGTGGCGATAACGCAGTCGCAACGTGGATTCGGAGCGGCCAACCAGGCGAGAGGTCGAGGGTACGGCAACCTCGCGCATCACCGTGTTGCCCGATAATGCCTTCGAGGGGCGATCCGAATCGGTATAGCTCAGGGCCACTGCGCCGACGAAGGCATCGATGCTGTCGGGCCCTCCCTCGATCACAATACGGTCATCAACACGCAAAGCCACCTGAGCTGCCATACCCGGCAGGCGCTCGCCGTCGCGGATCAGGCCGAGAATCTGAACGCCGCTCTCCTCTGCCGCCGCGTCGAGCGTTCGCAGTCGTTCGCCAATGACCTCGGCGTCTGCCGGTACGCGGAGCTCCGCCAGATAGCGCTCCAGATCCTCGATGGGTGAATGGGTGCGGTTGGCGCTGCTCGCCACGGGTATGAGTCGCCAGCCGATTACCGCCACATACACAATGCCCACGGCGGCCACTGCGATGCCCACCGGTGCAAAGTCGAACATGGTGTAAGGCGTGCCCAGAGCTTCTCCGCGGAAGGTGGCAATGACAATATTGGGCGGTGTGCCAATGAGGGTGATCATGCCGCCCAAAATGGAGGCAAAAGACAGGGGCATGAGCGTCAGTGCAGGGCTCCGCTCGGCCTTTTCTGCTGCCTGCAGATCAACAGGCATCAGGAGCGCCAGCGCCGCCACGTTGTTCATCAGCGCAGAGAGGGCGGCAGATACCCCCGCCATCAGCGCAATATGCTGTCCAATGCGCCGGGTGCCGTCGAGGAGCGCGCTGGCAATGAGTTCGATCGCGCCAGAGAGATAAAGACCGCGGCTGATAATGAGCACCAAGGCAATGATGATTACTGCGGGGTGCCCGAAGCCGGAAAAGACCTGTTCTGTGGGGATCAGTCCCAGCAGGTAGGCGACGAGCAACGCCCCAAACGCCACCAGATCGTAGCGGTAGCGTCCCCAGATCAGAAACACAAACAGCACGCCGATCAGTGCAAATAGCATGGCTTGGTGTGAGGTCACGAATCCCCTCGGCTCAGTCGCCGGTATTGACCAGCGACTCCAACTGCTCGTGAAAGTGGCTGACTCGGCACTCCACCTCATTGAGCCAGCATTGCTGAAAACCCTCGGAGTGCATACCGCGTTGGGCGTGGGCCAATAGAGAGAGGTCTTGATCAATGGTATCGGTCATCGAGGCGTTGCCGGCGATCACGTCGGAATAGTCGAAAGACTCCCAGGGGGGGCGGCCGTGCTGGGTGGCGCGCTCACTCCGTTTTTCACGCAGGTCGTCGGTGCCCTCCAAAAAACGCTGTTCCTCGCTGTGGGGAAAACGCTCAAAGGACAGCTTATCGAGGTAACAGAGATTGGGGTCGGTGGCATGGGGCCTCAGGCGCATGAGCCAGAGCATCTCGGGTTGGTAGGTCATGATCGCATTGGGAAAGACGTTGGTCTGAATCACGTCGGTCAATTCTTCGTCCGAGAAGTTGCCGTAGTAGGGTTCCTGCGACTCGAGCGCGCGTTTGGCCACGCGAATGGCCGCCTGCACCTCATCTACCTTGCCCTCGAAGGCATCGGGGTCGAGGCCCAATGACTGCAGTTGCATAGTGAGTAGATCGGTAGGTTTGTCGGGTGTAGAAAACAGTGAGTCAGTTTTGGCCCCGGGTACCCAGACTCTTGTGTGTCCGCCCTCGTAGCATTCGCTGAGGGATTCGGTGCAATCGACAAAGCGCCGGTGTTGCGGGTGCAGGTAATGCACGTGGTAAAGCTCGCTGAAGTTATCCAGCACCGCCTTCCAATTGCAGTTGATCGACACCGTCTGATCCTGCACCAGTGTCATATTCTCGAATTCGTAATGCGCCATCAAAGGCAGCATGTCCTTGAGAAAATTGTCTAGAGAAGGCGCGTCGGCATCGAGGTTGATCCAGTAAAACCCGAGCGCCTGCTCGCAGCGCACCTTGGGTAGACAAATCTTTTCTAGCGGCAGGCCTTGCTGAAAGCCCTCCTGATGCGGCGCGTAGGTTAGCTGGCCATCACTCCCGTAACGCCAGCTGTGGTAAGGGCAGCGGAAGGTATCAGTGTTGCCATGATGGTCATCAACCAACCGCACGCCCCGGTGCTGGCAGACGTTGTAAAACGCCTGCACCTGGCCCTCGGCGTCACAGCTCAGCAACAGGCTCTCGGGGCCAAGGTCGAATACGGTGTAATCACCCGGGTTCTGTAAATCCGACACATGCACGGCGGCGATCCAGCTTTTCGCCCAAACGGTGCGCCATTCACGGCCGTACCAGTCGCTACTGATGTAGCGTTCTTTAGAAAAATTTTTGATGGTGCCGCTATAGGGCGCGCGTCCCTGCTGGTTCAGCGGTTGTTTGGCATTCATGCGGTGCCCCTAGCCCGGTTTTTTCTTTTCCTACAGTCTACTGATTCTGGCAGCAATGTGCGCCTCCCTCATTCACTGAGCATGCGGCCAAAGCGGGCCTCAAGCTCGCGCACAGGCGCGCCTATCAGACTCTCCACGGCTTGCGCTGCGGCGTCGGGAAAGACTGACGTCTGTCCGGCTTCGACGGCGGCGACAATATCCGCTGCACTCACCCGTGGATCAGCCAGCGCCACGGAGCTGCCCGCTGTCATGTCAGTGGCGGTGGGTCCAGGGTAGACCCCAACGCACTGGATATGCGGGTGCTTCAAGCGCAGTCCTTGAGTGGCGGTATGCAGCGCGGCTTTACTCGTGCAGTAGGCCTCGCAGCCGGCCACCGACGCAAATGCAGCCATCGAGATCACGTTAATGATGACCGGCCGGGAGCTTCGGTGGAGTAGCGGCAGCAGCGTATTGATCAGCCGCAGCGGGCCATACAGATGCAGGTCCATCATGACTGCCAGGTTGTCGAGCTCCTCGGCGGGGTCGGCGGCAGCGGGAATCAGGCAGCCGGCGTTATTGATCACTACATCAATTGCGGTAATGTCATTTAAGACGCCATCAATCGACGCGTTTTGCTGGATGTCGAGCCCGATCCACTGAACGCGCTCATCCGCGATATCGCTGCGATGTCCCCGGTACCCCGCGTAGATTATTTTTGGCGAGTACTGCAAGATCGTCTCACAGAGCGCGGCTCCTAAACCCCGGTTGGCGCCAGTGATCAGCACGGCACGATCTCGAAAGGTAAATGGTAGGGGGAGAGTGGGCATAATTAACCGATCAGCATCAGCAACAATAAAAAGTGAGGTCTAAATGAAACAGTTTGCGAGTGGACATGCAATGCAGAGTGCGTGGGTGGTGGATGACCTCGACGC
>JAYPXQ010000094.1:0-3941 GCA_038135595.1 Halieaceae bacterium
TCATTGATCACCAACACCATGACCGCGAACCCTAGGGCGCAGACCACCACCTGCTTATTCAGTATCAGGCAGAAGCCACCGATGATCTGAAGCACGCCTGCAGTTGCCAGCAAGATGGGCACCATGGCCATCTCGTGGGTTTCCATGAGTATGATGTGGCGCTCCCATGCTGCAAACTTGGCAATCCCGGGGAGTAAAAAGTAAAGTCCAAGGAGGATACGGCCCACCGCCATCAAAGCATTTTGCATCGGTAATCGCTCTTTTATCGTTATCTATAGACCGTTGTCAGTTGGTTCGCTCAACCCAAAAGCGCCGGGCCACTTGCCATGCACAGCCCGGTAGCGCGGGCAAGGGAAAAAGCCATTTAACGCCCTGTCTTCACCCCTTTCGCACAATTCATGAGGCGACGAAACACCCCGTGGTTAGGGGCTCGAAGGAGGAATCTCGCCCAAACCATCTTTCGGCGCGAACCATCGTTGCTTCAGATCCATCAGCCGATGACCCAAGACGGTAGGGAGCGCCAGCAATGCGGGTGTGGCAACGAGCGTTAGTACTGTGGCAAATGACAGCCCAAAAACAATCGCCTGAGAAAGGGGCGCCCAAAACATCGCCATTTCTCCCTCTGCGGTAATGGAACGTCCGGCCAGATCAATGGAGAACCCTGCCGCCAGCGGCAACAGGCCGCAGACAGTGGTTACCGTGGTAAGAAGCACCGGCCGTAATCGTTGCGCCGTTGCTCTGACAATGACATGACGAATATCCATGTGGGGATGCTCGCGCCGCACATGGTTAAAGGTGTCGATCAATATAATATTGTTGTTTACGACAATCCCTGCCAGAGCGACGACGCCAACGCCGGTAAGCAGCGCACTAAATGGGCTGCTCAGCAGTAGCAAGCCCAGCAGTACGCCCGCAGTCGACATCACCACCGCTAGAAGAATGAGGGTGCTCTGATAAAAATTGTTGAACTGCGTCACCAGCAAAATAAACATAATTGCCAACGCCAGTGAAAAGGCCGCAGACACGAAGGCCATGGAATCTGCCTGCTCCTCGTTGGCACCGCGGAATCGAATTTCCATGGCGCGATCAAAGGACTGACTGGCTAACCATGCTTCTATCTGCATCACCATGCTATCTGCCATGACGCCTTCGCGAACATTCGCCCTGATGAGCTCCACCGGCCGGCCGTCGACGCGCTTTAGTGAATCAACCCCCGGGGCCGGACGCATTTGCACGAAATTGCTCAGAGGCACCATGCCCTGTTCCGTGCTGATGCGAAGTTCATCCATCGCCGTAATGCCGCGCTCAGCCTTGGGAAACCGCACCCTGATGTCTACCGAATCCTCGGCATCGTCCGGCCGGTATTCCCCCACCTTGACCCCGTTGGTAACCAATTGCACCACCAGACCTGCCGAAGACACATCCACGCCATAAAGTGCGGCCTGCTGCCGATCTACTTCTATCCGCCACTCGATGGACGGCAGCGCCGCAGAGTCATCAATGTCGACAAGCTCGGGTAAGGTATCCAGATACGCCCTGACACGTGCCATAGCCGGTTCGAGCAAATCGCGCTGCTGGGATGAAAATTCAATTTGAATGGGCTTCCCAACCGGCGGCCCCTTCTCAAGCGGCTGCACTTCGACCTTAATGCCCGCCAAAGATTGGGTGCGGTCGCGAATCATGCTCATGATCGCCTTTCCGCCAAGCTCCCTGTCAGCCTCTGCCACCAACTCGATAAAAATAGAACCGATTCGATCCGAGCTGACGCCCATAAAACCGGTGTTACCGCCACTGGCTCCGGGCAACAAACTCTGGGTGTTTACAAAACGGATGCCCGGTATCTGGAGTATTTCAGACTCAACTTCGAGCACGAGATCATTCACTTCATTGGCCGAAAAGTTGCCACGGCCCAATACAGAAACCTGAATAAACTGGGGATCGGCATCGGAGAAAAAGATGGTGCCAATTCCATATTTGCCGTAGGCCCAAAATACGCTCGTCAATAAACCGAATACGATTCCCATAGTGAGGATTGGCCGATGGCAGACCTCGGTCATGAAACGCGCAAACCGCCCGGTGAGCGTATTCAACTGGGTGGGGTCACCATCTTCCAAGATACGCTGAGCGTCCAGCGCCTCAGCTGTATGCATTGAGGGCTTGCCGAATAATGTGCCCAGTACCGGACCAAACAAGAGCGCGTAAAACAGCGAGCCGATCAATACGGTAAATACGGTAATGGGCAGGTATCCCATAAACTGGCCCGATACCCCCGGCCAAAACAGCATGGGTAAAAACGCGGCAAGCGTGGTGGCGGTGGAGGCAGTCACCGGCCAAAACATACGTTGCACTGCGGCGGTGTAAGCGCGTTTGTGGTCCATGCCTTCGCTCATCAAGCGATTGGCATATTCGGTGACCACGATGCCGCCATCGATCAGCATGCCCAGCGCCAGCAACATGCCGAACATCACCATAAAGTTAAAGGTGTAACCGAGCAAATAGATGATGGTGACCGAGAACAACAGCGAAAATGGAATGCCCAGACCAACGACCAGGCCGCTTCTAAATCCCATAGAAGCCACCACGAGAATCATCACCAGCGCCAGAGCGGTGAGGATATTGCCCTCCAGCTCTCTCACTTGCAGCGCGGCAAACTCGGCCTGATTCTGAGAGGGAACGATGCGGATCCCCTGCGGAATTGATGAGGACGTCTCCTCCACTACCTGCAGCACTTGCTCCACAGCATCGATCACATTGGCATCGGCGCGTTTGGTTACGCCAATCGAAATAGTTTCCTGCCCGTTATAGCGCGCGTAGCTCGTGCGATCTTTAAAGGTGCGATTCACCCGGGCTACATCCCTGAGGGTAACGACACCCTCATTGGTACTGCGCACGGGCAACTCCAATACCTCCTCCGCCCGCTCGACCACCGCCGGCACTTTGACCGCAAAGCGTCCGCTGTCCAGATCCACGGTGCCCGCGGGAATCAGTCGATTGTTGCGCTGCAAAACAACTACCAATTCTTCAACCGAGATGCGGTAGGTGTTCAAAGCATCAGGGTCGATAATGACCTCTAGCACTTCATCCCGATGCCCCTGCAGTTCGGCGCTCAGAACAGCGGGAATCGTCTCTATTTGCTGGCTCAACCTCAGCGCCGCGCGGTAGAGGGCTTGCTCACTGGCTCCTTCGCTGATGAGGTTGACCTGTAGCATAGGAAAATCGTCTGCCGTCATTTCCTCAACAAACGGCTCCTCGGCGGTGTCAGGCATCTCTGCTTTGGCAGAGTCAACGGCCTCTCGCACATCACTCAGCGCCTTATCGAGATCCTGCGAGACATCAAACTCAATAAAAAAACTCGCCATGCCTTCAGAGGCAGTAGATCTCAGCTCAACGATACCCTCGAGCTTGCGAAGCTCGATCTCCATGGGCTGAACCAGCAGCCGCTCCGCATCCTCTGGAGAGATCCCATCAAGGTTCACACCGACATAGAACAGCGGGAGATCGACGTGAGGATCGTTGGCAATGGGCAGCGCCGATCTGGCCGCCAGCCCCACCAGCACCATGAGCACCAGCAGCGACAGGGTGGTGCGGGTACGGCCAATAATAT
This sequence comes from Halieaceae bacterium, assembly GCA_038135595.1. Taxonomy (GTDB): domain Bacteria; phylum Pseudomonadota; class Gammaproteobacteria; order Pseudomonadales; family Halieaceae; genus Luminiphilus. The sequence goes on from JAYPXQ010000094.1 coordinate 3,605, forward strand.
TGGCGATGATCATCGTGTCACGACCTGATCACCTGCACTGTCGACATAGACGGGGTCGACCATGGTTCCGACCGTCACATACTCCTGCCCAACCGTGATAAGCGCAGCGCTATCCGGCAGTCCCGATACCCACATGCCGTCAGGGCCGTCTTCAATAATCTCGACAGCGCTGAAAACCACGCGGTTGCTTTGGTCTATGCGCCTAACACCAATGTCACCCTGCTCATTTAAGGTGAGCAGAGAAGGCGTGATGTAGTGGGGGGGGGTGTGAGCCGTCTTTGCGGGGAGCGTGTCCGTGACAGCTGAGCTCGGGCGAGCGTGTGGTTGTTCGAGGGTG
>JAYPXQ010000094.1:3951-7299 GCA_038135595.1 Halieaceae bacterium
GAGCAGAGAAGGCGTAATATAGTGGGCGCGGATTTGATCCAACATTACCCGCAGCGAGACAGTCAAACCTGACCTCAGCCCATAGTCTCGATTATCTACGGTGATCTCAACGGCATAGGTTCGCGTGACGGGGTCGCTTTGATTACCAATAAAAGATAGCTCTCCCTCTAAGGACCTACCCATCCGGGTACTACCGTTGACTTTGCTCCCCAAACGAAGATGCTCTACCTGCTCCTCAGTAACCTGTGCAGTGACTAGCATGGGGTCGAGGTCGATGAGTGTGGCGCAGGGCTCGCCAGGCATCGCGTAATCGCCCTCGTCGAAATACAAATCTTCAACCACACCGTCAAACGGCGCCGTGATTCGCGTTCTCGCGAGATTGAGGTGCTGTCGTTGCAGATGCGCCTCGGCCGCCTCCTGCCTGGCATCGGATGCCGCAATCGCGACGTCCGACAGCAAGCCCTTTGCAGCCAGCTTCAAACTCCCCTCGTGCTCAATCTGCGCCTTGTCCAGCGCGGCCTGCGCTTCTTCTACCGCCATTTCGCGGTCGTCAACGGCGATTTCACACAGCAGCTGTCCCTCGCGCACCTGTTCTCCTCGCTCAACAGCACGCCCTACCACTTGCCCCGAGATCTCCGCAGTGACGTTAACAATCCGCTTGGCTTCGGTTCGGCCTCTCAAAACCACGCTTTGATTGCGGGGCTCGGCATTTTTAAGCTCGACCCGGACCCGAGTAAGCGCAACGTCGGAGGCCTCCGCCTTTAACGTCGGTTGACCTGAGCGCATCGCAGTAACAGGCCCCGGACCGGCAGGGCGCTCGACAAAGAGGCCTGACCCCAACCACAACAACAATAACGCCGCGACAATCGAGGCCGAAGTAACATTTTTTGACATCAAGTAAGACCCCAAGGGTGGCTGTGCAACGCACCTGACAGACAGACATCACTGTCCGGTGATGTCAAAAATTCGGCGCGAATGTTAGTGGTTGTTGTTACGCAGAGAAAGGGAAATCAGACCCATTTGTTACGATTATTCACACTCTGTCTCCGTCTGGAGCCCACCTGCGCCCCCCCCTGTTGACGCCCATACCGGAGCACCCCCCGAAGCTACGCCCCCTGCTCACGTTAATGTATGGTATTGGTCAAAAGGCAATGAGCGGCCGCTGCGCCGAATACGTGGGTTTCAACGATGGCACAAATACAAGCAGGCGCACCCTCCTCCAACTTTTTTCTGGACGGCAACTTCAGCCCCGTGGCCGAGGAGCGCGAGGCCAAGGATATGGAGGTGATCGGCACGATCCCCTCGGATTTGCAAGGGCACTTCTTGCGCGTGGGCCCCAATCCAGTCCACGTTTTCAGCGAGGCGGCGTACCACACCTTCGACGGCGACGGCATGATTCATGCGATTGAGTTTCATGAGGGCGAAGCCCGCTACCGCAATCGCTTTATCGAGAACGAAGGATTCAAACTGGAACGGGCCCATGGCGACTGGCTTTACAAAGGGATGAACTCCCTGATGGATCCTACGCCAGCACCCATGCCCGAGGGGGCGCCCAGTAGCAAGAATCTGGCGAATACGGCGTTCGCGTATCACAACGACACGCTGTACGCGCTCCATGAACCCTCACAGCCCACGGTGATTACGTTGCCCGGCCTCGAGACCGAGGGCCCTACAGACTTTAACGGCAAGCTGACGCACCCCTTCACAGCCCACCCCAAGATCGACAAACACAGCGGCGAGATGATGGCTTACGGTTACTCTTTTCAGGCCCCTTTTGTCACCTATTCCGTGATCGATAGAGCAGGCGACCTGATACACAGCACGCCCATCACCCTGCCGCGATCAATTTTTATGCATGATTTTGCGGCTACCCAACGGTATTCGCTGTTCCTCGACTTTCCCATCACGCTGGATGTGGGCCGCGCCATAGCGGGCGGTCCTGCAGTGGACTTTGAGCCCCAATACGGCGCCAGAATCGGGGTAATGCCCCGCTATGGCTCTGATGCGGACGTGCAGTGGTTTGACGTCGCGACGGGCGTCGTGATCCACACCGCCAACGCCTGGGATGAGGGCGATGAAGTGGTGCTGCAAGCATCACGATCCAACACCGCCGACATCGCAGGTGCCGGCACCTCCGAGGGCAACAACCTGCAAGAGAATCAAGGTCGGCTGCACGAATGGCGGATCAACCTCAAAACCGGTTGCGTGAACGAGCGCTCACTAAGCTCGACGCCCTGCGACTTTACTCGCGTAAACGACGACTACGCCTGCCATAAAACACGCTATGTTTACGCCGGCATCTTTAACACCGAGCGGGCCTTCACCTTTGATGGCATTTTGAAGTACGACAATGACACTGGTGTCACCGCTGAGTTTCACTACGGCCCGCACCGCCATGGCGGAGAGGCGGTGTTCGCACCAAGGGTGGGCTCATCTTCAGAAGATGATGGATACCTCGTGTGCTTCATCCACGACGAAGCCGAGAATCAAAGCGAATGCCTGATTATTGATGCAAAGCATATCGAGGCGGGTCCAATAGCGACGATTATCATGCCCTTCAGGGTGCCCTACGGCTTTCACGCGGGCTGGGTTGGCACTGCTTAGACGGTCACAGTAAAGCGGCCAGGGCTGATCTCTGGCGACCCATTTTCGGGTATTCAGCCGGTACCGGACACTATTTTTCGGGTAAGGCAGTCCACTCATCCCAGCCGATGAGCCTGCCCGGATAGGCGGGGCGCTCAAATGGCCACTCCGATCCCAGCCATGCTCGCACCTCCTGAAACAGCTCCCGATCCAATCCTGCGGCTAGCTCGCTCTTCCGTACCCACAAGAAAATCTCGGCGTCATAGGCTGCCTTGAGTGTTGGGTAGAGATAGACACAGCCCAGCACACGAGATTCATCGAGACTGACTACGGTGTAGGCAAAAGAACTCCGGTTCTGAAACTCCTTTTCGTGCCAACCGAGATCAATCAAATTCTGTCTGAGGGTGAGCCCCTTTGGCCAATCGCTGTCTGGCCACACTTGGCTCACATGTGCTGCGCTTGAGGTGACGGCTTCAAAGTCTTTTTCGACATCGTCGATCGACAGCATGCGAAGCGTAAATGCCTCGGCCATAAGCCCAGTGGGGACGGAGAATTCCGGCGGCACGAATTGACGTCTCGAACGAGAACCCATGCTTAGTCTCGCGCAGTGGGTGATGCTACTCCCACTCGCAGACAGCGTTGCCGCAAGCCCCTTGTTCATAGGGGCTACAGAGCGGACAAAAATAGTTTGTAACTACTTTGTAACTCTCTACTTTTGTCTGTTTCACAGTTTTTTGCCTCATTCCCCTACTTTACAAACACTTA
>JAYPXQ010000095.1:0-7123 GCA_038135595.1 Halieaceae bacterium
CCCCAGAGGTACCAGTTCTCTACAACGGTGCCGGTGAGCAGGATGCCGATAGCGCCGGTGATCACCGTCAGTACGGCAAACCACCAGGCCCAGCGGTGGATGGATTCCATAGAGGCGTTAAAGCCCATGCACCATCTCCAGAACAGCGCGCCGCGCTCAGCTGCGGTACCACGATCAGTGATTTGATCGATTTCGCGATCAGCACCATACCGGCTGGTGGCGAGGATCGTGGCGCCATGCATTGCGAACAGCACGGCCGAACCGTAGAGGAACGCAATCGACAGCATGTGGAACGGGTTGTAGAACAGATTGCCGTAGCGGAGCGAGAAGGCAGCCGTCCAATCCAGGTGCGGGAAGATGCCAAAGGGCACCGCCTCATTCCAAGAGCCCATCAGGATCGGGCGAATGAAGCCAAGCACAAGGTAGAGGAAGATGGCGGCACCGAAGGCCCACGCCAGATAATTACTCATGCCAAGGTTGCGGGAAATGCGGAAAGTCCGGGCCCACCACAGCATGATAGATATCGTCAGCAGCGCACCTGTGATCAACCACCATCCACCATCATTCAACGGCGGGATGGAGAGGCCATACTCTGGTCCGGGGGGGTCCAGGGAAAGCCAGAACAGCTGACGAACGAACTGGACGGGGTCCCAGTTCACGGATGCCAGCATATTCATGCCGATGATGAGGAAGGCAAGAGCGCCTGTAATCAATGCAAATACGCCAAGCGTTCCGAGGTAAATCGGCCCTATTTGCGCGTCGCCCAGCTTCCCCAGTAGGTGGTTGTGGACGATACCTTTGGTGCGATTACGTTCATCCTCGCCAATCGGGACGCCCGGATAGTCAGGTGCGGACACCTGAACTTGCGTGAATATGTTTTGATACTCTCTCATGACGCAGTCCCTCCTTAATACCAAACCGGCAGCTCGAGCCACCAGTTCCACCATTCAGGCCAACCGCGAGTCCAGAAAGGTCCGCTGATAACAATGCAAACCGCGCTCCAGAAGGCCGCTGAAATGGCGACAAATACGCCAAGGCGATGGATGCCCAAGGCGCCGATCGAGTAGCCGATGTCGTCCCGGAAAAAGGTGTTTTCATGTTCACCGGTCTTCACCGTTTCGCCCTCACGGGGATCGGTTGCCATCAGAATCAGTGAGCCATGCATCGACAACGCCATCGCCGTTGTGAAGAAGAAGGTCACAGCGATCATGTGCGCCGGGTTGTAATGAAAATGCAGGAACTGGTAGCCCACATTGGAGACCCAGTCGAGGTGACTGAGGATGCCGTAAGGGAAACCATGACCCCATGCGCCCAGCAGCACTGGCCGGACTATCACCAAGGTGACGTAGGCGAGTATGGCAAAGCTGAAGGCAAAGGGGATGTGTAATCCCATGCCAAGCTTGCGTGATATCTCAACCTGGCGCATCGCCCACGAAGCAAAGGCCAAGGTTGCGCAAATGGTGATCACTTGCCACAAGCCGCCTTCCTGCATGGGCGCCAGTGCCAATCCATAGGAAAGATCTGGCGGCGCAATACTGATTTGCCAGATATTCCAGGTTGGCCCAATGGCGGCGCCATAAATCAACAGGCCGGTACCCAGGCTGGCAAAAAATGCCGTGGTTACGCCGAAGAAGCCGACCCAGAAGGGACCTATCCAAAAATCGAATAGATCCCCACCGAGTAGAGTCCCTCCCCGGACGCGATACTTTTTTTCAAACGTCAGCATCGACATGACATGACTCTCCCTGTTTGGCGACGAGCGCCAGTTTCATACAACGTCCACCGACCTCGGCTTCCTGCCTCGGTCGATTGGGTTAAATCTTCATAAAGGCATAGGGCGTAAGGCTATAAGCCTCGCGCCGCGCCTCCTGCCAGCAGCTGTCCTTGCTGCTGCCCCTTTGCAACGTGACTGACTTCAGTACTGCGGCGAACAGGAACCACGCGAACACCATCAGGAACAACAACCGAAATTGCAGTTGATCCCAAATGCTGTGTGGCCCATCGCTTGTTTTATTGTGAGTTGCCATGAGTCTTTCCCCCCCAAAGGGCGTGTTTGTCACTGTCGAAGTCGTGCTTTTATTCATGCGGCATCTCCAAATTGCAGGCTCTCGCTTGCGTGTTGAACATGCTCAATTTCTACCGTTGCCACACCGGCCGCGCGCGCAACTTGTTCCGCGGTATCGCGAAGCCGTTTAGCCGCAGAAATCCGAACCAGAACAGGTTGTGCTGCGACGATGCGGTCAAGACCGTTTTGTGCGGTGTCTGCCCAACTCAGCGTTTCCGCCGCGCGAGCCGGCGTTGCCTCAACCTTGTCGAGCTCGCTGCCCAGCGGGAGGATATTGAACAGCGCGTCGAACAGCGCGTTACAGACCTCCTGCACCAAATAGCAGGTGCCGGCATATCCCATAAATGGGGTGCCGGTATGGCGTCGAATAATCGTTCCAGGGAGCGAGGCGGGGATGTAAATGCTCTTGTTGCCCGCTTCGTTCACATACATGCGCTCGTTGTAGCCGCCAAACACCAGTAGTGCGCCGGATTTATGGATCGCTTCACGGACTTGCTGGTTGTCTGGTTTAACGCCCGCTTTGCGCGAAAAATGGAAAGCGCAGGGCAGTCCTAATTCTCCCTCGAGGAAGTGGCGCAAGCCTCGGGTATAGGTGTCGGTGGCGACGACACCAAAGCTCGCCGTTCCAAAGAAATCCTGCGTGACAGAACGCCACAAATCCCACACGGGTTTGAGCGTTGTGTGCTTTTCCTTTTCGATAAAAGGTTCTGGGTCGAGCCCTAATTCTTCGCCAAGTGCTCGTAAAAACTTGGTTGTGCTGTCGAGGCCAATCGGGGCCTGAAAGTAGGGCATTTCGAGGGCTTCGCAGAGCTTGCGTCCGTATTCGCGGTACAAACAGATGTTGGCGTCGGCATCTGCTAATGCAACGACGTCGTCCAGCGGACAGCCCAGCGGGAAGATCAGGTTGATCTCAGCCCCAATGCCCTCAACTAACCGTTGGATTTCGGCGAGGTCCGAGGGGGTGTTGAAATAGCCATAGGCGGGCCCAATGATATTCACCCGCTTGATGCTGTCGTCAGCTTTCTTCGCTTTACGCTTTTTCGCTTTGGTCTTACCAAACTGATCCCACAGCCACACCAGCGCGCGGTCGGCGCTCTGCCACTGATCTTCATCAATGGTTCGCGGTAGGAATCGCTGAATGTTCGTATCTTCCGGGGTAACACCGCCGCCGATCATCTCAGCGATGGACCCGGTGACCACCACGCTGGGTTTTTTCGGGTCGAGGGTTTGGTGTGCACGACGCAGCGCACCTTCGGTACCCCTCTGACCGAGCTCCTCCTCGGCGAGGCCGGTGACAACAATCGGTAGCTCGTGCGGCGGTAACGCATCGGTGTAGTGCAGTACCGAGGTCACCGGCAGATTCTCACAGCCGACAGGACCATCGATAATCACTTGCAGGCCTTTGACTGCCGTGAACATATACACGGAGCCCCAATATCCGCCGGCGCGATCGTGATCAAGAACCAGCATCAGCCCATTCCTCCCACGCCAGAACGAGATAGGATCTGGGGTGTCCAGATGCCGGTCTTGGCGCCGCTGCCCACGCCGGCGAAGAATGACTCCATCGCCTCAAAACGTTCGCGCCCCGCGATTGCGGTGTTGATGACCTGGGCGAGAGATCCAGCGCCTGCGACACCCATGAGCGGTCTGGCCGAGATCAGGTTTGTAAAGTAAAGGCTGGGGATGGAGAGTTCTTTGGCGCGTTGCACTACCGGCGTGGTGCCGATGGCGATATCGGGTTCGAAGGTGTCCATCGCGTACAGGTCATCTTCGAGAGAAGCGCGGAATTTCACGCTGACGCCCCGCGACTCGAGCCACTCGCAGTCATGGGTTGACCAGTCTGATTTGGCGCATGCGGTCCCTACGTAGCGGACGTTGGCGCCACTTTCTATCAGTAGCCGTGCCACTATCAGCTCAGACCCTTCATAACCGGAGAGGGTGATGCGGGCGTCGATCGGATTATCTTGCAACACACCACGAATCGCAGACAGTTGGGCATTGATTGCGGCGTCGATCTGTTTCTTGGGTAGGTTGAGCACATCGCCAAGATTGGCGAGCCAGTCGCGAGTGCCCTCAACCCCCACCGGCGCGGATCCCAGTAGTGGGCGCCCTGCCGCTTTGAATTCCCTCGCGGTGGCGGCGTAAAACGGGTGCAGCATGGCGACTGCGGCACAATCGAGTGCGGCATAGAGTTCGCGCCATTCCCGTGTCGGGATCACGGGTCCTGCTTTCAGGCCCATGGGCTGGAGCATTCGGCCGATGGTGATGGCATCTACCGGGAAGATCTCGCCTACCATGGCAATGCTGGGTAATGCGTTATCGGTTTCAAGGCCCGCGGGTCGTGCGACCGGCCCGGCCTGCGCCTCTTTGCGGGCGTATCCCAGCATCGCGCCGGCCAGAACATCCTTGGCCTCCGCATGGGTGGGTACGCCAAAGCCGGGTACATCAATGCCGACAATGCGCACGCCATTAATTTCATCGGGGAGTAGATCCAGCGGCACGCCAGAGGCGGTGGGCACGCAGAGGTTGATCACAACCACCGCATCGTATTCGTCAGGATTGGCCAGCTCGTGAACCGCTTCACGGATGTCCTCAAACAGCTTGCCCGTTACCAGCGACTCGGAGTCAAAGGGGACGTAGCCGACCGTTCGCTTGGCACCGTAGAAATGAGACGTGAAAGTCAGACCGTAAACACAGCACGCCGACCCTGACAGAACGGTCGCAGTGCGGCGCATGCGCAGGCCGACTCGCAGCGAGCCGAACGCGGGACACATGCTTTGCGGTTGGTCATGGGGGCCTTTGGGGTAATCCTTGTCGTACTGCTCAAGTTGCGCACTCTTGCCCGCTTTCGCGGCGGCGTCGCGCATCACCTCTTCGCCTGCATGGCAGCCCGCCGCGGCCGCGGCGTTGTCGGAATCCACTGCGATGACGGCGTCAGATGCTGTCATAAATGACTTCCAGCGAGGGCTTGTTGAGATGCTCGACGTTGCACAAATCTTCCAGTGAGGCCGGTTGCAATACGACGTCTCGCCCCACGGTGTCGCCGTCAAATAATTCCAGTAGCCCGTCTTGGGTCAGCGGGGTCGGTCGGTGCGGCGGCGCCTCAGCGACATTGGTCGCAAGGTCACTAAACAGGGAGCCCCACTCACTTTCGGGGCGTCCGATAATTTCGTAGGAGGCGCTTTTTCGACGGATATCATCGTTGGCGGGAATCGACGCTAGCTCAGGAATGCCGACGGCTTTGCAGAAGGCCTGTGCCTGGCCCGCGCCGTCGTCCTTGTTGGTGACCATACCGGCAACGCCGACATTGCCGCCGAGTTTGCGGAAATACTCCACCGCGGAGCACACATTGTTGGCCACATACAGCGACTGCAGGTCGTTGGAGGCGACCACGATCACTTTTTGGCACATGTCTCGGGCAATGGGTAAGCCAAAGCCGCCGCAGACCACATCTCCGAGAAAATCGAGTAAAACGTAGTCAAAATCCCAGTCGTGAAAACCCAGTTTTTCCAGCGTTTCGAAGCCGTGAATGATGCCCCGGCCGCCACAACCTCTGCCGACTTCCGGACCCCCGAGTTCCATGGCGAAAACGCCATCTCGTTTGAAGCACACGTCACCGACGGAGACCTCATCTCCCGCTGCTTTCTTGGCCGATGCGGTTTCGATAATCGTGGGGCAGGCCTTGCCACCGAAGAGCAGGGAGGTGGTATCACTCTTGGGATCACACCCGATCAGGAGCACTTTTTTGCCCTGCTGCGCCATCATGTAAGAGAGGTTTGCAAGGGTGAAACTCTTCCCGATGCCCCCTTTGCCATAAATCGCGATGATCTGGGTTTTGGGTGCATCGTCACCGGAAGATGCCAGTAAATCGGCGCGCTCCCGCGTCGATTCAAGGCCCGGGTCGTACAGCTTGGCACTCTGCGGTGCGTTCATGCGTTTCTCCAGTCGAGGACCATTTTCAAGCAGCGAGGGTCAGAAAACGCTTGCTGGTAAGCGTTTTGGGCGCTGTCGAAGGGTTGGTCATGGGTGATGATGCCGCTCAATGACAGGTCTCCCCCAGAGACCAAAGCCATTGCGGTTTCCATATCTTCGGGTTGCCACTCGGCACTGATACGAACATCAATTTCACGCATAAATGCCGCGGGAAAATTGAATTCGATGGGTGCGGCGTAAAATCCTGCCAGCAATACCGTCGCGTGCTTGGTCAGGTGGTGGACCGCCTGGTCAATAATAGTGGCGGTGCCACTGACGTCGCAGATGCGTTGATAGTCCCGCCTATCGTCCTCTTCGGGATGCAGCACGGGGTAGCCAAAGTTGCCCTCGCGACGCTCCGTTGCGGTTTCCCAGACGGTGGGAGTCACCTGATATCGGGCTTCAGTCACCCGCGCCAGCAGTCGGCCCAGGGCGCCATGGCCCACGATGAGTTCGGGTGGCCCCAAGTCCTTAATACGCCTTACTGCGTGGCAAGCGGTTGCTGCCAGCGCCAATAAAACACCGGTTGATTCCATTTCCGTCGGTAGGTGCACCAGTCGCTGGGCGGGAACCACCAGCGAGCGCGCCGCACCGCCAAAAAGTCCGCGTACGTTGGTAAAGCCGCGGCTTCCCGGAACAAATACCCGCTGCCCAACATCGAGACCGGTGTCCGCGCCGCAGGCCACTACGTTGCCAACGCTTTCGTAACCTGGCACCAAGGGGTAGGCCAAGCCTGGGAAAGCGGGCATACGCCCGTCCCAGAGCAACCTTTCGGTACCCGTGCTGATGCCGGTCCAATGGACCTCTACAACGCAATCTGTGCTGTGGGGCTCTGGCAACTCGACGGGCCTTAGTGACATTTGGCCTGGTTGCTCAAAAACCACCGCAGTAGACGTTGCTCCCATGGCGGTACTCTCTACCTATGCTCTCACTGCTTTTATTCTTACTAATAAGGCCCTGATGACCGCCGCTTATCGACGTTTGAGCACCGTTTTGGGGCGCCCGAGATCATTCGGGTCTTAATGTCATAATAAATTAACACGTAAATGTGTCAAATAATACATACAATTTGGATTTTTGATGTGT
>JAYPXQ010000096.1:0-4636 GCA_038135595.1 Halieaceae bacterium
TAGTGTTGCACCATCCCAAGACTTAAATAGAGCACTGCCCAGCACAGCCCCCACAAAGCTAGCCGAGCACGGCGCCGAATCGCTGAAGCTACGACCAATCCGACGAGTGGCAGTGTGAACAGCGGATCGATGACCGAAACGTTATGCCACGCGAAGCGGGTATCTGTAAGCGGCCACAGGAGTTGGGTGCCGTAGGTAGTGCAGGCATCCAGCAAGCCATGGGTGCCGTAGCCCAGCATCGCAACCCCCCACACTTTTTTGAACGAGAAATGTTTTTTGGCAATGGGATAAAAGACGATGGCGCAAATCAATGCTCCGACCGGAATGAAAAATAGTGAGTGAGTAAACTGCCGGTGGTACTCGAGAAAAAGTAAGGGGTCCTGATCAGATCGGATTAAAGCGTCCAAATCGGGTGCCATGCCCGCGAGTGCGCCAATCCACAAAGCGTGACGAATCGCCGCGGCAGAACTGTTCGACTGACTCGCGGCAGCACCAATAGCGGCTTGGCTCAATGGGTCCATGTGCGCCTCGGGGGAAAGGAGGGGTCTCATTTTTTGCCCGAACGGCTACGGGCAGGCGCACCATATCAAATGCGGCCTCTGGCACCTAACGGTTCAGAATCATTAACTGCTGTGTCGCTGAGTGCCTACCGTGCGAGTTGCTATCGGCAGGTGTGCCGTTCGGCGCTGACCCGCGCCATAATGATGCCTCACGAACGAAAACCGCTCGGCCAGTGAGCCAAGGAGATGCACTTGTGAGATTGAAAACAGCCAGAGTACTGCCGTTAAGTGAGGCGGAGATGGCACCCGAGTTATTGGCGCTGCTGGGGCCGCGTTTTAAGGCCATCCCGGTGCTCAATATCTTCCGCACGCTGGCGCATGCCCCAAAAGCATTTAAACGTTTCATGGCGTGGGGGGGGTATATCTTGTCGGATGCCAATGGATTGAGTCCGCGCGACCGCGAGTTGGTGATATTGCGCACCGGTTTTAACTGGAAATCAGGCTATGAGTGGGCACAGCACGTTCGCATCGGGTTGGATTGCGGCTTGGACGAGGACGAAATTGAGCGTATCAAGGCAGGGCCGGCAGCGACCGACTGGAGCGAAACAGATCGCGCACTTTTGCAGGCGACGGATGAGCTCACCCAAGACGCTTTCATCACGGACACCACCTGGCAAGCTTTGGGTGATTTTTCCGAGAAGCAGCGCATGGATCTGGTCATGACCGTCTCCCAGTACACTCAGGTATCCATGATGCTGAATTCTTTTGGTGTCCAGCTTGATGATGACCTGGTGCTCGACCCTGATTTGTGCAAAGGGGAAGCGGCTGGATAAACCAAGGCTTCCTTTGGCCGCGAGTCGCTATTGCCTACCTTTGACGGGCCAGCGTGGAAAAATGCGGCGCTAGGGGGTTCAATAGCCGCTTTAACTGACGATGAGTAAAGCCATAATGTCCTTAGTAACGAAAGTCGCCACATCGCTATTGCTACTCTCCAGTGCGACCGCGCTTCTGGCAGACCCGATGCCCTCTGAATGCGACGTGGCCCGAGATCGGGCAAAGAGCAAGTACGGTGCCGTGCGGTATTTCTTCGACACCTTCAACCGCTGCGTGGCCGGCGCCAATGACGATGTGGCGCAATGCCGAGCTGAGCTCAACGATCAGCAGTCGGCGCTGGGGGATTTTATTTTTGCGCAACGTGTCGCTCAGGATGTCTGTGGGCAAGCGGGCCGATCCGGCGATATGTTGCAATAGAACGCTATTGAAGGCAGCGACAGTCACTGTCGTTTGCGCAGGACGCCAATGCCGCGAGGCCTTCTTGGAATCGCCTTCGCGCAAATTGCCCCCCGAGCAAGCTGTGGGCCTGACGCCCTCCCTTGTTAATTCAATTAAATAGCGCCAGCGTATTCTCGGGAGGTCGTCCCAGAGCGGCCTTGTCGTGGTGAATGACTACGGGCCGTTCAATCAGGATCGGATGCTTCGCCATCGCCTCGATAACCGCTTTATCGCTGCTGTCTTTGTTAAGTGCGAGCTCCTTGAAGACACTCTCTCCGCGCCGGAGAAGGTCCCACGGGCGGATGCCCAGTTGAGAGACGACGACGTTAAGTTCTGCCACTGAGGGTGCATCTTCAAGGTAGAGCCGCACGGTTGCCTGAATATCATGCTCTTGCAGTAGTGCCAGCGTGAGACGAGATTTGGAACAGCGCGGATTATGCCAAATGGTAGTTGCCATGGAGTCGGTCCATAAAAATTGAAAGTATGCCGTGCTTGGCAGACACTTGCGATACACAGCCGCCCGAGCCAGCGTGATGAGTACGGAACAGTCTGTTGAACCGATGGTGTTTGAGCACGGCGATCTCAGATTCTCGGCGCGAGCGATGGGTGAGGGCCCCCTTGTGCTGTGCCTGCATGGTTTTCCCGATACCCTTAATACTTTTAGCTATCAGCTACCCGTTCTTGCCAAGGCCGGGTATCGTGCCATTTCGTTGGCGTTGCGAGGCTATGAGCCCGGCTCAATTCCCGGGAATGGCGATTACGCGCTTGAATCAATTGCGGCCGATATTATTGCGGTGATGGATCAGCTTGACGTCGGCCGGGCGCACTTGATGGGACACGATTGGGGTGCAGCCGTTGCCTATACGGTCGCCGCAGCGGCACCTGAACGGTTTCACAGTTTGATCACAATGGCGGTGCCACACCCCGGGCGTTTTTCACGCGAAGGTTTGCGTATTTCCAAGCAGTTAAGAAACTCCTGGTACATGGGGTTCTTCAATATTCCCGTGCTGTCGGATTGGGTTGCGCGGCGAGGTGACTATGCGTTTATCCGCAAGCTTTGGCGCGACTGGAGTCCATCTTGGTCCCCCGAAACCCGTGTGCTTGAAGGCGTGATCGATACGTTGTCCCAGCCGGGCGTGTTGTCTGCGACTCTGGGGTATTACCGAGCGGCACTTTCTGTAAGGGCGCTGACAATGAGTGCAGAGGAAGCACATTATCCGATACCGGTCCCGACGCTGGCCCTCACGGGTGAGGAAGACGGATGCATCGACAGCGGGGTTTTTGAGCGACTGATGGTGCCAGAGGACTTTCCGGGTGGTCTTCAATTCGAGCGCATCTCTCAGGCGGGACACTTCTTACATCAGGAACAACCCGAGCGGGTGAACGACCTGATAGTGGCATGGTTGAGACAGCGCGATGACTCTCGAGATAAGTAACAGCACCTTGGAGCCCGCCCGAAAATCGCTCGTCAGACGCGGCGCCTGCCCACGGTGTGGCCGTGATACTGCGCAGAGCCCTTGTCTGTAATGGGCGGCATTGTTCTACAGCGCGCACGAATAGAGCATCTGCCTTTGATGCTGACGTTGGTATCGGAATTTTGCGTCACGGATCAGCATGCTTTCGACCCAGACCGAGTGACGCGCGCATTGGTGCCGTTATTGGAGGATGACGCGCACGGTGTGGTGTATCTCGCCGATAACGAGCAGGGTTATGTGGTGATCACCTGGGGTTACAGTCTGGAGTCCGGTGGCCGCGAAGCATTGATCGACGAGATTTACCTGCGAAGACGCGGCCAGGGCCTTGGCAGCAAAGTCATGGATGCGTTATTCGACGATATGGCAGCCCGGGGAGTCGTCAAGATGTTCCTAGAGACTGAAACGCATAATCGCCGGGCGCGTCGGTTCTATGCCCGCCAGGGTTTTGTTGAGGACGATTCGATCTGGATGTCACGGCAAATTTCTGCCATTGAGTCAGCCAACGGATAATTAGCGCGAGGGCCTGTCGTAAATGCATTACGGATTTATTGGGTTGGGCAACCTGGGCGGCAAACTGGCCCAGCGATTGATCGGTGCGGGGCTCGATCTGACGGTTTTTGATCTTGATGACACCCAGGTAGAGCGACTGGTGTCACAGGGTGCGCAGCGCGCAACCAGCGCCGTGGCGTTAGCGGGTTCAGTCGATCATGTGATCACCTGCCTGCCTTCGCCCGAGATTTCGAGCGCAGTACTGACCGAGGTTTTGGACAATATGAGGCAGGGTTCGAGTCTGATTGAGATGTCTACTATCAGTCGCGACGACGCCTTGCGGTTTGCTGCCATGGCCGAGGCGGCAGAAATCGGGTTTCTTGAACTGCCTGTCACCGGCGGAGTCCATCTTGCTGCGCGGGGCGAACTGACGCTCCTTGCGGGAGGACCAGAGGGCTTGTTGGAGCTGCATCGTCCTGCGCTTAACGCGATGGGGAATACGCTTTTCCATATGGGGCCCGTCGGGGCTGCGTCGCTGATCAAGGTCATCACCAACATGCTGGCGTTTATTCATCTGCAGGCTTGTGGTGAGGCGCTGATGCTGGCGGCTCGCGGTGGGCTGGATCTCGGTGACAGTTGGCGAGCGATAGCGGCGTCTTCGGGGACTTCGTTTGTGCATGAAACCGAGGGGCAGCTTATCTTGAACGGCAGTTACGATATTGGTTTCACCATGGATTTGGCGCTGAAAGACCTGAGTTTTGCCAAGCAATTTGCAGAGGAGCTAGGAGTGCCTCTGGAGCTAGCCTCAGCCACGTTTGCTCGCTTTGAGGAGGCGCGGCAAGCTTACGGTGGGGCAAGCCAATCACCTAAGATTGTGAAGTTGCTCGAAGATTCGCTGGA
>JAYPXQ010000096.1:4736-7023 GCA_038135595.1 Halieaceae bacterium
GTTTTCAGCATTGGGTCAAACCGCGCCCTATCAGGTGACCGTGCTCGCCACGAATATCTCCGACTACGGGGGTTTGGGCGAATGGAGTTTTGCTGCGCTCTTTGAGAGCGATCAGGACGCAGTGCTCTTTGATACCGGTTTTAAAGAGAACACTGTCCTGCACAACGTGCTACATCTGGGGGTAGATCTCTCGCAGGTCGAGAAGGTCGTACTCAGTCACTTTCACAGTGACCACACCGGTGGCCTGCTGATTCTCCGCGAACATTTTCGCCCCGCCAATGAATCCGCCCTGAGCCAAGTTTATGTGGCGGCTGGGTTTTTTGATCAGCGCGTGACTGAGACAGGCGTTGAGGTGGGCCCCGGGGATTTCGCCATCGCTCAAGACTTTAGAGCCGCCGCGGAAGCACTGGGGATCCGTTTCATTGTGGTGGATGAGCCCACTGAGATAGCACCCAAGTTATGGCTGACCGGTCCCGTACCGCGCGTGGCGGAACACTACAATGGCCCTTCGGGGTTGTTTATCAATCGAGATGGCACATCGATACCTGACATTATTACCGATGATCAGTCGCTAGGTTATCTCACGGACAAAGGTTGGCTGATGACCTCCGGTTGCGGTCACTCGGGGTTGATCAATACCGGCAAAGTGTTGCAGTCCATAAAAGATGAACCCATTTATTCCATCGTGGGCGGGTTCCATCTGTGGCAGGCAGACAGCGAGACGCTTAACCGCACGGCGAGCTGGTTGGGTGAGCGAGGGTTGGGATTGATGATGGGTGGGCATTGCACTGGTATTGCGGCTGCCGAGACCATTGCCAGTCAGTTACAGCTGCCACGCTCGCAGATCTCCCACGCCGCGATCGGTTCAGTCATTACGCCAGAGCTGACCATCGTCCGCAGTTCAGTCGAATAGGCGCTGTCGTCACTGGACTGCTGTGAGATCAGTCTTTGAGATCTGTTAAGGTGCAACGTCACATGAGTTTGTCGGGGTTGTTCTGTGATTGATATCAGCGAGTCGATAGAGGCCTGCGCGAATCATTACGGCGAGCAGGCGGATGCAATGCGCCGCTATTTACTAGCGGGCCAGGCGGCTGCGCTGGCGCTACCCAACAGGGGGCCGTTGAGATTTACCGAATCCGGGTCGCTGGCTGAAGAGATCAGAGCGGCTTATTCCGAGTACGGTTTTTATATTTTTGAGAATGTGCTCAGCGCCGAAGAGCTTGACGACATCAAAGCGGATCTCGAGTTGATGCGTGCGCAATTTCCGACCGGACCTGAGAGCAAGGTCAATGCGAACGGCGAGCCTGCACTGGGTGCCGATGCCAAGGCGCTGACGTTGGTCTGGTCCAAACCCCTTGGGGACCCCCTCGGAGGGACAGCGCTCGCTAACGGGCGACATCAGGTCAAAATGTTTGAGCCACAGGCCGATACGGAGGCGCCGCTTGCTGCACCCTTTATCCTGCTGGGTTCGCTGCAGTTTTCTGATGCGTGCTTGCGTACCTACGCACACCCCGAGTTGCTACAGGTCGCGGCAGCGATCAATGGCCCAGACTTCGCCCCCTTCAATGAGGCGCTGTTTATTAAGGATCCGGGCATTGGTGCGGCAGTCTCGTGGCATCAAGACGGTGTCACTCACTGGGATAGCCCTGACTTCGATGAAGATATCCACGGGTTCAATTTCATGGCGCAGGTTTACGGCAGTACCGCGGTGAATGGCGTTTGGGTACTGCCCGGCACCCACAAACAGGGCAAGCTCGACATCGCCGAGCTGGTCAAGGAATCTGGGAGTGAGCGACTCACCGGCGCGGTACCGATTGTCTGTGACCCGGGTGACGTCGTGATCTGTAACCGACAGTTATTGCATGGGTCTTTCCCCAATTGCGGCTTTGAGCCCCGTGTGACCGTGAATTTTGGTTTCCACAAGCGCTCATCGGTACTGGGTGTTATGGGGGGTGGTATCCACAGTGATGCGCAGGTATTCGATGACGCGACGGTCTCGCGACGCTCACGCGCGATCGGCTACGCCATTGATGCGCGCGCAAGGCGATTCCCCGACGAAACCCCTTACCACTATCAGCCGCTTTCGGCCGCCGCCAACGATTACCGGTGGGATGACGCTGCGCGGGCCGACCTCAAGGACTACAACCTCGACGACCTCAGCATTTGATTTGAGGAATGTAAGTCGTCGCGAGGTAGTCTTCAGTGATCCAGCAGTTCGGCCATGATGGCGTTGAACTGCGCGGGGTCCTCCTGCATCACAAAGTGGCCGACACCTGACATCAGCGTT
>JAYPXQ010000097.1:0-7010 GCA_038135595.1 Halieaceae bacterium
AACCAAAAAACCCACCTAAAGGCGGGTTTTTGATTTTGGTAGGACCAGGCGGATTACCCGAAACAGGCTCAGGCCTGTTTCGTCCCTGCGGGCTTCGCGCCACGGGCGCTCGGTGTCAAATGCTCCCTGGGGTCGCATTTGATCGAACCGCCGACCTCTACCATGTCAAGGCCGATTGGCCGCACCAACACACGTGTGGACACCCCGAAACTAGTTTGGAAATTATCGACAGTCAAGCAGGTCGCTTGGCTCTGACCTAGCCCGGGCGCTGCGGAGAAAAGAGCAATGACAGCAATTAAACCAGCCTGAGGCTTGTATCTGCTTGAGGTGGTTCTGCGCCTGCAGATTTGGCGGGGTGTATCCACATCATTTTGATGCCCTCGCTAGCAGAAAAAAGCGCTGATGCTGCTTCCTCTCTAGAGAAACCTTCCCCTAGGTACTGCTCAATAACTCTGGCAGCGCTGTAGCAGGGTATTGAGTCCCCGTTTTCGTCAAACACCACCCCCATCAAAGCCGGCTCCCAACCACTTAAGATGTCGTCCTGCTGCCCTGTGGTCTCTAGCACTAGCTCATCTAAAAGGTCGATAGTATCGAGGTAATGCTTTGATTCCTTGGTCAGCTTGAACTGAATCAAAGACGTGATGATCTTACCCAGCAATTCATCGTGCACTTTGCTTTCCCTAGGCTGCGCCACAGTGGTCTTCAATGTTAACTAGCTCCTCTACTGTACCTAGGGCCAACAGCAGATCTCTGTCGTCGCGACAACGGTGCCAGAGGCAAAGTCGATCGACAATTTGGTTGCGCATATATTGAGCTTCTGCCGCGAGCAATTTCTCGCAGAGTTCGTCAGATTTCATAATGTCCCCCGCTGCGTCTAAGCGCAGTCATATTTAAGTTGGCGCTACGAGCCCACTTAATCAGTTAGAGCAGAGTCCCTCGTAGCTATTTTCGACACATCTCTGACAGAGGCCGCCGCGGCCCTATTTTCTTGATTGTCCATGTGTTGTGGGCTTACCACGGCCCATTGGATCCAGGCCTGATACACCATACGGTATGCGGTTGATTTCGTGGCCAGCCCTCAGAAACGTTTCGGTTTCCTGAGCTATCTCATCGCGCTTCGCGTCAGACGATGTCTGTAGCGTTTTCTTCTTGATCACTTTGGTTGTCCTTCTCGCTTTTTTTAAGGCGCTTGGCTTCTTTCTTTTTTTGCTTGGCAATCTCGCGCTGCCTTTTTTCAAAAGAATACTGAGTCTTCCTCATTTCTGAGGTCCTAGTAAGGAGGCAAAGCTCTGAAGTGTTATGGCGATAGCGTTGACTCCTGTAGTGGCGATAACCATCCGCACGTGTAGAGTCAGACAGAAGGGGCAGTTGGCAGTGTAGCACCAACTAGCGACGTAACCATCAGTAACGGGCTAATACCCCACGGGCTAGCTTTGGGAGAGACAGCCAATCTTCGGTCACTACCTTTCAGCGGTAGCGTCCGCCCACAGAAACACGCCAAAACGCGCGATTTTGGAAAAATAAAATTTAATAAAAACAGAGGATTAAAGACTTGGTAGGACCAGGCGGATTCGAACCGCCGACCTCTACCATGTCAAGGTAGCGCTCTAACCAACTGAGCTATGGTCCTAGGGGGCGCGCAGTATAACGCGGGTTCTGTGTCAGGCAAACGGTCTCACTTGTGATAAGTCCATCGCTATTTTGGGTTGATTGGATCCTTACCAGCAATGATTTTATCGGCCTTAACGTTCAGCCTAATCATCTTGTGCCTTTTCAACTTCATTGATTTGAGGCCTTTGCGAAGGGCCTTTGGCTGGCACAGACGGGGCGTCTTGTCACCCCTATTTGCCTGCTGACGCAGGTGCATCTCTCCGCTACAGTAACAGTCGAATCAGGGGCTTTTAGGGTGAAAAACGCGCTGTGAAGTGGCAAGTGCTCGGCGACAAATTGCCAAAGGGAGGAAACTTCCTGACTCGACAGATAGGGCGAGCTATTTTTCGTATTTCTGGATGGCGCGTTGAAGGTCAGTTCCCTAACCGCGGCAAGGCGATCGTGGCACTGGTGCCCCACAGCTCCAATATCGATTTCTTCCTCACCATTGCGTTTCTTTGGGCAACGGGCATGAAGGCGTCTTTCCTCATCAAACATACCGTGTTCTGGTACCCGCTGGGCAACATCATCCGCGCGCTCGGTGGAATCCCAGTGGATCGATCGCAACAAAACGGCCTGATAACCGATGTGACGCGCCAGTTTCAGGAAAAATCAAAATTGATTTTGGGGATCACCCCCTCTGGTACGCGTCGTCCGGTGAATGAATGGAAAGATGGTTTTGCCCGCATTGCAGCGGCGGCTAGAGTACCCGTGGTGCCCGCGGTGCTGAACTATCGAACCAAGACCGTCCGGCTGGCACCACTCATTGAGGGGGTCACGGAGATCCAGCAGATCATGAACCGGGTTCGCGCAGAGGCCGCGAGCGGCATGCCGCGAATGGCCTAGGCAGTTTTAGCCGATTACTGCCTCGGGCGTGATTGCGGCACACATTGCGTCGCACCGGCTTCCAACGGCGTCAACTCTCCTCGGTGCTCGGCGGCGGAAATATCGCCTCGGGCATGTTGGCATGCCAGCGGGGATATTTTTTCATCACGACGGTAAACAAATCGCTATCGACCCAGTGATCGAGCCAGCGGCGAGTCATGGCGTAGGGCGTTACCTGCCACCAGGCGGCATCCACGGCGGCAAACTGCCTCACGAAGGGAAACAGAGCAATGTCGACAATTGTGGGTTGTCGTCCTGCGACCCACGCAGACGTTGTCAGCGTGGATTCGAGTCGCTGAATAAAGGACTCCGCTGAGTTGCGATACTGCTCTGCCGTGTGTTCAGGGTATCGGTCTGCATATTTGTAGCGGTCCAGCCAGTACTTGAACTCGCCGTCGCAACTGGCGATCCAGTCAGAAGAAGCGATTGGATTGACTGCCCAATGGAGCGGATCATTTTGCTCGAGCGCCCATTCCATGATCTCCAGACTTTCTTCCAGCACCGTCCCATCCCCCAGCACGAGTACCGGCACCGTAGCTTTTGCTGACGCTTCGAATAATGCTGGCGGTTTATCCTTGAGTAAGACCTCGCGGAGCCTCACCGGTATGCCGGCTGCCGCCAGCGACATTCTGGCGCGCATGGCGTAGGGGCAGCGTCTAAATGAGTAAAGCACGGGGAGCTCGGTCATGGCGCGACCATAGCGCGGTGATGCAAGCAGCACCAGTCAACCGTCAGCGAGCGATGGCGCTCGATCGGCGGACGATGCCCCTTGTGATGTGCAGAGAAAATCCCCCCATCGGCGATCATTCTAGTAGTATCGACGCTCCAAGATTCCAATAATTAATGAGGTACGATCATGGGACGATTAGCAGGCAAAGTGGCTTATGTATTGGGTGCGGCGGGGCGCGGCAACATGGGCCAAGTGATCGCGCGACGCTTCGCGGAAGAGGGCGCCACGGTGGCAGTGGGCGGCAGACATGCCGATGAGCTTGAGTGGCTTGCTGGCGAAATCGGCGGCATGGCGGTCACCTGCGATATCACCAAGATGGCAGACATCAAGTCGTCCATCGGCGCGATTATGGATGCCCACGGCAAGATTGACATTGCGGTCAACGCGACCGGCCTCGGGTTACTGGCCCAATTTGAGGAGACCACCGAAGAGGATCTGAATCTGATGATGGATCTTCAATTCAAAGGTCCCTATCAATGGATGCAGGTGCTGGTTGGGGTGATGTCAGACCCAGCCTCGATTATTCAGATTTCCTCCGCGACCGCGACGATACTGGTGGGTAACCATCATGCCTACATAGGCACCAAAGCGGGCATCGACCACGTGGTGCGTGGCGTTGCTGATGAATATGGCGCCAAAGGTATTCGCGTGAACTCGATCTCCCCAGGACTCACCGCATCACCGATGGCTGCACCGCATTTAGAGACGCCTGGGTTGCTCGATGCCTTTTTGAAAAATTATCCGCTGGGTAGGCTTAATACCTCAGAGGACATTGCTGCAGCAGCGGTTTTCCTCGGCAGTGACGAGTGCTATATGACGGGTCAGAACCTGCAGGTTAATGGTGGCCTGACGCTCAGGCGCAATCCGCTGCCCTCGGAGATCGAGGCGTCGGTCATGGCGGCGATGGCCGCCCAGCAGGCCGAGTGAATTAAAGAGCAGCCGTAGGGTTATCGGAGAGGCTGTACGACGCACATGATTGCGAGTTGTGTTAGCCGGTGCTGGCTGATTAGACCGCTCACCCAAGAATAAGAGAGGAATACTGATGGCAGGTAAGCGAAAGGATGTGTATCTGGTCTGTGGTGGGAAGTATCACGATTTCGACTTTGCGCGACTGGAACTACTCAAGCTGTTGGCAGAGCACGATGTAGTCAGGGTTAAAGTAGCCAATGACTACAGCGACGTTGAGGCCATGTGCCAAGCAGATTTGCTGGTGACCTACACCTGTGACGAAGTCCCGGATATGGCCGGGCAGGCACGGCTCAAATCTTATGTTGAAGAGGGCGGGAAATGGTTTGCACTGCATGCCACCAACTCCGTTCTCGAGTGGTTGAGTCACGACCCACCTTTGCTACGTGCACCGCGAGACAACAAAGACTTCATGGAGGTGCTCGGTAGCCAGTTCCTCGCGCACCCGCCGATTGAGCCCTATCGGGTCGAAGTGACCAAGCCGGACCATCCGCTTGTGCAGGGCATTGAGCCTTTTGATACCACCGACGAACTCTATCTGTCCGAGTATCACGGCGAGAACGAAATGCTGTTACACACCAAATGGTCTGGCACGGTCGAGGCATTTCAGGACGGTGACTGGGAGACAGGCGACGATGAGCATGCCGTTTTCTACTTGCGGCCTTATGGGCAAGGTTCGGTGCTATATCTGACCCTTGGACATTGCCGTTCTACCTATGACATGCAGCCGCTGGTCGAGGAATATCCCGTGCTCGAGCGCGGTAGCTGGGAGGTGCCCGCGTATTACGAGTTATTACGGCGCGGCATCGCTTGGGGAATCCAATAGGTTCAATCGTGCCTCGCAGCTGACGGGGCACTTTTCATTGCGCGCACCTTAGGTCAATCGAGACAAGCTAAGAGCCATGGATACCCGCTGGATCGAAGAACTCGCCGCGCTGGTGCCGAAGACACGCGTCATTCGTGAGCCGCACCATATCAAGCGTTTTACGACAGGTATTCGCTTTGGTACTGGGTCGGCGCTGGCGGTATTCGAGCCCTCGTCTCTGCTCGATTTTTGGCATGTCCTTAAAGCTAGTATCGCAGCAGACTGCATTGTCATTTGTCAGGCCGCCAACACCGGCGTAACTGGCGGATCTACCCCCGATGGCGATAATTACGATCGGGAGATCGTCATCATCAGTACGCTTAAGCTGGACACCTGTATCCCGCTCTGTGATGCACAACAGGCGTTGGTATTTGCCGGCGGCACGCTGTACCGATTGGAGGAAATGCTCGCCCCTTTTGGCAAGAATCCGCACTCGGTAATTGGGTCATCCTGTATTGGCGCCTCGGTAGTGGGGGGCATTTGTAATAACTCGGGCGGCAGCCTCGTCAAGCGCGGACCGGCTTACACCGAACTCGCCCTGTTTGCTCGGCTGTCAGAGCACGGCGAGCTAGAGCTGGTGAATCACCTCGGTATTGATTTGGGCGAGAGCCCTGAAGAAATATTGGGCAACCTTGATTCAGGTCACTTCGATCTCGAGTCTGTATCGATCGATGCGGGTCTGGCCTCCGACCCTGAGTATCACCAACGTGTGCGCGACATAGAAGCGTCGACGCCAGCGCGATTTAATTCTGATCAGCGGCGGCTTCATGAGGCCAGCGGTAGCGCGGGAAAGTTGGCGGTGTTTGCGGTGCGGGTTGATACCTTTGACAAACCCAAGGCGGAGCAGGTTTTTTATTTGGGCACCAACGACCCCGAGGATCTTAATGAGATCCGCCGACGGTTGTTGTCTGAGTGCACTGAGCTCCCGGAAATGACGGAGTACATGCACCAGAGCTGGTTCGATGGTGCGGATCGCTACTGCAAGGATACGTTCTTGTTCATCAAGTACTTGGGGACGAGCTTTTTACCCAGACTCTATCGCATCAAGGCGACCCTCGATCGCTGGCTTGCCAAGGTTCCGTGGCTCCCTAACCGTCCTGCCGATCATCTTTTGCAACGATTGGCGCAACTCTGGCCAGATCATCTCCCCAAGCGAATGCGTGCATACCGAGCAGCCTATGAGCACCACCTGATAGTGATCGGCGCCGATGCGGCTATTGCCGAAATAAGACAGGTGCTTCATGACGTAACGCGACAAGGCAAATCGGCTGCTTTCTTCGAATGCTCGCCCAAGGAAGGAGACGCCGCGCTGTTGCACCGACTGGTCGCCGGCGGCTCGCCGGCGCGCTACAACCTCATCCACGACAAGGACACCAATGGCATGGTGACCTTTGACGTTGCGCTGCCGCGTAATTATGCCAAGTGGTATGAGTTCTTACCCGAGGATCTGCTTGAACAATGCGCGGCACCCTACCGGGGTGGGCACTTTATGTGTCACGTATTTCATTGGGATTTCGTTGTTAAGGCGGGTGTAGACCCCGAAGCTGTTAAGGCGCGCATGATGGGGCTGTTGGATGAGATTGGCGCCAAATACCCCGCCGAACATAACGTCGGCCACTTGTATCATGCCGAACCTGACCATGCGGCGTTTTATCAAAGTTTGGATCCCAACAATGCATTTAATGCGGGGGTGGGAAAAATGTCGAAGAACCGGTGCTACCACTAGTTATTAAGCAATTAATGTGAGGGCATCTAGCGTGAGGCCTGTCATCATCAAATTTCAACGACCAACGTTAATTGCCGCCATAAAATCGGGTGTTTTATCAAAAGGTATTGAGCCTGAGGAGGCTTTTCCTTACCATCCGCGACCCGTGCCGGTGTAGCTCAGTTGGTAGAGCAGCGCATTCGTAATGC
>JAYPXQ010000098.1:0-6907 GCA_038135595.1 Halieaceae bacterium
CAGTATGGAGGGGTGGTCTGATGCTGTCGAGCCACACACTGTTTGAGTGGTTAGTCGGCTTGCACATCGCCACGGGGTCAGTGGGACTCGTTGTGATCTGGATACCCGTTGCCGGACGCAAAGGAGGAGCGCTGCATCGGCGGGCCGGCACCCTCTTTGTGCAGTCGATGATCGCTACTGGCCTCACGGCGGTGGGCATCAGCCTGACCACACTCTACGACCCCACGGGCACCCATCCTCACTTGGCAGATCATGCGGTGTTTTCGGACCCAAGGGCGATTACCAATATCTTTGGCTGGATGATGCTGTATCTCGCCACTCTCACCATCAATCTTGCGTGGCAGGGTTGGCTGAGCATGCGCCACGGCGCGGCCCATGAGCGCAATCGGGTTTGGCACAACCTGTTATCTCAATGCTTACTGACCGCGGCTTCCGCCAACTGCCTGCTGAGAGGCATTGCTGCGTCTGAACCGATCATGATGGGCTTCTCCATGGTGGGTTTTGCCACTGTCGCGACCAATCTCTGGTTCATCTATAAACCCAACCCCCTGCCGCGCGATCGCATCAAAGAACACATCAAATGTTTGATCGGCGCCGGGATATCGGTCTACACCGCTTTTTTTGCCTTTGGGGCCGTGCGGCTGCTGCCAGAACTGGCGCTACAGCCGGGACTTTGGGCCATACCACTGGTGGTCGGACTGACGTTGATCATTTACCACCAACGCGCGGTGACCCGTCCCGTCACCCGAAAATGGCGGGTGGCATGACCGCCAAACACGCCATTGTGGTCGGCGCGGGTGCCGGAGGCCTCGCGGCCGGCATCGATTTGGCCAGATCCGGGTTCAAGGTCACCCTGCTGGAACGCGCCTCAGCCCCCGGCGGCAAAATGCACGTGCGGGAGGTGGATAACCGGTTGGTAGATGGCGGACCCACAGTCCTCACCATGCGCTCTATTTTTGAGCAGCTTTTCGTCGATGCCGGCGCCCGCCTCGACGACCATATCACCCTGCTCCATAGTCCGGTCATTGCACGACACGCCTGGAGCCACGGCGGCGTGCTGGATCTGTATCCCGACCTGATCCAGTCGCGGCAGTCGATCGAAACTTTCGCAGGGAGCGAGAACGCAAGAGGTTTCGAGCGTTTTTATAGCCAGAGCGCAAAAATCCATCAAACGCTCTCCGATACCTTTATGAAAGTGCCCAAACCCAGCCCACTGGCGCTGGTGAGTCGGGTACTCCGGCAACACCACCCCAGCTCGTTGGTGGCTGCCAGACCCGCGCCCAATTTGTGGCGAGCCCTGGGCACATTTTTCTCTGACGAACGCCTGCGACAGCTCTTCGCGCGTTACGCGACCTATGTCGGCTCTTCTCCGCTGAGCACGCCGGCGACACTGATGCTGATTGCCCACGTCGAACTGGAGGGGGTATGGCTGGTGGATGGCGGTATGCATCGTCTGGCTACCGCGATGGCCGCGCTGGCCCGGAATCTCGGCGCTGATCTTCACTTCGACACCCATGTCAGCGAAGTCTTGGTTAAGGGCAACCGAGCCGCCGGGGTCCGACTGCAGGACGGCACCACGCTACCTGCCGATGTTGTTGTGTTCAATGGCGACAGTAATGCGCTGGCGACTGGCCAACTGGGCACCGCCGCCATGCGCGCAGCCAAGCCCAGACCCGCGCAAAAGCGGGGCCTCTCCGCGCTCACCTGGTGCATCAAGGGCAGTAGCTCCGGCTTTGACCTCGACCACCACAATGTCTTCTTCGAATCCAATTACCCCAGCGAATTCAATACGCTGTTCCACGATCGCCGTATTCCGCAAAAACCAACCGTCTATCTCTGCGCGCAGGACCGAGGTCCCAATCGCTTACTCAATGGTTCGGAACGCATGCTCATGCTAGTCAACGCCCCAGCGGATGGCGACCAACACACATGGGACAACGACCAAGTCGCCAGAACCCGCGACAACGCGCTCGCGGTGTTAAACCGCTGCGGTCTGAATTTGACCTTCCGCGACAGCGATTGTGTGAGCACGACCCCTTCAGATTGGCACGGTCGTTTTCCCGCCAGCGGCGGTTCACTCTACGGAGGATCCTCTCACGGCATTTGGTCGAGCTTCACCCGCCCTGGCGCGAGAAGTCGATTAAAGGGCCTGTATCTGTCTGGAGGCAGCGTCCATCCGGGCCCCGGCGTGCCGATGGCCACACTCTCAGGCCGACTGGCGGCGCGCACTGTTCTCCGCGATATCGGCTGAGGCGATTGCCTCTCTCCCGGGGGGGACCCAAAAATCTTCCAGTGCGGCAATCGTCTCTCTCGTCAGCTCCCAATGGGGTAAGCCGAGGCTCGGTGAAAGCTGCTTCGCCGCCCAATTGCTGTGTACCTCGGTTAATTCGGGTAATCGCTCAAACCCAATATTCGGGTCCCGATCAAACAGTACCAAGCACGGGTTTTTCAGGCGACTGTAGAGCCTGGAAATGGCCTGTTCAGTAAACAAGCTGAACGTCAGAAATTTGAGTGGCGCAAAATGGGCACCCGGTTGCCGTGTGGTCTCACAGGCGTACCGCACCAAATACTCCGGGGTAGTACCGACAAAGGCCTGACCTAAAAACCAGCGAATGCTCGGCCGGCTGGTTAACATCCGGAATAAGGGTTGACCCACCCAACGTGACCCCAGGAAACGATCGAGAGGCGAGCCATTGGGTGAGGGCCGTGGCGTGCGGATGCCCATGCCGGTGGGAGAAATCAGACTGAGACTGCGCACTTTGGCGCCTTGCTCCAAAATGGCGCGCGCCACAAATTCGCCCGTCAGCGATAACGCCACCACATCGGCTGGCCCCGGCAGACTCTCCAACCACTCCGCCAGCCACCTGGCGTAGAGGCTACTGTTGTAGCGGATATCCGGCCTGTCTGATGAACCGAATCCGGGCAAGTCGGGGGCCCAGACCGGACGTTTATCGCGGTAATACTCAAACAGCGGGCGCATTTCCATTGCGCTGGGTGCCGCGTTGATACTGTGTATCAGCACCAATGGCGGGCCCTCGGCAACCTCTCCTCGATAGCCGCGAAGCGTTACCCCGCCGGCGAGCGAGAAGGCAAATTGTTCCGCGTCCAAAGCAGGCGTCAGCGGCTTAGCCATGTTATAACCATCAATGACATTTGACAGTTTATTAGTATAAATTGTCTGACAGCAAAAGGGGTAGCCCCCCAGATAAAGAGGGGGCACGGCCGATTTCACCGCTCGGACGAAAACGACCGACCCAGCCGAGAGTCATAGGGGGCATTGATGAGCATCGCTTTTCCATTCACCGCCATCGTCGGGCAGGAAGACATGAAGCAGGCGCTGATGATCGCCGCAGTCGATCCCGGTGTGGGGGGCGTGCTGGTATTGGGCGAGCGCGGTACCGGCAAATCCACCACCATTCGCGCGCTGGCCGCCATGTTGCCCACCATCGATGTTGTCGATCAGTGCGTCTATCAGTGCGATCCCACAGTCCCTCGTCCCGGCTTGTGCGCCCACTGCGGCAAGCCCGGCGAAACCCCCGCCACGCGCGCGGTCACCATACCCGTGGTCGACCTGCCGCTGGGCTCCACCGAGGACCGGGTGGTCGGCGCCTTGGATATCGAGCGCGCATTGGTGAATGGCGAAAAAGCCTTTCAGCCCGGTCTGCTGGCGCAGGCCAATCGCGGTTTTCTCTACGTCGATGAGGTGAATCTATTGGAAGACCACATCGTCGACGCGCTGCTCGACGTCGCGGCGTCCGGAGAGAACGTGGTGGAGCGGGAAGGCCTGAGCGTTCGCCATCCCGCACGTTTTGTATTGGTAGGTAGCGGCAACCCGGAAGAAGGTGAACTCCGTCCACAGCTTCAGGATCGCTTCGGTCTCTCGGTCGATGTCCGCACCCCCAAAGACGTCGCTACCCGCGTTGAAATCATTCGCCAACGGGAAGACTTCGATCATGACCGCGCCGCGTTCAGAAAAAAATGGGCGCGCAAAGAGAGCGCGCTGCGCCGAAAAATACAGAACGCCAGAGCGAGCCTCGATGACGTAGACACCCCCGCCGAGCTACTGGAAACCGCCGCCCATCTTTGCCTGTCATTGGGCACCGACGGCTTGCGGGGGGAGCTCACCCTCGTGCGCAGCGCGCGGGCGCTGGCGGCGCTGCAGGGCAAACCTGTCGCCACTCTCTCTCATCTAAAAACTGTAGCAACGTCGGTGTTGCGACACCGCCTCAGACGCGATCCCCTTGACGAGTCGAGTGCTGACAGCCGGGTTGAACGCGCTGTGTCTGAACTATTCGGACATGACAACAACAGCTGATCCGTCGCCTTGGGCCGACGCCGAGTGGGCGGCGGCATTGCTCGTCCTGCTCGGCCATACGCTGGGAGGTGCGCACCTGCGAGCACCACCCGGACCCGTAAGAGATTACTGGCTGGAGCGGGTCCGAGACCTCTCGGGGCAATCTGTTTTAAGAAAGATGCCGGCAACTGTGCCAGAGGGGCGATTGCTGGGTGGAACCGATCTGAGCGCAACGCTACAGCATGGAAAGCCGGTCGCTGAAATGGGCATGCTGGCAGAGTGCGATGAGCGCATTGTGATCGTCGCCATGGCAGAGCGCTTGCCACGCAACACGGTACATCATGTATGCACCGCGCTGGACGAGGGTCAAGTGCGCATCGCGCGGGACGGCATCACCGGCAATGCCATGACTCGGATCACCGTTATCGCCAGTGACGAGGGCACCGACGAGGAAAGTTTGCATCCTGCGTTGGCTGATCGACTCGGCGTAACGGTGAACCTAGAGAATATTGGGATTCACGATGCAGAGGACGAGATGTTTGATGCCGCCGATATCGCGCAGGCGAAAACGCTTCTGCCAAGGGTCGCGGTATCGGCTGAGCAATACCACGCATTGAGCGCCATCGGGGTGTCCCTCGGCATCACGTCGCCGCGGCCACTGATCGCCGGGCTTAAAGTCATGCGTGCTGGTGCGGCCATTGCGGGAAGGGTCGCCACCGACGACGCGGACGTCTCGCTGGCGGTGCGCCTGTGCCTGCTGCCAAAAGCACAACAGCTTCCCGAGTTCAGCGAAGCCGAGCAAGAAGAACCACCGCCGCAGGAAGACGACGATGAGGATCAAGCGCCGCCCAGACCCGATCAACCACCACCCGAAGAAGATCGCCTGTTGCAGGCCGCAATGGCCACCCTTCCGCCGGGGCTTCTTGAGCAAATACAAACCCGGGCCGCAAGACTCAGGCAAAGTAGCGCCGGGGCGTCCGGGGCCCAACACCGGCATCTGCATCGAGGTCGCCCAACCGGCGTTTTTCGCGGTGATCACCGCAAAGGGGGGCGAGTCAATATTTTGGCAACTTTGCGCGCGGCGGCACCGTGGCAACCCCTGCGCAAACGAGAGCGCGGCCCCCGCGCACGCGTCCTTGAGATTCGGCGCGAGGATATTCACCTGACCCGCTTTCAGCAACGTCGCGAAACGCTCACGCTGTTTGTGGTTGATGCCTCGGGTTCTGCCGCACTGCAGCGCCTCGCCGAAGCCAAGGGCGCGGTGGAACTCCTGCTGGCCGACTGCTACGTCCGTCGCGATCAGGTGGCGCTTATCGCCTTTCGCGACGAGAGCGCAGAACTACTGCTACCTCCCACGCGCTCTCTGGTCCGCGCCAAAAAAGCACTCGCTGCACTTCCGGGCGGGGGCGCAACCCCCATGGCCGCTGCGCTAGACCTGGCTCGGGAGACCGCACAGCGGGGCGCGAAGCAAGGCCTTACCACGCACTACGTGCTGCTCACCGACGGCGCCGCGAATGTAGCGCGTGACGGCGCCAGAAACCGTGAAGCGGGCACACGGGACGCCTTGGCCGCCGCGCGCGCGCTGGCACAAAGTGCCGTAGCCGGTCTCGTTATCGACACGGCGCAGCGGCCGCAGCCCCGCGCCAGAGAGTTGGCCGATACACTGAAGAGCGCCTACATCGCCCTGCCCAAAGCCGACGCCCAAACGCTGAACCGGACGATTCGAGCAGCGACACTATGACCCCCGAGCAGCGATGGTCAGCGGTCGCCGAGTTCTGGCCACTGGCGTCCGCCAGTCAGTTCATTCGGGTTCACGACATCGACTTTCATGTTCAGATTGCCGGGGAGGGACCCGACATACTGCTGTTGCATGGCGCGGGCGCGTCCAGCCACTCTTTTGCAGGTATGGCGCACCGGCTGGCTGAGCACTACCGGGTGATCTGCCCCGACTTGCCGGGTCAAGGATTCACCACACTACTGGCCCCCGAGGCGGTCGGATTGGGGCGTTTCGCCACCTACTTGCGCGCACTGCTCGAAGCGGTAAATGCCTCGCCCGACTGGATTATCGGACACTCGGCAGGTTCAGCGCTCGCCGCACAATTAGCGCTCGAGCTAGCTCACAGACCGCGCGGCCTGATGTGTATCAATGCCGCGTTCAAACCCTTCGGGGCTATGGCCGCACCGTTCTTCAGCGGCGCCGCCCGGTGGCTCTCCCGGAGCCGTTGGCTACCTCAGGCACTCGCCTCGCCGACACTGCGCTGGCGCGCGACCGCGTCGATGCTCTCGGACACGGGATCGACCGTGACACCACTCAGCTCTCGATGTTACGACACGTTGCTCGCTGACCCCGACCATATCGCGGGCACGCTACGCATGATGGCGGGTTGGGATCTGCCACCCTTACTCGATCGATTGCCCGAGCTCGAGGCAACCGTCTGGCTCGTGGGCTGCGAGGGAGACCGAACGATTCCACCCAGCCGCAGCCTGGCCGTGGCACCCGCGCTACCAAACTGCCACACCCTCCGGGTACCGGGCTTGGGGCATCTGGGTCACGAAGAACACCCGGAGACCTTTGTCGATATCTTTCACAATATGGTCTCCACACACGCCATC
>JAYPXQ010000099.1:0-2907 GCA_038135595.1 Halieaceae bacterium
CCTTATTCGCGTCAGTTTATGTGGGGCTTGCCTCATCCTCGCAAATGCCGGACATCAATATTCCCTACGATAAGTTCACGCTCGACAATGGCCTCACGGTGGTGGTGCATGAGGACCGCAAAGCCCCCATTGTTGCTGTCAGTATCTGGTACCACGTGGGCTCCAAGAATGAGCCCGCAGGCAAGACGGGATTCGCGCATCTGTTTGAGCATCTGATGTTCAATGGATCAGAGCACTACGACGGTGAATATTTTGAGCCCTTCGAAAACGTAGGGGCGACGGGTATGAATGGCACCACCTGGTTTGATCGCACAAATTACTTTGAGACGGTGCCTACGCCTGCGCTGGAAATGGCGTTGTGGATGGAGTCCGATCGTATGGGGCACCTTCTTGGCGCGGTGACCCAGGAAAAACTGGATAACCAGATTGGAGTCGTTCAGAACGAGAAGCGGCAGGGCGACAACCGGCCCTACGGCAAAACCGAGTACCGTATTCTGGAAGCGCTATTTCCGCCCGGACATCCCTATCGACATAGCACCATCGGTTCGATGGAAGACCTCAGTGCCGCCTCGCTCGAAACCGTGCAACAGTGGTTTAAAGATTACTACGGGGCGGCCAATACCGTGCTCGTTCTGGCGGGTGATATCGACGTTGTGCAAGCCAGAGCGCTGACAGAGAAGTATTTTGGTGACATTGATGCGGGTCCGCCCGTCACTCGGATGAAAGCGGCCATCCCTACAATTCTGTCATATACCTAGGTGGTTTTGTACGACCGGGTACCCCACGCGGGGTTTTTTCACATTTGGGGGGCGCCCGGGCGCACCACCCGGGCAGCCGCAGAGATGGAGTTGGTCGCCAGTATTCTTGGGAGCGGCAAGAACTCGCGCCTCTATCAGGCGCTCATATACGACCAGCAGCTCGCGGTAGATGCGAGTTCCTCTCTTCAGGGTCAAGAGCTGGTCAGTATGTTCGATATCGATGTCACCCTTCAGTCCGATGCGTCTATGGATAGGGTAAACGCAATTATCGAGCGGGAGCTGCAAAATTTTATCGACGCCGGCCCTACTCCCGAGGAGCTACAGCGGGTCCAGACCAGAATCAATGCGAGAGTGGTACGCGGCCTCGAGCAAATTGGTGGGTTTGGCGGTAAGGCCGTGACGCTGGCGCAAAGTGAGCTTTACGCTGACGACCCCGGTTTTTGGAAAACGCGACTTGAGTGGATAAATGGGGCCACCCCAGAAAGTGTCAAGGCCACAGCCGCAGAGTGGCTGAGTCGTGGTCGATACAAGCTGGAGATTTATCCTTTTGCTGACTTTACAACCTCTGAGTCCTCGGTGGATCGGACTGCAGGGTTACCCCCGGTCGGCGCGATGCCCGATTTGGTGTTTCCCGACATCGAGCGAGCGGAGCTGGAAAACGGGCTCAAGGTGGTGCTCGCGACACGCAATGCGGTCCCGGTCGTTAATATCAGCTTACAGTTCGACGCGGGGTATGCAGCAGACTCCTTCGGCACGTTGGGCGCGGCCAGTTTCGCCATGGCCATGTTGGACGAGGGCACTGCAACGCGCGATGCGTTACAAATTGCCGCCGAAGCAGAATCGCTAGGCGCTTTTATCTCCACTGATTCAGATCTGGATACGTCTATGGCCTATCTTTCTGCTCTCAAGAGTCAGTTGCAACCTTCCCTCGATCTCTTCTCAGAGATAGTAAAGGAGCCTGCTTTTCCTGATGAGGAGTTGGTACGTTTGCGAAAACGTTGGATCGCCGGGATTGGGCAAGAGAAAAACGAACCGGTTCAACTGGCGCTCAGAACACTGCCACTGCTGATGTATGGTGATGATCATGCCTACGGCATTCCCTTTACGGGTTCGGGCACTGAGGCGTCGATCAACGCGCTTACAAGAGATGAGCTGGTCAGCTGGCACCAGACCTGGATACGACCCAGTAATGGCACGCTGTTTGTGGTGGGAGATACCACCATGGAGGAGATATTGCCGCTGTTGAATCAGTACTTTGGCTCGTGGAAAGAGAATCGGATGGCGGTGCCCGAGAAAAACATTGCCGAGGTGGCAATGAGGGAGGGAGCCGTTTATTTGATCGACAAGCCCGGCGCACCCCAGTCATTGATTCTCGCGGGACACGTTGCGCCAGCAACCGGTGTGGATAACAACATCGACATTCTCACTATGAACGATGTCATCGGCGGATCTTTTACCGCGCGCGTCAATATGAATCTGCGAGAGGACAAAGGCTGGGCGTATGGCGCATATACCTTTATGCAAGATGCCCGGGGTCAAAGACCATGGTTGGCGTACGCGCCGGTACAGACTGACAAAACTGCCGATTCGATCAAGGAACTGAAGCGTGAAATGGATGAATTCTTAAATTCATCACCGGCGAGGCAAGACGAGCTCGACAAGAGCGTCCGCAATAACGTTAATAGCCTGCCGGGTCAGTTCGAAACGGCGGGCGCGGTGCTGGATGCGTTGCTGAGTAACGATCGATTTGGACGCCCCGATGATTACGTGAGCTCTTTGAAAAGTCGCTACGAGGCGGTTGATCTCGCGGCGGTGCGCGCTGCTGCTGCACAGGTCATCCATCCCGACAATCTGATTTGGCTGATTGTTGGAGATCTCGAGCAAATCGAGCAGCCTATCCGTGAATTGGGGTTGGGGGACATACAGGTTATTGATGAGGACGGTCGAGCTATACCGCTTTCAGAATAAATCGGAGGTGGGCGCTCATTAAGTCCGGTAGTGCGCGCCCGCAATGTGAGCTCCTAAACCTACTGAGCACGAGTTGTCGCAGTGACGCGGAGACGCAGCCTGTGGAGCTGCTACTGTCATAGCCGCTGAAGCTTGACACAAGGTGGCCTTGTGCTGGACGGGTCCCGGGATTGCTACTGTC
>JAYPXQ010000099.1:2917-6831 GCA_038135595.1 Halieaceae bacterium
TGAATAACAGGTGTAAGG
The DNA here is from genome assembly GCA_038135595.1 of Halieaceae bacterium. GTDB lineage: Bacteria > Pseudomonadota > Gammaproteobacteria > Pseudomonadales > Halieaceae > Luminiphilus. The sequence goes on from JAYPXQ010000099.1 coordinate 2,936, forward strand.
GGCTGATCGTCTTGGCGGGGAGAGCCCTCTGCGGGTATCTTCCCTGCAGTTTTCGTGAGCTGCAGTAACGCAGAGGTCCAGCTTGCTAACGATGAGCGGTCTGGTCCCGCCCGGGCGTTATGCAGCGCGATCCATGGATACCCGCAGCCGCCAGTCCGCAACACAAGAATGGAGAGTCTGCTCCGCGACCATCATTTCCACGCGGAGCGCCAGATAGCGCGCTTTTGCTTCCCGGTTATTACCACCGGCCATTGACCAAGCCTTGGCCCACAGGCCCACACGCACGGCGCCGTGTGTGAGTTCTTCGGTAGCCAGCGCGTACATGCGCTCTTCCACCGCCTTACTGTGTGCCTCGTGCACCGATGTGCCACTGTATTGGGACATTCCCTGTCTCCCTTTGATCCACTAGACCGAACTCGGCCATTCCACCTCGACAAGGATCGAGCAAATGTGGGTGTAGTTATTGCCGCAATACGCCAAGGTGTTGGCAAAACGCGCCAGTGCAGATCCCGGTGCTCGCTTGACTTGATATCGCCGATTTCAAAGGAGTAGTCGCGGGAAATGCCATAGCGTTGGTGCCTGATCGGAGCGGTCCATAGGCATACGGAGGGGCCTCCGGCGGAGGCCTGGCAAAGTGAGTAACTTGTCAGGTGGTTAGCTGATTAGGCCGCGAGGTGACAAGAGCATTGGTGAATTAAGGGGGGCAGGGACTCAGAGTGGAACTAGCAAGCTTGCTTTCGGACCAAGAGGGGAGAGTTGGAGATAAGATAGTGGTTAACCCGTCAAAAATTTTCAGCGAATCGGAGCGAGTGCGCGTCAACCTCCGCGCTGATCCCGGAGTTCGCTGCGCCGAATTTTGCCGGCCTCATTGCGCGGCAGTGCGTCCAGAAATTCAAACGAACGAGGCACTTTGTATTTGACGAGCTGCTCGCTACACAGTTTCAGTAGCTCTTCTTCCGTTGGCGGGTCGCTCGGGTCGAAACTCTCGACAATGGCATGGACGCGTCGACCCAAATCATCATCCTTAAGGCCCACTACAGCCACATCTTTCACTTTGGAGTGTTGGCTGACGATGGCTTCGACCTCCGCCGGAAAAATATTGGCACCGCCCGCGATAATCAGGTCAGTGCGACGATCGGCAAGATAAAGATAGCCCTCTTCGTCCACCCACCCCATGTCTCCCACGCTGGTAAAGCCATCGAGGATGATCTCGAGGTTTGGCGTGCCGCGGTATTCGCAGGGAGGCGCAGCGCCGGCAATACGCGAGAAGATTTCTCCCACTTCCCCCGTAGGAACTGGTTGGCGATTTTCATCCAGAATGAGAATGTCGGTGCCGATCGGTTTTCCCACACTACCGCGATGCGAGAGCCATTCATTACCGTCTAGTACGGTGAGTCCATTGCCTTCGGTGGCGGCCCATAGCTCGAGTATTTTTTCGCCGCCAAGCTTTTCAATAAAGGCTTCCTTTGCCCAGGCGGGGCAGGGCGCAGCCAGATGCCACACAACGCGCACCGAATTCAGGTCGGCCTCTGGCCATCGAGGCTCTCTGAGCATTCGCTGCATCATGGTTGGCACCAGATTGAGCACGGTGGGTCGATAGCGCTCGATATTCTGCAAGCACTGACTCACGTTAAAACGTTCGTTCAACAGAATGCGGCCGCCACGCAAGAGCATGTTGACCGAGAACCAGAAGGGCCCGTTGTGATAGAGCGGCCCGGGTGAGTACTTGAGATCACTCGACTCGAAACGCATCAGCATGGGAATGATCGGATTGTCGGCATCAAACAGAGCATCACCGGTAGTAATGATCAGTTTGGGTTTGCCGGTAGAGCCGCCGCTGGCGAGCGCTTTGATTGGATTGCTCACTCGAGTAGGGCGGATCTGCGGTACCTCTGTGTCGCCGCGGAACATGGCGGGATCCAAGGTCTCGAGCCCCGTGAGGGTGCGACTGATCGCGAGCGTCGCACCCGAAAGCGCTAGCAAATGGTCGAGTTCTGCCTGGGGAAGTCGATCGCTCACGGGCATCGGCGTGCCACCCGCTTTGAAAATACCCACGGTTGCCACCAAAAAATCGGTGCAGGTCGGTAAATGGATAGGCACGAACACTCCAGGGCCCACGCCTCGCTCAATCAAAGCCTGGGCAATTTCATCCGACCGTTGAGACAGCACTTTGCGGGTAACCGCGTCATCGGAGCCATCAAGCCCCACGGTATTGATGACAATCTCGTCAGGCTGTTGTTCAGCGCAGTGGTCGAGGATTTCGCCGGGGGTTTTCGGGTTCAAAGACATGGATACCTCACTGGGTCGATGTTTAGGTAGAAAACTGCTACTAATAGCTTGCGTACTGCGTGCGCAACTACGCCCCAGGCTTGTGGCTCGTCATCTTTTTTCAGGATTATCTGGCTCAGTCAGTTATAGCGTCGCAAGCCCGCCAACGTGGAGAAATACCTTACCCTAGTTTAACGGCGGCAAAATGATCGTATCCCCCGAAATCGGATCGAAAAGGCGCCAAGGATTTTGGGCATTGGAAGATACAATGTCGGTGAGATCAGCCGTAATGGCAGAATGATTAAACTTGGTCTCAAATGAGCTGTCGCCAATGAGAATTCTTGCTCCCCGGGGTGCGCATCGCGTTCGAATGGTGAGGATCGACTTGTCGTCTAAGTGTCCCATTTGAACGCGCTCTATTTCGCAAAAAACCGTCGAGTCTTCGCCATCCTCGGTAATCGCAGGTGGCGGCCGCTTTTGTATCTCCATCGAGCCGATGACCTGACGCCCACCGGTCTCGGTATCGAGGAGGGCAACCTCATACTCTCCGGTCGTAGAGATCATCTTACTCAACAGGTCCGCGTACACTGCGCCGGTAACGATGTTGGACCTCCAAGTGGTCTTAATTGCCTGCCCGGCAATTTCGATTTTTGTGGTTGCAGGAAGTGCCTTGTCAGTGACGACCCAGATGCCACCGTGGCCATCGGGCTGCTCATTAAACACCTGTCCGACAACGGTTTTTCGGGGGCCAAATTTTGGATTAACAGCAAACTCGTTTTTAGCATTGTCTGTTGTCGTCACGTTTTTCGCGGCTGGCGCATACAGCGTCGCTAGAAGAATGAGATCTGCCTCGGTGTGACTCAGTACCAGTTGGTTAAGCACACTTGTCTTACCGTCTTTGATTTCTGCGTGCATGATGGCCTGTAGGGTCGCCAGGAGCATTTCTTCACTGTCAAATGCGCCTGGGACGGCCTCGAGGCGCTTGAGTAGTCGACTTTCTGTCTCTATTGCTGAGGCTGGATTCCAGCTGGGGTCAGCCTTGTAAAAACCGTGAACCCCTTGCATCTGTGAGGCGACTGAAACAAGGAGGTCGCGAGGGGTGCGGGGACGCCTGGAGAGATATTGATACACGGCACTGGCAGCGCCGACTGTTGCACCGCCCACCACAAGGCCTGAAGTGAAGTTGCGCCTTCCGAGCTTCATGCTGTGCCTTTGCTCCCTGCGATATGCGCTGCCAAACGACAAGAAAGCGCTGTTATGGTTAACGTCGGGTTGGAAAATCCGACTGACGGGAATACTGAACTACCGGCCACGTAGACATTGGGTGATCGATGAATTCGGCAATTTTCATCGACCACTCCCGACTCGGCACTAGCGCTCATCCTAGTGGTGCCCATATGGTGCCAACCGTTGCCAATCCGTGCCGCCATGGTCTTCTTGTTCACGGGCTTCTCGAGTTTTAACCGCCCGGAATGAGTCAGATGTAAATAACGATTCAGATGAGAAATAGAAGCATCGAGCATTTTAAAATCACTGGGATTAAAGTCCCAGTGCAGGTTGAGCCGGCGCACGCCTAACTCGTCTCGCTCGTCACTCAACGTGATTCTAGACGTTCGACAAGGCGAGGG
>JAYPXQ010000100.1:0-6757 GCA_038135595.1 Halieaceae bacterium
GCAACAACATAGGGATCCGTTACGTTGCCTTGTTGATCCACGCCAAACTTAACGATGACCTGACCCACATATTTGTAACGTTTCGCTTTTGGCGGATAGCGCAGGGGGCCAGCTCCTATCAAGTGGCATTGCACTTGCTCTACCCCTGCCTCAGTTTGCACCACCCCCTGATTAGTCGCGAGGATATCCTGCGGGTACGCAAGACTCGGCCAGACGAGAATCAACGCCATGAGCACCCAAGCGCGTTGAGCGCTTGATGAGAGTCCTCTCAGCATCTGAGGAATCCTAACCACAAATCTCATTAGGTCCAGTCTCGGTCAAAAACACGCGGCGCTATTAGTAGGTATATTTCAGCCTAGCGTATACGGTTCTTCCGAAAACATCATAGACATTTGGGAAAGTATTGGCCTCCCATGAATTCCAGCCCCATTGCGGGGGATCTTTATCAAAGAGGTTCTTGGCACCGATCATTATCTTAACGTGATCACCAATATCTGCGCTCGCGGACAACTCAAAGTAATCGTAGCTAGAAATATATTCTCGATAGTAGTCCGTGTCGTCATCGCCATCTTCAATATCCGACAGGTGCCTCCACGTAAGCTGCGCTGAAAACCAATCTCGGGTCCACCCGGCAGTGGCACGGCTCTTTAACTTCATGACAGGCCGGCTACACGCCTCGCCACCGATTGGAACGTTTGCTTTACCCACACAATCGACGTACTGAGAGGTTCCCGCCACACCGTAGGACTTCTCTTCCATATAGCTGGCCACATAATTGAGGTCCAACATGCCGCCTAACAAGTTCATTTGATGGCTCAATGAAATGTCGAAACCCTCTACCTTATGCACCGCGAGATTTTGCAACCCGGCGTTTATTGAGGACAACACGCCGTCCGCTCCTCTCTCAATGCTGTTGCAATAGGTCGAAGACAAGTCATCGTCTTCGAAACACCCGTAGATCGGATTGCCACCGAGCCGATCAATGTAGTCCTCCACTTCTATCGAGAAATAATCCACGCTGGCGGAAAAACCCTCAATCGAGTAAGGAGTCCAAACGAAACCAATAGTAAAAGTCTGTGCGGTCTCTGCATCGAGCTCAGTGCTGCCGCCATAATAGACGGGGACCGGGGGTACATTTCGAATATTCAGTGCCTCCGAATAAAGCGCGCTTTCGGGTACGCCCTGCGCCATACATTGCTCAGGCGTGCCGACTGGCCAACCCCCACCAAGATATCCAATTTCGTTGTATAGAATCGCGTCAGCGGAGCAAGGATCGGCGTCCCACTGGGGAGAGAGGGTATCCTCTCCGAAATCACCGTACATCTCCTCGATACTCGGGGCCCGCATTGATTCATTAAAGCTTGTTCTTAACTGCAAGTCGTCGGTGACATACCAGGAAAGAGCCGCCTTATAGGAACTAGTGCCACCTATGGTGCTGTGCTCGGTGAATATCCACGCAAGCTCTAGCTCCATGAAAGAAATACCGGGGAGTCCCTAAAGCAACGTGATAAGGAGCTCGAAAAACACCGACGCTCTATCAATAGTCACTTCATCCAACGGCGCATTATCTCCCCAGGAATAAAGCCGCACCTCACCATTGGCAACACGCTCGTCGGTGTCGTACGAACTGGTTCTCTCAAGATATTCAACGCCCAGAGCAACACCGATGGGGCCAACGTCTCCCGGCATGTTAAAGAAGTCTCCGGTATTACCTGCAAGCACAAAGTTGGCGACCGATAGCTCTGATTTATTTTTTCGGTATACGTCAGTGCTGATAAAGTCCAATGCCTCTTGGGAGGAGCGACCAAAACCAAAAACACTGTAGGGCGCACAGCCATTACTCGGATCCCAGCAAGAGCTGCCGGTGGGATCAAAAGGGTCCACCATAATCGCCTGTTCAAAATTAGCGACTACGACTCCAGGCCCAATTTCTGCATCATAGTCAACTGAGCCGTGGCTAATCCGACCTTCAAGTCCCCAGCTGTCATTGATGTCCAGAGTAAATCCCAGATTAACCTGCAACATTTCATTCTCAATCCGCCATTGGGTCTCACCAAGATCCAAAAACCACCTGCCAATACCTACCGGGCCCACGTTCGCTATCCCATCGCCGTCAAAGTCTTGTCCAAAATACTGAGGGCCGGGCATCGTACCTATCGTCACTTGATCCTGAGGCGACAAGAACGGGTTGCCCTGAATAGGCATAAAAAACATGTTGAATATCGCGGGAGGTGGCATTGGTCGCGTCGACTCAACATTGGAGGCATGAATCTGACCAAATATCTCAAACGAGTCGCCTGACCACTTCATCTTGGAAAACAGGATCTCTCTGTCCTGTGGTACCTGCAGGTCAAAGTGATTCGGGGTGACAAAGCCATACGTTTGTGGATCCCAGGGCTGGAGCTCTCCTTCAGCATTGAAGTGCCCGTACCAGTTTACAAACGGATCCGCGATGGCAGTGTTGACAGAGCCAAAGTTATACCAAGGCTCGTAACCGATGGGCGTCCCGTTCGCATCGTAAACATCGTTATTCCAAAAGCGTGCAAATTCTCGATCGGGATACCTGACTTCTTTCCGTTCAGTGTAGTCGCCATGAATCATAAAATGGCCGCGCCCATCGCCGAACTCGAAGCCGAACGTGGCGCCTATATTCCCTATCTCTGCGTCGTCGAATTCAGTGGTTTGCTCACCCGCTGCGGTCAGCTCAAATCCCAAAAAGTGTTCTTTTGTAATGATATTGATTACGCCCGCCATAGCGTCTGAACCGTACGTGGTTGATGCACCACCAGTAAGGATTTCTACTCGCTCAACTAGGCCGGGCGGAATCAGGTTCAAGTCAACAGTGCCACCATCAGCAAACGTCGGCACGAGCCGGTTTCCATCCAATAGCGTAAGCGTTCTATTGGTACCCAGCCCGCGCAAATCCGCGGTTGCCCAACCAAGACCAAATGTACTCGTTCTGTCGGCGCCCGTCAGAATCTGAGGCATAGTGTTGAGAAGCTGTTCAATGTTGATCGCGTTCGAAATTTCGAACTGATCAGAAGTGATCGTCGTGATCGGTGCGTTACTCTCGAAGTTCCCTTTTGGTAGCAGCGACCCAGTGATGTAAACCTCTTCAATTTCTGCTGCAGCACTCGGACCGCCAAGCTCCTCTACTGGGCTATCAGCGAGGGTGTCCGAGGTGATCATAGCCTCAGCTATCTCACTCTCACTGGGTTCGTCCTGCGCCTGCACTTGCTGCGACAACAAACCCAGCCAAGCAGTTGACGATAAAACGCAAGACAATAACGCCCAGTAACTGGTTGAGCACCTAAACCAATGCTTCCCCCTGACACTCATGCTCATGACTTTTCTCCCCCAAGAATGGCCCACAATGCACCGACAATCGTTTCCACCCTTTTGACATGATCTCTCGGGCAATTCAAGCACTATCAGACGGAAAAGCGATGAAAGCGACCGGACCGTTGCAGAACTGCAGCGCGGCTCCCCTATACCGCAACGGGCCCACCAGACCGAACATGACCAGCGATGTCTACCGGCTAACTATCTTGTCCAGCTGGCGGCTGACACCCCGTTGCACAGCACTGACCGGGCTGTTTTTGTCGATTAGGCGCACCGGAGGAGCCGGTTTCTGCGACGCCACGATCGAGCAATCGCTCAACCAGCGCGCGACGCTCCTCAATAGGGTAGCGACGGAAAATCTCGCGCTTCATCGCTTGAGGCGAACCGCCGCCATGCAAACTGATGACCGAATACCAACCGCCAGTCGAGGACGCCGAAATATCGCCGAGGAAACGGGCAACTTGTGCGCGTTGGTCGTAAGGGATATCCGATCGACCCGCGAGCAGCGTCGCGAGATCCCCCGATGTCGCAGGATTGTGATCTTCATCGGGCCCCGGCAAAGCGACGATTAACCCCCCCGATACCTCGTGTGCGATACGATGCATGTCATAAATCTGGGTTGCCAACATCAACTTGCCCACGTTGGAGAAAACGGGCTCTGGCATCCACGAACCGCACGGATCCTCAACGCCATAAACCGAAGCCGCGACCCCACAGGCAAAGAAGCCCTCCACCAACTTGATGAGCTCCGCCATGCTGTCACGCAGGTGCGGCACCGATTCCATATCGAGCCCATTGACTTCTGTCATCAGCGCTCCGGCGCCAATGAGCAGGTCACCAAACCCGGCTCTCGCGCCGATACAGCTGTGCCGATGGTGATTGGCATAGGACGTGACCAAGTGCTCGGTGTACTCACTCTCACCGGCAAAAAACACCTGATCCCAGGGCACAAATACCTGATCGAAATGACACACCGCCACGCTCTGTCCGTACTTGGCGCTGAACGCTGCGTCCGCCTCGCCCGGGCGACCCGCAGGTCGCGAAATCAGCGTGAGCCCCTTGGCATCAATGGGCACCGCACAACACACGGCAAAGTCGGCATCTTCTTTGCGCATGGTCCGACAAGGCATGACCAGTAGCTCGTGCATATAGGGTCCGCCCGTGACGATCGCCTTAACCCCGGAGATCAAAATGCCCTCAGCATTGCGCTGGGTGATGTGGACGTAACTATCCGCCACGGCCTGATCGCCCGGTCGTTTACTGCGATCACCTTTGCCATCGGTCATCGCAACACCCAACGTGAGGTCCTCATCCTGAATACGGTGCAGGTAAGAGAGAAAACGCTCATGCTGCTCGCCGCCCGTCTCCTCTGACATCTGCCAGGTGGCTTGATAAATCGCATTCAGCGCATCATGGGTAAGATAGCGCTGGGCGCAGCCGCTTTCGCGACAAAGTAGCCGCACCGCCTCCAGCTTAGAGAGTAGATCTTCTGAGTGGCGGTTGATGTGCAGCATTCGGTTTACGGTTTTTCCCGAAGTGCTTTGTTCCGCCAGCATCAAACCTCCGTATTCGGGCTTTTGCGCAAAATCGTAGGTGACCCCTACGGCGCGAATGCCGGGCTGCAAACGAGGTTCGTCTGCTACCGACGCGATGCGATCACCGTCAACATATACTGTCGGGCTATAGCTACGCAGGCTTTCTGTGTATTCGGCTGCACTCATGATGCGGCCGCCGGCTTTCATTAACATCGGGCACTCCCTGGGCGATCAAGTCGCCTTGTTGGTTTCGGTCCGCAGCAGCGCCATCAGGCCTGTTACGTCCTCGAGCTCATCCATGTGTTGCAGCGACTGCCATAGCGCCCCTGCCTGCTCGCTGCTGATGGTTAACGTGCAGTTCGCCATAAACTTCTCGTATACCGACTCGGCGCTCAGCAACTGGCCCGCCGCACCGCGATTTATCTCATCAAAGTGCTCCAGCACCCGACCGTCTGTGGTCGTAACGCGAACACCGCCAGAAAATACATCCGGGTAACGCGACCGCGCGTCATGCTCACAGTGGATACGTTGCGCAAGCGCAAGTACGTCACTATTCAGGCGTGCCGCGTCCTCAAGCTCTGCCAGCCCAAACCGGCCCTCTACGAGGGCGGTTGCCACAGCATAAGGGACGCTAAATTTCGCGTCGTATTCGCTTTGCGGCACTCGCTTGCTCTCAATGGGGTCCACCACCACCCCAAACTGCCGCTCGTGGAGTAGCACCGTCACCGACTCAATAGCATCAGGGGTGAGACCGTGTTGCTGGCGCAGGTGTAACGCGGCATCGACCGGAGCATGATTAAAGTGACAGATGGGATAGGGCTTGATGGCCACCGTCCGCAATGCCCAGTCCTTGAATAACTGTGCCGAGAGGGTTTCTGTCTCAACTGCCGTACCCGGCGCGTAGAGCGAATAAAAACCGAAGCGCCCACCATAGGCCTCGGCAGGCCCTTCAAAACCACTGACGCCGAGAGACGCCGCCTGCAGCGCCGCCGACGCCGCCCAGCCCGGATGAAGCCGTTTGGTCCAACTGCCGTCGTCCAAGAACGCCATGCTACCGCTACTCAAACTGAGGGCGACTCCCTGGCTTCTGACCAGCGCTTGCTCGTCACCACCCAATAATCGGGCCGCCGCCACGGTGGCGCCAAAAATGCCGACCACACCGGTGGGGTGAAAGCCGACCTGCTGAAAGACTCCCCCCGCCTGAGTCCCCAGCAACGCGTCGATTTCAATCGCTATCAGGGTCGCCAGTAACAAGCTGCGGCCATCCAGCTGCTGGTGCTCGGCGAGTGCCAGCGCAGCGGGAAAGGCACTGGCTGAGCAATGCACCACCGATGCCAGGTGTGTATCGTCATAATCGAGCCCGTGAATCAGAAGCCCATTCATCAGAGCCGCGTCGCGCAGCGCCACCCTGCGCTCCTGTCCGATAATGCTGGCACTGCCCTCACTTCCTAACCTATCCAATGATTGCAGTGAGGTTGATGCAAAATCGTAGTGCCTTGAGGCAAAAGCAATACCCACCGCGTCCGCGAGACACAGCTTGAGATAGCGCCAGATATCCTCGGGCACGTCATCAACCGAGAGCGCCAACGCGCGCTCGGCAATAGCGCGGCTCAGTGGCGCGACTTGCTGTTTTACATGGGAGGGTTGCATGGAGCACTCCGGAAATGTCCGGACATGATACACAATGCCGGCCCCTATGCCGACACGGCAACGATTGGCAGATAGACTCAGGTCAGTGTCTGCCTCATCGCGGCGACATTAGCGCAAATCCGGTTGCAGCCTGGGCACCCCAGCAATGCCTTGGCCTGATCAGTCCTGAGACAGCTTATCGGCCAGCGCGAGAATCCGCTGACTTTTGTAGACGATTGGATAATCGATGA
>JAYPXQ010000101.1:0-6721 GCA_038135595.1 Halieaceae bacterium
CCCAGATGATCGGTCCCAAGCTATTGAAGGCGTTGCACAGCCTCGCTGATTTTCGCTTATTACCAGAGGCGGGCGCGCTGAGTCCTCAGCTGCTTGCGGAGTGGGTTGGCACACGTGGCGAGGCCTGGGCGTGTTACGAGAGCGCTGAGCGACCCCCTTTGGCAATGGCCAATCTCTGTGGTTCTTTGACGGCAGTACGCGATCATCGCGAGAACATCGAGCGGCTTCTGCAGGACGAGCCCTTCCATTAACGTGGTTTGCGCGCTTCGCTTTACCGTCTGAATCACTCTCTTTGCGATGAACCGCAACAACCGGCCACCAAATCCAGAGTGCTTTGCAACGGGGCATGGGTGTGGGTACTCAGAGCCACAAGAAGCTGCTCACGGCGAAGTTCAGTGAGGTCAGTCAGAGCGGACTGTTTCCTGTCACGGATTCTGAGACCTCGTCTGCCGGAGCGAACAGTGACAGCCAGTCTTCGAGGATGACATAGAGCGCGGGGATCAGAATGAGGGTGACGACGGTCGCAAAGATGACGCCAAAACCCAACGATACGGCCATCGGTACGAATGGCGCCGTATCGAAGTCCCGTGTCACCATCAGTGGCATTAAGCCCAGAAAGGTGGTGATTGATGTCAGGAAGATGGGTCTGAAACGTGAAGCGCCAGAATCCAGCACTGCGGCGCGTAGGTCCATGTTGTGGAGCCGTCGATTGCGGTTAATAAAATCGACGAGCACTAAACTCGAGTTAATGACCACGCCGGCCAGTGCCACCATCCCGAGCAGGGAGAAGAAGACAAGGTCGTAGCCCATAATCATATGCCCGAGAATGGCGCCAATGAAACCAAAGGGGATGCTCGCCATCACCACCAGCGGTTGCAGGTAGGACTTCAACGGAATAGCGAGCAACGCGTAGATCACCATCAGCGCAATCAAGCTGGTACTGAGCAGCCCGCTCAGCGCGGCAGAGCGTTCTTCTGCTTCGCCCGCTTGCGAGATACTCACGCCCGGATATTGTGCCATGATCTCGGGAATCGTCTCTTCAAAAAGAATGGTCAGCACGGTTTCGGGCGGAGCGATGCTACGGTCAGCTGTACCCACGACATTGACCCGTCGCTGGCCATCAGTACGCTGAATTGCGGCATTACCCGTGGTTTCCACCAGCTTGGCAACAGCCAGTGCGGGCACCTCTGTACCATCAGGTAACCGGATATGCATGCTCTCCAGCGCATCAAGTGTTTTTCGATCAGCTTCGGGAAAGCGCACCATAATGCGCACGTCGTCTCGACCCCGCTGCACCCGCTGCGCCTCGCGGCCATAAAATGCATCTCTGACCTGATTGCCGAGATCGGCTTGTGTCAGTCCCAGCGTTTCCGCACTGGGAAGGATTTCAAGGGTGAGTTCTCGTTTACCCGACCGATAGCTGTTGCTGATGTCATACACGCTATCGAAACTGTGGAGTGCCTCGTCCAACGCCAGCGCCGCTTTACCGAGCTGCTCCATATCGCGTCCGCGAAGCTCAAGGTCTATGTCGGGCCCCAAAGACACGGCATTCGCAGAAAAGCTGAGTTCTAATGCGTCCGGGATGGGCGGTGTGAGTTCGCGCCACAGATTGGCGATTTCGCCTGGCGTCATCCCACTGCGCTCCCGATAGGGCACGAGGTTCAGTGACACCTCCGCCATGTGACTGCCGGTCTCGCCCACCATCACCATGGCACCTTGGGTGATGTTAATGCCGATAGAAGAGAGTTCATTCACGAATGCGGTTTCACCTTCGGGTAGCTCGGCATCCACCTGTTCTCTCACGCGCTCCGCCGCGGTCTGGAGGGTCATCAGGGCGCGCTTGGTTCCCGCCAGCGGATATCCCTCGGGCATCACGATTTTGGCGACGACATTATTTCCTGTAACCGAAGGAAAAAACTGAAAAACCAGGCGCCCGCTTGCCAGTGTGGCCCCTGTGATTAACATCATGCCCAACGCCGCCGAGAGCACTACATACCGGTTATTGGTGGCCCACTCGACGGCCTCTCGATATCGGGTGTTGGCAAACCGTTCCAGCGCGCCTGAGAGTCGCTCTTGAAAGCGTTCCCATCGCCGGCCCGCATCGCTTTTGCCGCGCTCACGCTTTCGGTGTGCGAGGTGAGACGGGAGGATCAGCTGTGATTCGATAATGCTAAAGATCAGACAAAGCACGACCGTCCACCCAATGGACAGGAAAAACTGCCCGAGATTGCTGTCGACGCTGAGCATCGGCAGGAACGCTGCAATGGTGGTCAAAACGCCGAAGAACACGGGCACCGCGACTTCGCTGGTACCCGCAATGGCCGCCGCTCTGCTATCGAGCCCTTGTTGTTCTTTGGTGTAAATGCGTTCGCCGACCACGATGGCATCATCGACAACGACCCCCAGTGATAACAACAGTCCCATCAGCGAGAGCGTGCTCAAACTCAGATCCATACTGGGGAACCAGGCGAGCGCGCCAAAAATAGCAACGGGTATGCCGGCGCTGACCCACAGGGCCAATCGCACGCGCAAAAACAAAGACAGGCTCAGAATTACCAGTAGCAGTCCGCTCGCTGCGCTATCGAGAATCGCCCCGAGTCGACCAATCAATTCGTTGGCTTCGTTATTCCAGATGGTGAGGTGTAATCCGTCGGGCAAGGCACGCTCTCTGGCGTCGACGTATTCCAGCACGCTACTCGATATCTCCAGCGCGTTATCGTTACCCACTCGCCATATCTGGATGAGCATCGTGGGCTCGCCGTTGAGTTCTGCGTATTGGTCAATCTCCTCAAAGCCGTCGACGATCGTGGCAATATCCTTGAGCAACAACCGTGAGCCATCGGGATGGCTCACCACCACAATGTCTTGAAGCTCACGGCCGCTGTAGCGTTGGCCCGTGCTGCGAAGACGAATTTCGCCACCGTCGGTGCGTAAGGAACCGCCGGGGATATCGATGCTGTTTTGACGAATGGTTTCTGCGATCCGGGCGATAGTCAGTCCGTGACGTCTCAGTGCGGATTCAGAGACTTCAACGGAGATCTCGTCCGGACGGAGATACAAGGTCTTAACCAAGCTAACAGCAGGCAACTCCAGCAGATCTCGACGAATGTCCTCCACCAGAAACTTCAGTGATTTTTCGTCGGTGTTGCCATGCAGTGCCAGCTGTATGACCAGCGATTGCATGGTGAGCTGCGACACGATCGGACGCTCGGTGTTCGCCGGGAAGGTCGAAATTGCATTGACCTGAGCCTTAATGTCATCGAGCGCTTTAGAGAGATCCGCCTCGCGATCGATTTCTATCGTCACGTTGCAGCGACCCTCCGCTGCCGTAGTGCGGATTTTGTCGATGCCCTCTATGCCATAAATACTTTCCTCTATTCGGGTGCAGACCCCTGACTCGACTTCGGCAGGTGCTGCGCCGAGATAGGGCACAGTGACCGTCACGATAGGGGTTTCGATATTGGGAAACTCCTCCTTCCGGACGTCTTTAAGGCTCAAGAGCCCGGACGCCACCAGAATGAACATGAGAAGGTTGGCGGCAACCGGATTATCGACGAACCAGGCGATGAGTCTGGGCATGGTCTATTCGCTCAGTCGACAACCACAACGGCCATGCCCTCGACCACGAATTGCAGTGGCGAGGCATTGACTTTATCGCCCGGGGATAGACCGGCCGAAATCAAGACGTTGTCTTCGGTAACCCGGAGGACCGAAATCTCACGAGCGCGCAGGGTGTTTGCTTCGTCAACGACCCATACCGAATTGGCACCCCGGAGCGAAATTCTCGGCAAGGTAACGATGTTCTCGAACCAGCGCCCGGTAATGGTCGCGTCGACAAACAGCCCGACAGGTAGTTGTGTTCCCTGAGCGTTAATTGTCTCGGTGACTTCTGCCACGAGGTAAATAAACCGGCTGCGCTCATCAATGCTGGCTTCGGTGCGCACCAGTTGGCCGGTCCAGGTCTGCTTCCGGCCAGCGTAAGTTGCTGACAGCACTACCGGGATGTCGGCGGTGTCTGCCAGAACACCGGTCTGGGTTAAGGCCTCATGGAGAAACGCCAGTTGTGCATCGGGTATGGGCAGCTTTATTTCCATGGCGTCGGTGGCGTATACCGTGGTCAAAACGGCGCCTTTCTGCAGGAACTGCCCAAGATCCACAGACTCTGTGCGCACTCGACCGTCGTAGGGTGCCCGTATGGTGGTTCGAGCGAGATCAATCTCGGCGCCCTCCAGCGATGCTTCGGCGCGCAACAGTGCAGCTTCGGCGCCCTCGAGGGCACGGCGGGAGCGTTCCAACTCTGTCGTACTGGCGAGGTCCTTTTTAAAAAGCGCTGCGATACGCGCGGCTTCAGCCGCTGCATACTCGTGGTCCGCGCGCGCCTGGCGAAGCTGCGCCTCCGCGCTTTTCAAGGCCACCTGATAATCCCGCTGGTCGAGCTGGACGAGCACCTCTCCAGCGGCAAACTGTCCGCCCACGCGTAGCGTGTCTGCGAGCCAGACCACCTCACCCGCTACTTGGGCCACTATCCGAGTTTCCGCCCGCGGATACACGGTTCCCTCGCTGTGGACATAAAGTTGCTGCGTGGTCGGTTGCGCGGTCACGGTTCTCACGGTGACCGGCGCGGGCGTTTTCGCAGAGCTCACGATCTGCGGAGGTGTCATGAGCAGAATGCCAGAAATAATGCCCGCGAAAACCAGCACCGCCAGCGGCAGTCGGGCGCTTCGGGCATGGCGAATTCGTGATAGCGGCGAAGTCGTTTGGTCGCTCATTCAGGGGCTCATGCAGAGGGACGGTATCCATCGACCGCGGGCCGCAAGTCTACCTCATGGGACGGATTTCTGTCTCGGGCACCGCCGATTCGACTATATGACTCGTCCGCCGAGTGATGCGAGTTTCGGCACCCCCAGTCTGTTGCATGACCGGTTGGGAGAAGGGGGCTATGAGGTGGCTCGGTGTCGGCTCAAGCGAGACGGGTGCCGTTCTGAACCGGCTGGTCTGGTGCAATCAAGACCACGGCGCCGTCCTCCGCGGGAAAACCTGTTACCAGACATTGGGATTGGATGGGACCGATTTGCTTCGGAGGGAAATTGACAACGGCCACCACCTGCCGGCCCACCAGCGAGTCTGGTTGGTAGAGATGGGTGATTTGCGCACTCGATTTCAGCGTGCCGATGCGTTCGCCAAAATCAATGTGCAAGATATAGGCGGCTTTGCGCGCTTCGGCGAAAACTTCCGCTGATATCACCGTGCCCACGCGCAGATCCACTCGCATGAAATCGTCCCAGTCGATGGTCTCCAAAATACGTTCCTTTGTGATGATGGCCCGCTACCAGTTAACCACAAGGCGCGCTTTGCTTGGTTACAGGAACATGATTCGCACTGGGTAAACATACGATACCTGCTCCGCAAAGTATGGCGGGGAATTAAATCACTTCGTTTGGCGATGTGTGTAACGGGTCCGATGGGTTCCCGCAACCAATCGGATTTTAGCGATTTACTCGCGCTGTGCTAACGTTTCCAAGACTAAGGCTAAGACGGAGGACAGATTTGATGACTCGGACGATGACCATAATGATGGGCTTGCTTTGTGCGCTCGCCCCGGTGGGCGTATCGATCCGTGCCCACGCCGACGACGCCACCTTGCGTGTGTCCATCGCGGGGGGCGCTTTTAACAGTAAATTCAAATTCTTCGACGCCAGCGAAGGGTGCCCCGGCTACAACGATATCCCTGGCGCCAAGGACTATCTGGGCTCGGTGTTTGCCTCTGATAAGGGTGCAAACAAAAAGCTTATCGTCGGCCAAGCAGTGCATGTCTTTTTATTCAGACCAAAAGATACCCCAGGCATTTCTGCTGCGGGGGGTGCCAGTGAGATACGACGTCGGTCACTGCAAGTGGTGCTGGAGGGCGACGCCACGCTGCGTTACACCGGTGTTGAGGATCATGTCCCGGTGTGGGAGTCTTCTGGCGAGATAACGGTGCAGCCGGCCACCGCCTGCGAGGCCGACGCTGATGGGCAAGCTGTCGAATCGGAATCAGAGACAGAGTCGGAAGCACAGGCAGAGGCTGACAGCGAGGTGTGATGCCAACGCGGGTAGCCCGTAGCTGCTTTGAACCATTGACGGTAGAGGGCTAGGTGTAAGTGGCTTGATACTGTGCGGATTTGGTAGGGGTTGGTGAAACGTCCGGTGAAAGACGCGCGATGGTGTATTGTGAACATGTTATTCACTATGTCGGTTTCATCGCTTGCCCTAGCGATGGTGGTGTCGTTCATCCCGGGCGACCTCGAGGCCAGTGAAAAAGCCACTTTGCAGATATCGATTGAGAAAGGCGCCTCCAAGGGCTTGCGGGGCAAATTCGAGTTTTTCGATGTCAGCGAGGGCTGCCCGGAGGAGTACGTTGACCTACCCGGTGCCAAAGGATTTTTGGGTATTGCTCGAAAGTCTGACAAGGGCGTCGACAAGCAATTGCCCGTAGGCCATCCCGTTCATATAACCCTTGTGGGGCGCGGAGATATGAAGGACATCATCGCCGGCGGCACCCCAGAGCTGCGAAGGCGGTCTTTACAAGTGGTGTTGGACGGGGACGCAACACTTCGATATCTGGGCTTCGAGGATCATGTGCCTGTATGGGAGGCTTCTGGGCCGATTGAAGTGGAGTCCGCCACTGCTTGCGAGTCCGACGATGATGAGCCTGCTATGGATGCGGAAAATGAATCAGAGG
>JAYPXQ010000102.1:0-6665 GCA_038135595.1 Halieaceae bacterium
AGGTCGGCTATAACGATGGCGCTGCAGGTTACCCGGTATCTCGCTCGGCAGAACACCGCGAAGCCTGCGCCGAAATCGGTATACAGGTCGATTTTGAACTGTATCGCCACGGGTATTCACTGGGCCTCCCCTACTACTGCACGCGAGAGACGGGGTTCGAAACCGCTGACCATGGCGGAGAGTATGCCGCGCAATGCGGCAACGATGATTTCCCCGACTACGCTTCGGGTTACAGCGAGGGGCTAGATGTATTTACGCTCAAGCGCGAGTTGCGTGAGCTCGAAGAGCGCATTGAAGACAAATCTGCACAGGCAAACGCGCTGCTATCGCAGATCGGGGAGCTTCGCAGCACGCGGGATAATGACCAGTTGCCGAGCGATACCCGCCGGGAGGCGCGTTACCAGTTGAGCCAGCTGGAGGCACTCTATCGCTCACTCTACCGAGAGATCGACTCTCTGGACCAAGAACGCGATCAACTTGCCGCCGAAATTGGCGAGCTCACCGCCGCCTTTTACCGCTCACTCTGACACCACAACGGGAGAAGCCTCTGCCGCCAGTTGCAGCTGCCGCGCCTGCGTCATCGCCTCGAGCCAGGCGAGAATCTCTTGGGTGTTGGACTCTGTCTTCACTATCCGGTGGGCATAGACGTCAATGAGTAGCCGCTGCGCGATCGGATCATCGGGCTGACCAAACCAGGCCCAGTCAGCAATGTGGCTGGCCATCACAATGTCCGTCTCGAGAAGCGCCCTTGCCCGGCGGTCCAACGCCGCCACCCCGCCTGCCAGTTCAGTAATCACCGCGGACTGCGCATCGAACGAGGCAGGACTCCAATGCGACGGAATGTCGTCCCACCAACCGACATAGCGTCGCATGACCATCTTGGCAATATCTTCCCAGCTCACGTATTGCTGATTGAGCGTCGGATGTGTCAGTAAATGCTCAGGCACCTCGAGAGTGCGGTAAACCAGATCCTGACGGGTACCTTTGTTGAGTTCCGCCTTGGTCTGCGCGATCACCCATTCGAGGGCTTCAGCCAGCACAGTCAGATTTTCCTCAATCAACAGGGGATCAGTGATTGCCTGTCCGTGGGCGGGCAGCAGCACAGTAGCCTTCTCCGCGGCCATCTCCCGAAGCGCAGCTGCCCATTCTTCAGGATAGCGCTGCACCCGCTTTCCGTTCCCCGTGTTGGGTAAGAAGCCCTGATAATAATCCGCCGTCGCCAGAATGCGCCGCCCAGGCACCCAGACATACAGTTGATCGTCGGTTTCGCCGGGGCGGGCCCGGAGCACAAAGTCCTCGCCGGCCACCGTCAGTATCATGTCGCCGCTAAAAGTTTTTGTCGGGTAAATAAGATCATCTCGGCTGGTGGGCAGGCTACTTACCGGCTGCCCCATGTATTTGGCCAGATTACCCCGAAGCTCAATGTAACGATCAAACCGCTTGGGCAAATCCGCTTGCGCCACAATCTCGGGATTGTCAGCCATCAAGGCCCAGGTCCCGTAAGCATGATCGACATGGCCGTGGGTATAGATGATCGTGTGAATCGGCGCATCGGTCACGCTAGCAATCAACTCTCGGATCACCGGCCCTGCCGCCGCCATCCCCGCATCGACCAACACCAACCCAGCGTCGGTCTCAAATACCACCACATTGACCAAGGGCAGGTAGATGATCCAGGTCCTAGGCGCGACTGGCTCGATGCGAGAGAGTTTTCGCGCGTCGGCGATACCGGCTTCCGAGGCGTTGAAGATGTCAGTGGCAATTGCGGGCGAGAAGGCCCCACCAAAAGCCCCACCGCGCTGAATCGCGGGGACAATGCCGGGAAATTCAATAAATAAAGAGGCACGCGCATCGACACGATCACTTTGAGCAGCCAACCACAGAGCACTCCGCTCGCGCATGCCAGCGCTCGCATCGATAAACTGATCCTGTATAGCCGACTGCCGGTCAGCTGGCACCAGGACAGTTCCCAACCCGACCCCCACGGCTATCAGCAACAATCTCAAGATCCACTGCTTCATTACCGCGCTTCCTCTGCTTTATTTAATTTTGCCCTCGTCAACTATGCATTCACTGCAACGTTAACTTTCTGGATATGATCCAAATTGCACGTTAGGTAATGACGAGTTCTCATGAAAATAACACAACAAACGCCGGCCACACGCCGGCATGTGACCCGTCGCGGCACAATCGAGTATCGGATCGATAATCCCTCCTTCCCCAGCGGCATATGGGGTCGAGAACACTTTACGTTGACCCGCCACGCCAACGGTGATCGCGTGCTGCGCGCTTTTTGCGAACTCGATGACGAGCCTGCGCTGATTCGGGATGTGAGTGACTTACCAGAATGAAAGGGGTGTTTGGCTAACCCAGAGGGTGACGCCTCATAAAGGCTGAAGACTTCTGCTCGAAAACACCAACCACTGCGCGCCCTCTGGACCCGCTGTCAGGGCGTAGCCGGCCGTGGCCTGGGCACAGAAAAATTCTCCCACCCCAACCCGGTTGCCATCGGCGACTTCAAGCACCCCGGCCAGGACGTACCAAACACAATCAAAGCCGGGATTGAATGCCTCAAACCGAGCATCAGCAGACATTTGCATACGGAATATCAGCGGCCCCTCGTCGGGCATCGACTCCCAGCCGGGAAGCACTTCATCGGGCGACACGACCGGCATCTCATCGACATGTCGTCGACCAGCGACCTGTTCGAATCTGCTCAACCGCGCTTGCAAAGATTCAGGGACATCGTAGAGATCTGCCCAATTGAGCCCAATGTTGCCGCCCAAACTGAACAGATGGAATTGAACACCTTCGTCCCCTGCCTCCTCGGGGCCGTAGGCGTGACCTGCTTTCACCCAGCGAATATCTCCGGGGACGAAGCTCCCCTCTTCACCGATGCACATTTCACCTCGCGTGATGAGATAAATCGTATCGAAGGGATGCCAGTGCAGTCCGGCATAAAAATGCGCGGGGAAATCCGCCTCAATCAAAAATGGCTCGCTCGTTCGCAGCACTCGGGTGGGCGTAGTGGGCCTCCCGTGGGGATCATGAAACGTCTCCCAGTCTAGATCCTGCGGACGAATGTGGTGCGCTTCAGTCATCGATCTCCCTCCAGCGATTGTGTGTAAAAATCATTGAGGTAAGCGAGAAGCGTGTCGCCAATCACCTCCACTAGCAACCCATCGGGTTGTCTGAAATATCCTTGAGGGTCCCCTGCCTCGCCCAACACTCTGGTAAAACCTTTTTGCTCCAGAGTGTTACAAGCGCTCACCGAATCAGGACTGTAGAAACACAAGTGGTGCTGACTAATCGCCGTGGAGGTCACCCAGGGCGTATCTGGTACCGCTTCGATCAACTCGAAATTCGCCAGGCCGGTGCTGCCATGTGCAATTCGCAGAGACTTATTCACCTTCTCCCCATTCAGCGTCAAACTCCAGTTTTCTCTCTCCACGCCAACCCAGTGCACTCCAAACAGCGCACCCAAACTTTCTCTGGCCGCATTCATGTCACGACAGACAAAGCCCGTATGCACCAGCCGCAGTTCGTGTAAGCCATCTTTACCTGCCAAGCGCTCACCTCCATCACTCGTCATCTGTCGCGTCAGATCATGCCCCATTCACACCCCGCCGCGAAAGACTGGCTGACCGGCAGATTAGCCTGCAAGATACGATCTCGGGGAAACGCATATCCAAGACCGCGAGAAAGGATGTCACAGGGGGAGAACACATGACGAGGGGACGCTTGGTGGCACTGGCGTCGGGAGTGCACGATGGCAATCCCCCGATAGTATCGCCGGTGGACATGGTTCGCATCGCTGCGGAAGCCGGTTATAACAGTGTTGGGCTGTGGGTTGCGCCGGGCGAAAACTGGCATTCATCTACCGCCGGCGAAGTCTGCTCGGCGCTTCGCGAAACCGGGCTGGTCCCACTCGACGTTGAGGTCATCTGGCTGCAGGCGGGAGCCCGACCCGACCCCTTACACCACCGGATTATTGCCGCGGGAGGAGAAATCGGAGCGCGAAACTGCCTGATCGTCAGCTCTGAACCAAACGTGGCGCGCACACAGGCACTCTTTGAAGATCTCTGCGAACACGCTGCCAGAGCGGGAATGCGAGCATGCCTCGAGTACATGGCGATCACAGAAATCAAAACCCTCGATGCCGCGCTCGAGGTTGTGAATACCGTGAATCATCCCGCAGGCGCAGTGCTGGTCGACCCTTTTCATCACGAGCGCGTCGGCCATGATCCCGAAAAGATACGCGATATTGCTGAGCATTGGTTGAGTTATGCCCAGCTCTGCGACATGCCGGAAAGGGGCATCATTACTGATCCGGATGATTACTTTGTCGACGCTATTGATGGCCGGCTGGCGCCAGGCGAAGGAGCCATTCCGGTAGAGGCAATGGCTCGTGCACTGCCTCCAGATCTGCCCATCAGTCTGGAAATCCGGTCGCGCCATTACCGCGAGCAGTATCCTGATCCCGTAGAGCGCGCCCGCGTGATACTGGCGCGTTCAACTGAGTTCCTCAACGCGATTGAGCATAGCCGATGACCACGCTGACGCCGCTACAGCAAGGTATCAAGCTTCTAACAGAGGGCAACCTCGTAGCCGCGCAAGAAGTCCTTCAGGGCATCCGGTCCCGGGGAGAAGCCGATGCCGCCAGCGCGGCGCGGTTTCTGGCACATATCGAGAAGTCAGAACGACGCTATGGCAAAGCGATTACGACACTGACAGCTGCGCTGGACGACCTTGGCCCCGATAGCGCCACGCTGGCGCAGCTGGCCGAGCTTTATATGGCGATAGGCAAGCACGAAGACGCCATCGCCGCGGCCGAGGATTCCCTCGAGAGGGAGTCCGACAACAGCATTACGTCCCTCAACCTGACCATCTGGAAAAGTAATCGCAGTGATGACCCGATGGCGATCAGGCAGGGCTTTGAAGCATGGACCCAGCGATTTCTAAACCCCGCCGTGTGCGAGACGCCATTACAATCACCGGAAGCAGCGCACCTTACTCCAGAGCGAAAGCTTCGCGTCGGTTACGTCTCTGGTGACTTGGGAAATCATCCTGTCAGATACCTGATAGAGCCCTATTTCCGGCTGCATGATCACTCTCGCTTCGACATTCACGCCTTTATGTGTAGCGATGAGGACGAGATTTCTCTGCTGTTAAAGGATCACGTACCCCACTGGCACAACGTCAAAGATCTGAACGACGACGCGCTTTTGGAACGCATCAGGGCGTTGAGAATTGACATTCTCGTTGATCTCTCCGGTCACACCAAAGCCTCGCGAATGAGCGTATTCGCGGCACGCGCCGCGCCCGTTCAAGTCACGTGGTGGGGTTTCGTGCACACCTTGGGACTGAGGGAGATCGATTACCGGCTGACCGACTGGCAAACAGCTCCGGAGGGCGCCGATGAATATTACACCGAGGCACTGTGTCGCCTGCACTGTCACACGGCATATCTACCACCCGTCAATACAGAAAAGCAGTACCCCCCGCCGTGGCGCAAAAATGGCTACGTCACGATGATCAGCCTGAATCACTCCCGCAAAATCAGCGACGCCGCTCTAGACACTTGGTGCGCAATTCTGCGAGCCAACCCGGAGAGTGGCTTGATGATCGTCACCACAGAGACGTCCGATGTGGGCATCGAGGAACATTTTTTGCCCCGGTTGAGAGAAAAAGGCTTCCCCATGGACCGCGTTGCCGCGATTCCCAGACTCACCATGCTGGAATACATGAACGTGGCCGCTGTGGCCGATTTTGCACTCGACTCGTTTCCGGTCTCAGGGGGAGTCACCACGCTACATGCGCTGTGGATGGGCCTTCCGGTGTTAGCGTTGCGGCCGCCATCGCCCATTACAATGCAAACCTACAGCGGCAATACCCTCGCGACGGTCGGGCTCGACGAATGCGTCACCAGCACACGCGATGAATTGATCGAGAGAGCCTCCGAGTGGATTCAAAATCCGTCGCGGATAGACACGCTGCGCGATAAAACCCGCCGTCAACTGACACTGAGTCCCTTCATGGACCACGCCGGGCGGGTAGCTGAACTGGAGAGCTGCTTTGAGGCGATGTGGCAACGAGTTGTTCGCGGTGAGCCGGCAACCTCGCTCAACAGTCAGGTGGTTGCCAACGTCGAGTCGCGGTAAGTGTTGTGTTCTGACACGCTCCCAATCGACAATGGCCAGACTCTGGGACATCCCCCCTGGTGAGACTTGGACCTGCGCCTCGCGTCACACCAGTGGGCTGCCCCTACTAAGCGCTCAATCAAGGAACTGCGCTCATGGGTAAATCAGAGGTGATCCAGCCACCCGGGGACTGCAGTGATCTCAGTCGCTGCCATCCCAACCACCGGGTGCTGTTCGAACCTGTTCACATTGGACCGGTCGTGGCTCCCAATCGCTTCTATCAGGTACCCCATGCCAGCGGGATGACCGAGAGCAATCCTCGCGTGCGCGCCGCATTCCGCGAAACCAAAGCCGAGGGCGGGTGGGGAGTGGTCAGTACAGGTGCGGTCTCCATACACCCAAGCTCCGACGACTCACCCCTACCCTTCGCCCGTCTGTGGAATGACGCCGATGTCGCATCACACGCGCTCACCACCGAGGCGATTCACCGACACGGCAGTCTCGCCGCGGTCGAACTGTGGCACG
>JAYPXQ010000103.1:0-6584 GCA_038135595.1 Halieaceae bacterium
TACCCCCTTGGAGTTCAGGGCACGTTGGCATGGTTTCAGGCGGCCGCTGCCGAGTGGGGTATGGCCGCTGAATCAGTGAGCGAAGCCTTAGCGATACCGGTTGCCCGGGCGCAAAAAGCGGTGGCCCGGGTACGAGAGAACCTGAAGGACAGAACCATTCACTTTCTCCCGGATTCCCAGCTCGAGATCCCCCTCGCGCGCTTTTTGCGCGACGAGTGCGGCATGTCGCTGCTGGAAGTCGCCGCACCCTATCTCGATCAAGCTTTAATGGCGCCTGAGATGCAGCAATTGGGTGCGGACGTAACGGTGGTTGAGGGCTCCGACCTCGACTCGGCGTTGGCGAGGGTAAGAGGCGCTCGCCCGGATCTAACGGTCTGTGGCATGGGCATCGCTAATCCTCTTGAGGCGGAAGGCCTCAGAACGAAATGGTCGATTGAACTGATCTTCACGCCGGTGCAGGGGTTTGATCAGGTGGCTGATCTGGCGGGGCTGTTTGCTCGACCTCTTGCCCGGGAGCGGCAACTGGAGGTGGGTTCGTGGAGCTGACGCTATGGACCTATGAGGGTCCACCCCACGTGGGTGCGATTCGCATTGCGGCCTCAATGCGCGATGTCCACTTGGTGTTGCATGCGCCCCAGGGGGATACCTACGCAGATCTGCTATTCACAATGATCGAAAGAGAGGGCCGTCGTCCACCGGTGACCTGGACGACTTTTCAGGCTCGCGATCTTGGTAGTTCTACCGCCGAGATGGTTATCGAGACGCTACAGGGCGTGTGTGAACGCTACCAGCCGAAAGTATTGCTCGTTGCAGAGTCCTGCACAGGGGAGCTGCTCCAGGATCAACCCGGCGCATTGGCGCGAGGAGCGGGTTTATCGGCACCGGTAATTCCTATCGAGATGGCGGCCTACACGCGCAAGGAAAATTGGGGTGCCAGCGAGACGCTTTACCAATTGGTGAGAGGGCTTCTGGGTGGTAAAGCGCGCGCCGCGGAAGCAGACGGCGAGGCGAAGTCCGCCGAGCGCAAACCGTCGGTCAATTTGATTGGCCCAACCAAGCTGGGATTTCGTTGCCGCGATGATGTGACCGAGGTGTGTCGTCTGCTTGAGCGCATGGGGGTAGCGGTAAATGTGGTTGCGCCCTTGGGCGCCACGCCCCATGACCTGCTGCGGCTCCCGGAGGCTGACGCCAACGTCAATTTGGCACCGGAGGTCGCCGATTTGACCTGCGACTGGTTAAGGCGCCAATTCAAGCAGCCCACAATCAAGACAGTGCCTCTGGGTTGGGGCGCAACCCGAGATTTTATTGCCGAGGTCGCAGAAGTGCTTAACCTCGAGATCGATCCCGACTCGGTCGGTGAGAGTCGGTTGCCATGGTACAGCCGCTCGGTAGATTCCACTTACCTTACCGGCAAGCGGGTATTTGTTTTTGCTGATGGCACCCACGCTATCGCGGCGGCTCGGATGGCCCGTGACGAGATGGGATTCGAAGTGGTTGGACTGGGCACCTATAGCCGCGAGCGCGCCCGGGATGTGCGAGCACTGGCGACGGAATATGGCCTTGAAGCGCTGATCACGGATGACTATTTGGCGGTTGAGCGCGCCGTCACTGAATTGCAGCCGGAGCTGGTGCTGGGTACGCAGATGGAGCGCCACATTGCCAAGCGCCTCGGTATTCCCTGTGCCGTGATCTCAACTCCCGCGCATGTTCAGGATTACCCAGCCCGATACTCCCCACAGATGGGGTTCGAGGGTTGCAACGTGATTTTCGATACCTGGGTGCATCCCCTCATTATGGGGCTCGAAGAGCATTTACTGACGATGTTCCGCGATGACTTCGAATTTAATGACGCCGCGGTGCCATCGCATCTGGGTGGTGAGGGCGCGGGAGCGCAGCAGCCTGACAACGTGGCGTCGATCACCCCGACGGCGCCGGGCACCGTTGCCTGGGCGGTATCCGCCGAAAAGGAGTTGCGCAAAATACCCTTCTTTGTGCGCGGTAAAGCACGCCGTAACACCGAAAACTTTGCGCTTGAGCAGGGCTTAACGGTAATCGATGTCGAGACGCTCTATGAAGCGAAAGCGCACTTCAGTCGCTGAAGCGAGCCTCGCGCCAAGGGTGGTATTGATCACCCTTGATAACCACGTCAGTGGTGCTTGGTCGCGTGCGGCGGCCAGCGTGTCACGGCGTGTCGCTGGGCTGCAGGTCTCGTCCCACGCAGCGACCGATTGGGATCGCGATCCCGCCTCTTTGGAGAAAACGCTGTCGGCCATCGACGAGGGCGACATCATCATCGTTACCATGTTGTTTCTCGAACCCCATATCGAGGCGGTGCGTAGCGCACTTTCGGCACGCAGAGATACTTGTGATGCGCTGATTTGTTGCATGTCTGCACCGGAGATCATGCGCCTTACTCGGATGGGTCGCTTTAAGATGGACGGCGAGGCGACCGGGGCCTTGGCGTTGTTAAAAAGACTCCGCGGAGGTGGCGATAAAACCGGTCGATCTGCTGGTGCGCAGCAAATGAGTATGCTGAGGCGGCTGCCCCGGTTGTTGCGTTTTATTCCCGGTACCGCGCAAGACGTGCGCGCTTATTTTCTGACGCTTCAGTATTGGTTGGCCGGCTCGGAAACCAACCTGTCGCGCTTGATGGCATTTTTGGTCCAGCGTTACGCCACCAAGATCAGCGAAGACCATCGTAACGCACTGCCCTATGAGCCGCCGGTGGAGTACCCCGATACCGGGCTCTATCACCGGGATATTCCCGATCGCATCACCGCTAACCCCAAAGTGCTGGCGCAGCGCGGTCGCGGTGAAAAAGGCACGGTGGGTCTATTGTTGATGCGTTCTTATGCGCTGTCAGGCAACAGCGCCCATTACGATGCGGTGATCGAGGCATTGGAGTCTCGTGGACTACGCGTGATCCCGGCCTTTGCATCAGGGCTCGACGCGCGTCCTGCGGTGAACGCCTTCTTCATGGAGCGCGGTGCGCCCATCGTTGACGCGGTTATCTCCCTCACCGGATTTTCTCTGGTTGGTGGGCCAGCTTACAACGACACCGACGCAGCTCAGGCACTGCTCGAGCAACTGGATGTCCCGTATTTATCGGTGCAGGGATTAGAGTTTCAGAGTCTTCAGGACTGGGAGGCTTCCTCCATCGGCTTGATGCCGGTTGAGGCGACCATGATGGTGGCGATTCCCGAGCTCGATGGCGCGACCGGCTCGATGGTCTTTGGTGGGCGGTCCGAGATCGCAGCAGGTGACCAGTTTGATATGCAACCCGCCTCGGAGCGCATTGATCGTTTGGCTGATCGCGTCGCACGCCTCGTCGCGTTGCGGCACGCGCCAGTTGAAACGCGCAAAGTGGCTATCGTGCTCTTCAATTTCCCACCTAACAGTGGGGCCACGGGGACCGCCGCACACCTCAGCGTGTTTGAGTCACTCTTCAATACCTTGGTAGCCATGCGCGACGAGGGTTATCACGTCGAATTACCCGAGAGCCACGAGGCGCTGCGCGATGCGCTTCTGCAGGGTAACGCAAAACAGTATGGTGCCGAGGCTAATGTTCACACCAAAATTCCGGTCGACCATCATGTTCGCGCCGAGACTTGGCTGGAAGAAATCGAGGCCCAGTGGGGTCCCGCTCCGGGTAAAGAGTGGAGCGACGGGCAAAGCCTGTTTGTGTTGGGCAAGCAGTTCGGCAATGTGATGGTGGGTGTGCAACCACCGATGGGTTACGAGGGTGATCCCATGCGCATGCTCTTCGAGGGCGGGCTGGCCCCGACTCACGCGTTTGCCGCCTTCTATCGCTGGTTGCGTGAAGAATTCGCGGCCGACGCCGTACTGCATTTTGGTACCCACGGTTCTCTGGAATTTATGCCTGGGAAACAGGTGGGGTTGTCGGGCCGGTGTTGGCCCGACCGATTGATTGCTGATCTGCCCAATATCTATCTCTATGCCGCTAACAATCCATCAGAGGGATTGATTGCCAAGCGCCGGGCGGCATCGACCCTGGTCAGTTATCTCACGCCCCCTGTCACACATTCGGATTTGTATCGTCATCTACTTGATCTCCGCAGTGCGCTGGATCACTGGCGACAGCGGCCCGCAGATATCGATCCGGCCGCCGAGGGTGCTTTGGTTGAGGCTGCGATTTCTCTCGCTGCGCGCTGCGAGTTGTGTGAGGCCGATACTCAGTGGCCCACTGCGCAGTGGCCCGAGCAAATGGATCGGCTACGCGAGCAGCTGGATGAAATCGAGCAGTCCTTGATTCCATACGGGCTTCATGTTGTCGGCAAGCCCATGGATACAGCCGATCGTCACGAGCTACTGTTGGCAATGGCCGAGTCCGGGGGCGCCAGTCAGCTCGACCCTGATCAGTTTAGGCAGCATCTGGCGACGGAAGATGGCGAATCATTTGCGGCGTGGTTGGCAGATCACATGGCTGGCGACGGCGAATCGGCTGTTGGCTTGGCAACAACGCTTCTTACCGCCAGCGTTACGCTCGGTGAGGATCATGAGCTGAAAGCGATTCTCCGCGCCCTGTCCGGCAGGTTTATTCCCCCTGTGAAAGGGGGTGACGTGCTGCGCGCTCCTGAGATATTGCCAACCGGTCGCAACCTGCACGGATTCGATCCGTTTCGACTACCCGCGAGCTTCGCCCAAGCTGAGGGTCGGCGGCAGGCAGACCAATTACTGGCGAGACATCAGGCAGAAACCGATGCGTTACCTGAGTCCGTCGCTCTGGTG
The DNA here is from genome assembly GCA_038135595.1 of Halieaceae bacterium. Taxonomy (GTDB): domain Bacteria; phylum Pseudomonadota; class Gammaproteobacteria; order Pseudomonadales; family Halieaceae; genus Luminiphilus. The sequence continues at coordinate 4,750 of JAYPXQ010000103.1, forward strand.
CTCTGGGGTACCGATAACCTCAAAACAGAAGGGGTCAGCATTGCCCAGGCCCTGGCGCTGATCGGCGCTGAGCCAAGACATGACAGCTATGGACGCGTGGTAGGCGCTCGACTTCTGCCGCTGGAGGCGCTCGGTCGACCCCGAATCGATGTGTTGGTGACCTTGTCGGGCATCTTCCGCGATCTGTTGCCAATGCAAACCCAGTTACTGGCTGAGGCGACCTGGTTAGCCGCAACGGCGGATGAGAATCCGGATTTGAATTTCGTCCGCAAGCATGTACTGGCGTATCAGGCAGAGCACGGCGGCGACATCGAGAGCGCGGCGCTGCGCGTCTTCAGCAACGCAGAGGGTGCCTACGGCTCAAACGTGAACTTAATGCTGGACAGCGGTGGCTGGGAGGACGAGGAAGAGCTGGCCGATTGCTACACCCAGCGCAAGGGATTTGCTTATGACCGGCATGGACGCGTCAGTCAGCAGTCGGATCTGCTGAATAGGGTGTTGGTCGACGTAGACCTCGCTTATCAGAATCTCGACTCCGTCGAGCTCGGAGTGACCACGGTAGATCATTATTTCGGCACGCTGGGAGGGATCAGTCGTGCGGTTCAGCGGGCGCGCGGTGAGCGGGTGCCGGTTTACATCGCGGATCATACCGCCGGTGGAGCTGGTCGGGTTCGCACGTTGAACGAGCAGGTAGCACTCGAGACGCGGACGCGCTTACTCAACCCTAAGTGGTACGAGTCGATGCTCGACCACGGTTATGAGGGGGTGCGACAAATCGAGGCGCACATTACCAATACCATGGGCTGGTCGGCCACCACAGGGGATGTTGCCCCGTGGGTTTATCAAAAGCTTTCCGAGACATTCGTCCTCGATGATGACATGCGGCGACGTCTCGCCGAACTGAATCCGGTGTCGGCGGCGCGTCTCGCCAACCGGCTGATTGAGGCGCAGGAACGAGAATACTGGGGGGCCGATGACGACAGCATCGATGCCCTGAAACGGGCAGGAGAAGACCTCGAAGATTTCCTCGAGGGTGTCACAGGGGAGGTGGCAGCATGAATTCACCCAATCAACATATTCCGGTCAGTCAGATCGATCCGGGGAAAAACGTGGGCGATGGAGAGGGGAGTGTTCAGGTCCACCTTGAAGAGGACCTGATGCAAGTCAATGCCAAGGTGTTCGCCATTTACGGGAAGGGCGGTATCGGCAAAAGCACCACCTCGTCGAACTTGTCCGTCGCCTTTTCGAAGCTGGGCAAGCGGGTGATTCAAATTGGTTGCGATCCGAAACACGATTCGACCTTTACCCTGACCAAGGCCTTGATGCCTACCGTGATTGATGTGCTCGAGTCGGTCGAGTTTCACGCTGAAGAGCTCCGCCCCGAGGACTATGTTCACGAGGGTTATAACGGGGTGATGTGCGTCGAGGCAGGCGGGCCACCCGCCGGTACTGGCTGCGGTGGCTATGTGGTGGGACAAACCGTGAAACTGCTGAAACAGCATCATCTACTCGATGACTCGGACGTGGTGATTTTTGACGTGCTGGGCGACGTGGTCTGTGGTGGATTCGCCTCCCCGCTGCAGCACGCCGAGCGGGCACTGGTCGTGACGGCCAACGATTTTGATTCGATCTTCGCGATGAACCGGATCGCCGCAGCAATCAAAGCCAAATCAAAAAATTACGCGGTGCGGCTCGGTGGCGTGATTGCTAACCGGAGCGCGGCGACGGACGAGATTGACCGATTCAACGAGGCGGTGGGTCTGAAGCGCCTTGCCCATTTCCCGGATCTCGACGTCATCAGAAAGAGTCGACTGAAAAAGTCGACGCTCTTTGAG
>JAYPXQ010000104.1:0-6542 GCA_038135595.1 Halieaceae bacterium
CTCTGAGGGCGATGTGATACTGGTATTGGCTACCGAGGGTGCGGCGAGTACCCCCGCGCAGGTGGCGTCAGAGCCTGAACCCGAAACAGCGATTGAGCTACCTGAGCCCAGCGCCAGCCCAGCGCAAACAGCGAATGTAGAGACTACCGATACCTGCAGTCCTGCCACGGGTGAGACGACATCCATCCCTGTGCGCATACCGGATTTGGGTAGCGACCATGGGGCCGATCTGGTCGAGATATTGGTGCCGGTGGGTACGATGGTGGCGGAAGGGGATTCACTGGTTTTACTGGAGTCGGATAAAGCGTCGATGGAGGTCCCCGCGCCCGGGGCAGGCGTGATCAGTGAGTGGTTGGTTGCCGTGGGCGACACGGTGAAGGAGGGGGTAGTCATTGCTACCTTACAAGTGACTGCTCCCGTGCCAAATAGCGCCCCCGAGGTGCAGGCCGATGCCCGTGTGACCGAAGCCCCTGCGACGGCCTCGGCGTCGCCTGAGCGCTCGACCCAGGATAATGCGGACACCGTAATCAGGCCCTCCGCTGCAAACCCACCTACGGAGGGTGGGGCTGACGTCTATGCCGGTCCTGCGGTACGCAAATTGGCGCGGGAATTTGGTGTGGCACTGGAGAGGGTGAGCGGCACCGGTGCCCGGGGCCGGATCCTTAAGGAAGATCTGCAGCAATACGTCGCTCGCGTCTTGGCGGGTCCCGAGGCTGCCACGGGGACGTCGGCGGGTCAGCCTACCGTGCCCGAGGTCGACTTTGCGAAATTCGGCCCGGTGGAGCGCAGCGCCAGAGCGCGGATCGACAAATTGACGGCGAGCAACATGGTGCGCTCTTGGCTGAATGTTCCCCATGTGACTCAATTTGATGATGCGGACATCAGTGATTTAGAGCAGTTCCGCAAAGCGCTGAAAGCCGAGGCGGAGCAGCGCGGTCTGCGTCTATCGCCTTTGCCCTTCATCATCAAGGCGTGCGCCTTGGCGCTGGCGGATCACCCCAAACTCAAAGCCTCGTTGGCAGATGGCGGCGAGACGCTGGTGATGAAGGACTACTGCCACATCGGTATGGCGGTGGATACGCCGGGAGGTTTGGTGGTGCCAGTGATTCGCGATGTCGACAAAAAGTCGATCTGGACGCTGGCGTCAGAAATCACAGCCTTGGCGGCCAAGGCGCGTGACAAGCAGCTGAAGCCAGATGAAATGCAGGGCGGCGTTTTCACCGTCAGTAGCCTCGGCGCTATTGGTGGGCGCGGATTCACACCGATTATTAACACGCCGGAAGTCGGCATTCTGGGTGTCGGTCGAGCGGCAATCCAGCCTGTTTGGGATGGGGCGGCATTCCAGCCCCTCAGTATGCTTCCCCTTGCCCTGTCCTATGACCATCGGGTGGTCAACGGCGGAGATGGCGGGCGATTCCTGTCAGCCCTCATCGCCCTGCTGGCAGATGTCCGGCGGATGGTGATGTGACGGCGATCCGCCTCGGATTGCCGCGCCCATGGTTGGAGCCGCGCGCGACACAGAGAGTCTGCTGATGGATGACTGCACCCCCGGACCATGTACCGCCCGTCGCCTGTACGTTGGGGCGGTGGTGCTGGCCGCGGGTGCAGGCAGTCGGTTGGGCTTCAAACCCAAGGGCTTGATTTGTGTTAACGGAGAGCCCCTGCTGATGCGTCAGCTGCGGATGCTGTCCGAGGTGGGGGCGGATGAGTTGGTGGTGGTGCTCGGTCATTACCGTGAGCAACTGATGCCGTTGCTGGCGGACTATGACGTAACCGCGGTAGTGCAACCGGAGGAGGCGCACTCGCAGGCGGCATCACTCAAGCTTGGGGTTGCGGCTTTGTCCGTGAGCGTCGATGCCGCTATTGTCGTCCCGGTTGATATGCCTGCTCTGGAAGCCCAGGATCTCATCGCCCTGATCGGGGCCTACAAGCATGCTGAGTCCCACATTGAATTTGTCGGCCCTCGGGTGAATGGTCAACCCGGCAACCCGGTTCTGCTCAGTCGCGCTGCAATAGCGCAGGTAAGCAGAGGGGAGGGTGAATTCGGCTCCGGGCAATGGCGTCACCGGGAGGCGGCGTGGGCTCTGGATTGGGTGACCGACAACCCCCACTACCTGATCGATATCGATACCCCTGAGCATCTGCAACACTGGGCCGACCAGTCGTCTGGGCCCTAAACAGGCCCCCCACTCAACCACTGATGCTGCCAGCGGGTGGGTAGGAGGGTGATGCAGGTATCTTGCGCGACGAGACCCTTGCGAGGATTAAAGTGCTAGCACCACTGCCCTGACCGCCAGGGCGATCAGACAAACACTCGCCAGGCCAAAGAGCGCAAAGCGAATCGGAATGGTATTGACGTTGGCCTGCCACACGCTATGCAGCACGCGCAATCCGGCATAACCCCAGGCGAGGTTCACACTCAGCGCCGAATTATCCCCCATCAGCGCCAACATAATCACCACGGGGTAGAACACCGTTGGCTGTTCCATCAGATGGGTGTAGTTATGTGAAATCCAATTGGCTTTGGCAGGCATTTGCGCCTCGCCATCCGCGCCACGCGCGCCGGCGGGCATCTCTCCCAAGACAACACCGGCTGCCTTGAAGGCGGGTAGCCGGCGAGCGAGTAGCCAAAGGAAAACAATCATGGACCACCCGGCCAAAACGGCGGCGGGGGCGAGAATAGCAGTTTCGGTTTGCATCGATTTCTCCCAGAGTTATGTTCTGATGTTGCTCTTATTACCTACCATCCGAGCCTTGAAGGGGTGTTGGGCCCGGCGGAGAGAGCTCTGAGAGCCTCCCGGCAGGCTGGACCTGCAGTGTGCGCCCTAAGTCCCCCTGCGTGCTAGACTTCGCGCTCTTTTTTCTGGAGATTGGTCTATGGTGATTCAGCCCAAAGTGCGCGGTTTTCTGTGCACGACGACCCATCCAACGGGATGTCTCGAGAACGTTCGGCGGCAGGTCGCTCATGTGCAGGGCAAGGGTGAGATATCTGGCGGCCCGAAGCGCGTGTTGGTGCTGGGCGCTTCTACTGGTTACGGGCTCGCCTCGCGCATTACAGCCGCCTTTGGCTCGGGTGCTGCGACCATTGGCGTATTTTTCGAGAAGCCGGGCAGCGAACGCAAGCCCGGTACTGCAGGTTGGTATAACTCAGCGGCGTTTCATCAACTGGCAGAGCAGGCGGGCGTTTACGCCAAAAGCCTGAACGGAGATGCGTTCTCGGACGAAATGAAAGCGCGGGTCATTGACTTGATAAAGGAAGACCTTGGACAGGTGGACCTGGTGGTTTATAGCTTGGCAGCGCCGCGCCGAACGCATCCAAAAACCGGTGAGGTCTTCAATTCGACGCTCAAACCGATTGGACGTGCCACCACGCAAAAGGGGGTTAACACGGATAAGGAGGCCATTCAGGATTTTCACCTCGAGCCTGCAACCCAGGAAGAAATTGACCACACCGTGGCGGTGATGGGGGGTGAGGATTGGGAGATGTGGATCACGGCGCTGGCCGAGGCGGGTGTTCTGGCAGAGGGCGTCAAAACCACGGCATACACCTACATCGGCGAAAAGATCACCTGGGATATTTATTGGCACGGCACTATCGGAGCGGCCAAACAGGATCTTGACCGGCGGGTTAAAGGTATTCGCGAGCGCCTGGATCCGCTGGGTGGTGATGCCCGGGTATCGGTGCTAAAGGCTGTCGTGACCCAGGCCTCCGCCGCTATTCCGGCGATGCCTATTTATCTTGCGATTCTGTTCAAAGTGATGAAGGCGCGCGGTGTTCATGAGGGGTGTATTGAGCAAATTGACCGTTTGTTCCGCGACCGCCTTTACGGGGATGGTGATCTGGATGACGAGGGTCGCTTACGCGTAGATCAGCTCGAGCTCGATCCCGCCGTGCAAGCCGAAGTGGCGGGTATTTGGGAGCAAATCGATACCGACAATCTCAAATCGCTCGCGGATTTTGACGGCTACCGGCAAGAGTTCCTCCAGCTCTTTGGTTTTGGCGTTGATGGCGTCGATTACGCGGCTGACGTTGACCCGGATATTGCGATTGCCGCATTGGTGGAGTGAGATGCAGCCACACGGTGAGGTTAGGGCATTATCTCCACGGGTGCGTCGCATCGTCGCTCCCAATCCCGGCCCGATGACGGGCCCCGGTACCAATACCTACGTGATTGGTGACACTGAATTGGCAGTTATTGATCCCGGACCTGCGATACCAAGCCACGTTGAGGCGATCCTTGCCTGTGTTGGTGAGCGCCTGCGTTATGTGGTGTGCACCCATACTCATCCCGATCATTCCCCGGGCGCGGCGGTGCTGGCGGCAAAAACAGGCGCCACGTTGGTGGGGCGAGTCACTGCGGACGATCGACATCAAGACCTGACGTTTCAACCCGAGGCTCAGGTGGAGGATGATGCGCGTATTGCGGGCGATGGTTGGACACTGCGGGCGATCCGTACCCCCGGGCACGTAGATAACCATGTGTGTTATTTGCTTGAGGAGGAGGGTGTCGTATTCGCCGGAGATCACATTATGAATGGCTCCACGGTGGTAATCGTGCCCCCGGGTGGGAGCATGGCGCACTACATTGCCTCGCTAAAACGATTGCTGGAATACGATGTGCGCACGGTGGCTCCGGGACATGGTGATCTCATCCCCGATTGCCGCGCCGAAGTGGAAAAACTGGTACGTCATCGGTTGATGCGAGAGGCCAAAGTGGCGCGCGCTCTGGTGCTTGAACCCCAATCGTTGGATACGCTCGTGGTGTCGGTCTACGATGACGTGGATCCCGCGATGCATGAGTGGGCAAAGTTGTCCCTGCTGGCGCATCTCATCAAATTAGAGAGCGAGGGACGCAGCGTGCGATCCTCGGTCGAAGGTGAAGAGCGTTGGTGCGAAGCGGCCTGACCCGTGGTGTTTCCGAAAAGAAGTCAGCTAAACCATCAAGTCTGGCAACGCAGCTAGCCAACGCGAGAAGTAAAGAGGAAGGATAAAAAATGAACGGTTTGATGATGGACATCCCGCTGACGATCACCTCGATAGTGCGGCACGCAGAGCGGGTGCATGGACACAAGGAGATTGTCTCGGTCACACGGGACAACCCGCGTCATCGATATACCTACCGGGACTGTTTCGCCCGGGCTCGGCAACTGGCTAACGCTATTCAGGCATGGGGTCTGGAGCAAGGTGACCGCATTGCGACCCTCGCCTGGAATGATTACCGGCACATGGAGACCTACTATGGCTCTGCGTGCTCAGGTTACGTCTGCCACACTATCAATCCGCGCCTTTTTCCCGAGCAGATCGTCTACATCATCAACCATGCCGAGGACCGCTATGTGTTTCTCGACCCCGACTTTTGGCCACTGATCGAAGGGATTGCTGATCAATGCCCCGGGGTGGAGGGGTGGGTGGTAATGACAACCCAAGAACACATGCCGGCGACTGAACAGGGCAATGTGCTGTGCTACGAGGACTTGTTGAGCCCGCAGAGCGATGCGTTTGTGTGGCCCGATCTTGATGAGCAAGCCGCCTGCTCGCTCTGTTACACATCGGGCACCACGGGAAATCCGAAGGGGGTGCTCTACAGTCATCGCTCGACGGTGTTACACACCTATGCCACGCTCATGCCCGACGCCATGAACATCTCCAGCGGCGACGTCATGTTGCCGATCGTGCCGATGTTCCACGTCAATGCCTGGGGAAACCCGTATGCCTGCCCCGTAGCGGGCGCAAAAATGGTGATGCCGGGCAATAAAATGGGCGATGGCCCGACCTTGGCGGCACTGATTAACGAGGAAGGCGTCACGCTGTCAGCGGGTGTGCCCACAGTCTGGTTAAATCTGCTCGCACATTTGCGGAGTTCTGGCGCGCGCGTCGATACGCTCACCCGCGTCGTCGTGGGGGGGTCGGCGTGCCCCCTCTCGGTCATGGAAGAGTTTGACACTTATGGCGTGGATACGCGCCACGCCTGGGGTATGACGGAGATGAGTCCGCTGGGAACCACTAACCATGCAGGAGGACACCGTGCCTTGTATTCCCCGGAGCAGTTTGCCGAGACGCGCACCAATGTAGGAACGCCGATCTGGGGTGTCGAAATCAAGATTACCGACGACGACAATCAGGAATTGCCCTGGGACGGCAAGGCCTTTGGCGCGCTGAAGGTGCGAGGTCCGTGGATTTGCTCGAGCTACTTTAAGTTGGAGGGGTCCGAGGCCCACGCGGAGCCCGGCTGGTTCGAAACCGGCGATGTCGCCACGATCAGTCCTGAGGGGTTCGTGTCGATCACCGATCGCACCAAAGATGTCATCAAGTCGGGTGGCGAATGGATTTCGTCCATCGAGGTCGAAAACGTGGCGACCGGGCACTCGAAGGTTGCAGAGGCAGCCGTGATTGGCCGAGTGCATGAGAAGTGGGGAGAGCGACCGCTGCTCATCGTGGTGCGCACGCCGGGTGAGGAGCCCACGCCGGAGGAACTCAAGGCCTATCTCGACGGCAAGATCGCCAAGTGGTGGATTCCGGACGACGTGCAGTTCATCGATGA
>JAYPXQ010000105.1:0-6529 GCA_038135595.1 Halieaceae bacterium
CTTGGGTGCCTTCTGCGTCAATCAGGCGAACATGCGTCGCCGTTATCTGGTCGTTGGTCAGCGCCTTTTTACTGTTGCCTTCGCTCTTGATACTGCCGTTCTCCCATCAAGGTTTTGTCGGTAGAGGCAGTATTCCGGGCTACTAAGAACAATCGGGCACTTCCTCCAATACAAACAGGTGCGCGAGTTTACTGCCGGCGGGGGCGATTCACAAGTGAAAAGAAAGCCGACAAATTCGCCGTTTCAGCCTGAATTTATTCCATTTCGCCGGCTGAACGATCGCTGGGCGCACCGCTGAAAAGCGAACGCTAACAACCGGGAGTAAATAAGGTCGTTCAGGAGTCTAGGGACAACCGGGTCCAGTCGCGGGGAGTGCAACCGAAGCGGCGCTGGAAAAAACGGCTGAAGTTACCTGAGGTGGCATAACCCAGCTGCTCGGCGATCACCTGCGTGGGGAATACCCCACTCTCAAGCAAGGGCAAACACATCTCGGCCCGCACTTCGTCTACCAGATCTGAGAAACGGCAGGAAAGATGCTTCTCAAATCGGCGCTGCAAGGTGCGCTTGTCGCAGTTCAAACGGGAAGCGAGATGGGTCAAGTCACAGTCACCCAGGGGTAAATGACTCCGAATCCAGCTACAGGTGTCGTTTTTCAGCAGGGCTACTGCGGCCTCTTCCTGATAGCGCTCTCTGATCTCAAGCACGTTGGCGTCGCCAATCTGCGCGCGACGATTGGGATTGGCTCTACTGAGGCACTCGCGATCAATGAGCAATTCCGTCTCTGTGGCCATGCCATCAATCGGGACACCCATAAAGTGATCTGGCCAACCGGTAGTGACCTGGGTCGGCTTGATTCGAATCAAAAACGGCCGAAAGGACTCACCCAGTACATCCGTTAAGCCAGACACCAACTGCAGCGTGCCCAACAGCACCATCCGCTCGGCCTGCTGCACCGTCATGTTTGCTGGCCTGTCAAACCAACCGGTAAGGGCCGCATGGTCGCCGCGCACACTACCCGTCCAATAAAATGGCTCGGCATGGAGGCAGTTGTACATCAGGATCGTCCTGATGGCATCGGCCACCGTCTCCGCATTTTCTATCAACGACAGCATGGCGCCGGCGCAGTCACGGCCTTGACGTTGCGCCAACACGAGGAGCTTCACATCCGACTCAGCACAAAGTGCCTCTATCAGTTTGGAGGCGTCCCCCGCGAGAACCATGGGCGTTAGCCCGCTGGGCGCAACCGCCGAGTCGATAACTTTCTCAAGTTGAAGCGCATACGCCGGCGTGGGAGCCAATGCTTTGGCGCCCCAAAGAGCCGCTGTGCTGATTGCGTGACCCAAACTAGACCCAGTACTTCTTGTTCTTTCCACCGAACGTAACAAAAAAATGACGCCCTGTCTGCAACTTAAATCCGATGGAAAAGCGGCTATCCTCGGGCGCTAGATCCCCTATTCTGCTCCGTTGAGGCATACTCAGTGCGGTTGAAACAGAGGCCCCGACATGTGTTCGATACCCCACAGGCCAGAGAATGCGCTTGAGCGAGCGCCACAAGCCCGAGGGCTTGCCCACTACCTATCTGGATCAGCGAGGCGTTCGTTCACTCGTCATGCTGTTTCCCTGCCGTTGGCGATTACAATGCTGGTTCTGGGGCTTGCGCAACAGGTGCAAAGCCAACCCTCTCCCCTGGCGGCCGGAGCGACGGTCACCGTTCAGTACGGGTACGTAACTCACCACTACCTCACCGCATGGGAAGACGACAATCTGCCCGCCGGCGTCCTGCGCGGGTTACCGCCGCACTCAGCCTTGCGGCAGGACCCAGGGTCTGAACGTCTGACGACCTCCCCGCAAACCGACGATACTTCGGCCCCGCCCGCGCTTTCCGAGAGACAGCCGGCTAAGGATGCAGCGATTTTGTATCAGCTGGATCTCGGCGAGCGTGGCATGCAAATGATGGTCAGCGCCAAGACCGGGCTCAGGCCCGGACAGTGCGTCGCGCTGGAGCGCAGCGGAGCCATCGCCAACCTTAGGCGGGTCAGTCCGGCATTCTGCGACCCCGAAAATCAGGAGGTAATAGGAACCCTGAGCGCGATAAGAGCCGCTCACATCGAACATTGCATGCTGTCGCTACAACGCTATCGAGAGCAGGCAACTGCGAACGCGGTGAATCAGGCCCTAGCCGAAGTGGCGATGCTCTGCGATGGCGGCTGAGCACAGTGTGTCTCTGCGACCCCAATGAGCGCTTAGTGCGTGCTCACCCGCCCTTTTCTAGAGACTTCCTCTGAGAGCGTTTGCATCAGATCCTGAAGGCTGAGCGACCCGAGGTCGCGTCCGTGCCGTGCTCTCACCGACACACTGCCGGACGCCATTTCTTTATCCCCTACAACGACCACATAGGGAACTTTCGCCATTTCCAGCTCGCGGATCTTGAATCCAACCTTTTCATTCCTGAGATCTGCTTCGACACGAAAGCCCGCCGCGCGCAACCCCTGGGCCACCTCACTGGCATAGCCCGCTTGCTTATCAGTGATATTCACCACCACCGCTTGCCGGGGCGCCAGCCACAGCGGAAAAGCGCCCTCGTAGTGCTCGATGAGAATTCCAATGAAGCGCTCGAAGGAGCCAAGAACGGCGCGATGTAACATCACGGGCGTTTTTCGGGCCCCGTCTTCCGCCACGTACTGGGCGTCGAGGCGGCCGGGCATGGAAAAATCGACCTGAATTGTCCCCAACTGCCAGACCCGACCAATGCAATCCTTGAGTGAGAATTCGATCTTGGGACCATAGAAAGCGCCCTCTCCGGGTAAGGTTTCCCAGGGTAAGCCCTTGGCGTCGAGCGCCTCAGCCAGCGCCGCCTCGGCGCGATCCCAATCCTCGTCAGAACCCACGCGTTCTGCGGGTCGCGTAGACAGGCGATATATCACCTCGCTGAATCCGAAGTCAGCGTAGACCTCGTGCAGCATATCGATAAACCGCGAAACTTCCGGTTGTATCTGAGCTTCAGTACAAAAGATGTGGGCATCATCCTGGGTAAAACCCCGAACCCGCATGATGCCGTGCAATGAACCCGACGGCTCATTGCGGTGACAACTGCCGAACTCGGCCAGTCGCAGCGGTAGATCACGGTAGGACTTGAGGCCCTGGTTAAAGACCTGCACGTGGCAGGGACAATTCATGGGCTTGACTGCAAACTGTCGATCCTCGGCTTCCAGAGTAAACATCCCCTCCGCGAACTTGTCAGCGTGACCCGAGCGCTGCCAGAGGCTGAGATCCACCACCTGCGGCGTTTTGATCTCTCTATAGTCATAGGCCACCTGCTTGTCTCGCATGTATCGCTCGATGGTCTGATAAATACTCCAACCAGCGGGATGCCAGAACACCATGCCGGGGGCTTCTTCCTGGGTGTGGAAAAGATCGAGTTTTTTGGCGATCTTGCGGTGGTCACGCTTCTCGGCCTCTTCAATGCGGGTGAGATACGCCTTGAGTTGTTTCTTATTGGCCCAGGCAGTGCCGTAAATTCGTTGTAATTGCTGATTGTTGGCGTCGCCGCGCCAGTAAGCACCGGCAACCTTGGTCAGCTTGAATGCCTGCAGTTTGCCGGTGCTGGGCACATGGGGCCCTCGACAGAGATCCATCCACTCGCCCTGCTTGTAGATCGTGATTTCCTCATCGCCGGGCAGATCCTCAATGATCTGCACCTTGTAGTGCTCGCCCATATTGCGAAAGATCTCGATCGCCTTGTCGCGAGGGCTGACGATGCGCTCAACGGTCAAGTCATCTGCGGCGATCTCCAGCATGCGCTTCTCGATATTTTCGAGGTCTTCGGGCGTAAAGTTATGGCCCGACGCAAAGTCGTAGTAAAAGCCGTCCTCGACCGTAGGCCCTATAGTGACCTGCGTACCCGGAAAGAGTTGCTGCACGGCTTGTGCTAACAGATGGGCGGTGGAGTGGCGAATAATCTCAATCGCCGCCTCGTCGCGATCGGTGAGGATACTCAGCTCTGCATCGTTCTCGATAACATGGGACGTATCGACTTCGCGCCCGTCAACGACACCCGCCAAAGCCGCCTTGGCAAGCCCCGGCCCAATATCGGCGGCGACATCAAACACGGAGACAGGGGTCTCGAAAGATCTTTGGGAGCCATCGGGCAGGGTAACAACAGGCATGAGCGTTCCTCCATTCAGTGGCGACCATTACCAGAGGCCGCGTGCGAAGGGCAGGAGTTTGTCAGACGACATGAAAAAATCAAAGGGGCAAATTTACTCTCGAGAAAGTTCAATCGCGCGAGCGCCTGAGCCTCATCCATAACTAACCCGCGAAAGCCACCTGCTTTAGCTCGGCGACCTCATCCCGCAAGGCTGCCGCCTCCTCAAATTCGAGGTTTTTGGCGTGCTCGAACATCTTCTGTTCCATATCAGCGATCTTCCGACCCAGCGCAGCGGGGGTGAGATGTCCTACCTCTGCGCTGAGAGCTGCACGATCCCCCGCCGCCGCCCGGGATTTGCCACCCTTGGCTTTGGTGGGCATGCGCCGCGCGCCCTCCAGGATATCCTGCACTGATTTATGAATGCCCTTGGGAGTGATGCCATTGGCCTCGTTAAAGGCGAGCTGCTTGGTGCGGCGGCGCTCGGTTTCAGCAAGCGCTCGGGTCATCGAACCCGTCTCCTTGTCGGCATAGAGAATCGCCCGCCCGTTGATATGCCTTGCCGCACGGCCAATGGTCTGAATCAGCGAGCGATCGCTGCGCAGAAAGCCCTCTTTGTCGGCGTCAAGAATCGCGACCAGCGATACTTCGGGCATATCGAGCCCCTCGCGCAGCAAGTTGATACCAACCAGCACATCGAAATGTCCCAGCCTCAAGTCGCGGATAATCTCTACCCGCTCAACGGTATCGATATCCGAATGCAGGTAGCGAACCCGAACGTTGTGGTCACCCAAAAACTCCGTGAGATCCTCTGCCATCCTTTTGGTCAGGGTGGTCACCAATACCCGATCACCCGCCTCGACGGTTCTGTGTATTTCAGCGAGCAAGTCGTCCACCTGCGAGCTGGCGGGCCTAACCTCAACGATGGGATCGACCAGTCCGGTGGGTCGCACGACCTGCTCCACCGTCTGACCTGCGTGCTCGTTCTCGTAGGGCCCGGGCGTGGCAGACACGTAAATGGCTTGCGGACAGAGCGCTTCCCACTCTTCAAACTTGAGCGGCCGGTTGTCGAGAGCGGATGGCAGGCGAAACCCGTATTCGACTAGTGTCTCTTTGCGGCTCCGATCGCCACGATACATGCCGCCAATTTGCGGGATGGTGACATGGGATTCATCGACCAACACCAAGGCGTTATCGGGGATATACTCAAACAGCGTAGGCGGCGCCTCGCCGGGGGCACGCCCGGAAAGGTAGCGAGAATAGTTCTCGATGCCCTGACAGTATCCCAATTCGCGAATCATCTCGATGTCATACCGGGTGCGCTGCTGCAGACGCTGTGCTTCGAGGAGCTTCTCGAGGTCCTTGAGCTGTTTTACCCGCTCCTCGAGCTCCGCCTCGATCAGATCCACCGCACCCAGCATGGTGTCCCGAGACGCCACATAGTGGGTTTTGGGGAATATCGTCACCCTGGGCAGGCGCTCGTCGATCGCGCCCGTTAAGGGGTCGAATGTACAGATATTTTCGATTTCCTCATCAAAGAGCTCGACCCGAATCGCCATCTCGTCAGATTCTGCCGGGAAGATATCGATGACATCTCCGCGAACACGATAAGTACCTCGTTTAAAATCGATGTCGTTGCGCGTGTACTGGAGCTCCGCCAGCTGGCGCAGCACACCCCGCTGATCAATGATCTCGCCGCGCGACAGGTGCATGACCATCTTAAAGTAAGACTCAGGATCCCCAAGGCCGTAGATCGATGACACCGTCGACACCACCAGACAATCTTGGCGCTCAAGCAACGCCTTAGTGGCCGACAGTCGCATCTGCTCAATGTGATCGTTAACCTGCGCGTCTTTCTCTATGTAAGTGTCTGACGAGGGAACATAGGCCTCAGGCTGGTAGTAGTCGTAGTAGGAGACGAAGTACTCAACCGCATTGTTTGGAAAAAACTCTTTGAATTCACCGTAGAGCTGCGCAGCCAGGGTTTTGTTGTGCGCCATGACAATAGTGGGGCGCTGCAGCGCCTGCACCACATTGGCCATGGTGAAGGTTTTTCCGGACCCGGTAACACCGAGCAGAATCTGCGAGGCGAGGCCCGACTGCACGCCCGCAATCAGTTGCTCGATCGCAACGGGCTGATCCCCCGCAGGCGCGTAGGCAGATTGAAGTTCAAAGGGTCGAGTCACGGGAGAGAAGGTCAGCAAAAAACGCAAGGATAACGGATCTGGCGGTTTGGCGAGATTTACTTGATCCGTGGTTGACTGGCCGAAAACCGGCTGTGTACACTTCGCACCCTCTTGAGAGACCCTTCCGCCTTAGCTCAGTTGGTAGAGCAGCTGACTGTTAATCAGCGGGTCGCTGGTTCGAGCCCAGCAGGCGGAGCCA
>JAYPXQ010000106.1:0-6455 GCA_038135595.1 Halieaceae bacterium
GATCATGGCATCGAGGCGACCGCCCATCTGCTCAAGGATTTCCCGTCCGGTAGAGGTGCGATGCGCTTCGATAGCTGCGGGAGAATCGTATTGATCAAGATAGATGGCGTCGGGCCTCTCTCGTTGAAGGCTCTGCAGACGCTTTAATCGAGTCAGGTGATAGCCGCTGGTATGGTCAAGCTCTTCAACCTTAACCAACTCAACACCCATCAGCTCCAGGCTTCGCTCCGTCGCGGGATTCAGCTTCGGATCGACCAAGCAAGTCAGCCGATAGCCCTTTACGGCACAGGTCATCGCCATACCGATGCCGAGGTTACCTGAGGTAGAAATGATGATTTCGGCACCGGGCTGCAGGTCGTGCTCACGCTCGGCCCACTCAATCATACCCACCGCAGCGCGATCCTTCATGCTGCCACCCGGATTGGTGAACTCCAGCTTCGCGAGCAGTAAGGGCTCCACCCCAGCACCATAGCGGTTGAGTTCCACAATGGGTGTGTTGCCAATTGCCTCAAGAACAGAGGAATTGAAACCAGCCATACCAGGCCTAACGACAGTTTACTCAGCCGAGATGCTAGGCTGGCTTGGACAAGATATCAAAGCGCACAGAGCGCAAAAGGTGACAAAGTTTCAGGGCTTAATCCCCGCCAAAAAGCTTGCCCCATACCTTTGTCACCGAAGGGCTGGCGTAGCCCCATGGCCACGGCGGTGCTGAAGACGCTGTCGTGGCGGCTCCCTACCGGGCCGATTTTTTTTGGCGCTAATCTTTTACTTGTCCGCTATATTACCGGCGCCATGAACACCACCCCTACTCGCCCCGCGTTGCGCGGTTGCCTCGACGCCTTACCGCTGTTTATTCCGGCACTGCCGTTTGCCTTTGTATTCGGCGTGGTAGTGGCAGAAGCCGGCATTCCCACGTGGCTGGGCTGGTCGTCCTCACCCATTATTTTTGGGGGGGCAATTCAAGTGACCCTCTTTACACTGATCGGCGAGGGTGCCTCCGTAGCCGCCGCGGTAAGCGCCGCGCTCATCGTGGGCGCGCGCCACATGCTCTACTCGGTCACGCTGGCGCCAAGATTTCAGAATCAGCCCTCGTGGTTTCGCTGGGTGGGATCTTACGTGCTGATTGATCAGGTATTCGTATTGAGCCAGATCAAACCCGTCGACGAGCCCGCCGCTTTTCGTCGCTATTTTCTTGCTGCCGGATTTACTTTTTGGACTTTGTGGATGACGTGCACCGCGCTTGGTGTTGCACTGGGTCCTCAGATTCCAGCACATTGGCGGCTCGACTTTGCCGCGCCTGTGCTGTTTGTAAGTCTGATGATGGCTGCCAGTAATCGACCTGACAAACTGGGCGCTGCTGCAATGGCGATGGCCCTGACTTACCTCCTAGCCCCGCTACCGAACCGATCAGGCATGTTGATTGCTGTGGTTATAACCGTTGTCATCATGTTGCTGTTGCCCCGCAAGGTGAACCCTTGATCGCCATCGCGATTATTCTCACAGGCATCGGCTCCTATGCTATGCGGGCTTTTTTTATCTTTGCCCTTGCGCGATACACTTTTCCACCGGTGTTGCTTCGCGCCTTGGAGTATGTGGCACCCAGTGTCATGGCGGCACTGGTGATATCGATGATGACAACGCCCGAGGGAGAGCTGGTCGCAGGCGCCGCTGAGTGCGCAGGGCTCATTTGCGCAGCCCTCGCCGCGCGATACTCAGGCAACCATATCCTTGCTCTGATAGCCGGCATGGCGGTGTTCTGGGGCGTCACCTGGTTTAACTAACGCTCCCCCATTTACGCCACCCCAAGCCAGCTTCCCGCCATTCTACACCTGCAAAAAACCGGTATCCCTGCTCCCTCAATGATGCTACAACAAGGCTCTGGGGGTTTATCCCACTGGTCACAGAATCACTAATAAGGGAGAAGGATCGTAATGTTTAAGAACTCAATTTTAGGCGGATTGCTGTTGTCTCTAAGCATCTCTACTCAGGCAGAGATCTGGGAAGATTATGCTCTGAGTGAGGAAGTTATCGAACATACCGTGATTGCGGTGCAGGGCAACTATCTTGATGACTATCTTGTTCGTCTGGAGCGAACCTGGGTTCGCAGTATGGAGGTGCAAAAAGAGCTGGGCTACGTGACGGACTACAGCATTCTGGTATCCACGGCCGCGGACTCACCTAATGTATGGCTCAATGTCGAGTACCCCAACATGGCGGCCTATCAGCCGAATGAGGAGAAATGGAACAAGGTGAACGAGATCCTCGCAGAGCGCTACTCGGATGACGAAGAGGAACTCGATGCCATTGCCAAGGGTTACGAAGAAATCCGCACGATGATCGATCACCAGATCGTGCACAAAGTCACTTATAAGTAAACGTCGTCCGTGCCCGTGACAAGGGCAACGTCGCATTGAAGCGGGTCTGCCGCCAGGCCCGAATCAACCCATAATACGATAACGGTAAGCCGTTCTGCCCTAGCGGACTAAAACACTGTCTCACTACCCTCCAAAAGTCGCAGCTGCTGTAGTCATAGCCAACATGATCGGGACTGGTGTCTTTACCAGTCTCGGCTTTCAATTGCTCGACATCCAGTCAACGCCAGTGCTCATGATGCTATGGGTGGTGGGAGGCTTCTCGGCTCTATGTGGTGCGTTGAGCTATGCGGAACTTGGTGCCGCACTCCCCCGCTCGGGGGGCGAGTACCATTTTTTGACGGAAATCTATCACCCGTGCGCGGGGTTTATCTCTGGCTGGGTCTCAGCCACGGTGGGCTTTGCTGCACCTACCGCCCTTGCTGCCCTGACGTTTGGGAGCTACCTCAACTCGAGCGGTCTCAGTATTGACCCAATCTGGCTGGCCACTACAGCGATCATTACGCTAACGGCTGCCCATTGCACTACACGTGCACGCAGTGGCACGACACAAACGGGCTTTACGGCACTTAAAATCCTCCTCATCCTAGGCTTCTCGGTGGCGGCGCTTACGCTCGGTCACGGTGTGAGCCAGGTTGAAATTGTGTGGACCGACGACGCGACCGTCGCGCTAGGTAGCGGCGCCTTCGCCGTATCGTTGATCTATGTAAATTACGCTTACTCAGGTTGGAATGCCGCCACCTACATCAGCGGTGAGCTGTCATCCCCGCAGCGAAGCCTGCCGTGGGTATTGGGCATCAGCACAACCTTGGTAGCCGCCCTATATTGCCTGCTCAATTTTGTTTTCTTATCGGTCGCACCAATAGAGGCCATGGCGGGCAAAGTCGAGGTAGGCGTCATCGCGGCGGAATATGCCTTCGGATCTGCCATAGGCACCTTGATGGGTGCGCTGCTGGCACTGCTGTTGATCTCCACTATCAGCGCCATGATTCTTGCCGGACCGCGGGTGCTACACCGTATTGGGCAGGATTATCCCAGGTTTGCATGGCTCGCCAGAGAGAATAAAGACGCCATTCCTGTTGTGGCTATTATCGTGCAATCGGGTACCGCGCTTCTTTTTTTGTGGTCCGCTTCTTTCGAGCAAATCCTCATTTTTTCCGGTGCCACGATGGCACTGAATACTTTTGCTACGGTACTGGGACTTTTTATACTGCGCTGGCGAGAACCGAACCTGCCGCGACCCTTCCGGGTAACACTCTATCCGTTCACTCCACTTGTTTTTCTGGGAATAACGAGTTGGACGCTGATCTACATCGTCATGCAACGGCCGATTGAAGCGTTAATTACTGGCGGGATCGTTCTCAGCGGAGGACTTTTGTACTTTATCTCCAAGCCGAGGGTGACCGCCTGAACCTTCAAGGGTTGGTGTTTCATATCTGCAACATCAAACTTCATATAAGTGTCACAAAAAAGCAAAGCTTGAGCTGATAACTTTCTCTTGTTCTGTGATCTGTCTAATACGGAGCAACTATGGATCTGTTTGCAGAAACAAATATCACGCACAACGCTATCACCACTTGGGGAAGTATCATGCAAAAATTAATTATCACCCTTTGTAGCATGCTCGGCGCAGCACTTTTGACGACTTCGGTCACCCGCGCCGATGATCACATGATCGACAACATTAACGTGCAACAACCTTTTAACGTTCAGGCCAACCTGTGCAAACTCAATCCGGGCGTGGGTATCGACGACTACCAAGCCATGATCGAAGACTATTTTGTGTGGGCAAAAAAGAACAATGTCGACCCCGTATTTGTCAGACAGTTTCCGCTGTTTTCACACCAGAATCTGGCGCGGCCCTGGCCCTATGATTTTGTCGAATTTCTGGTGAGCGACTACCAGCGCTGGGGTGCCGCCTGGGATTTATGGCTCACCTCAAAGGATGGCATGGCGCTCAACGACCGCTGGCAATCGCTTGCCGTTTGTCACGTTAAGCAGGCGCACGCCTTTATGCTGTATGCCGACCCCAAAGCGATGGCGGAGGACGACGAGCGATATGTCACCTGGAACTGGTGTACGCGTAAAGATGGCGTCACATTCGAGGAGCTGTCTGCCAAGCACCGAGAGTACGCTCAAAATATGCAGCAAGATGCCGGGGGCATTATTGGCTGGCTGGTTATGTTGCCTCATACCGGAGGGGCTGACTCGGCGGGTGAATTTGCTCACGTAGCGGTGTATCCGGATATGGAGGCCTTTATGTCCAGGCGGTCAATGCTGGCAAACGGTGGCTGGATGATGACCCGCGACTACTTCAACCTATACGCCGATTGCACCGGAGAAATGCTCAACACGGAGACGGTGTTACACCGGCCCTAACATCAAAAATTCAAGAGTAGAGCTAAACGTGCCCGAAAACACTATGTCCGGGCCAAATTTAGCAGGAGGAGCCAACGAGAATGAACTTTAAATTGTTGATCAATGCTTCAGTCGCGATCACTGCCACGCTTGCAGGTACCGCGAGTCACGCCGAGGAGACGCCTACATGGGCAACAGGCAACCCGGTAGAAATCTATGGATGCAACTTCAAAGACGGCGTAAACGGTTACGAACAATCCCAAAAGTTCGCGGCCAGCTGGAATCAATGGGCCGATGAGCAAGGTGCCTTTGGGTCTTACGTAGCGCAACTGATGTGGGCGGAATTCTCCGACGCAGAATACCCGAGTAACTTCACTTGGCTTGGCTACTGGGACAACTATGCCGACGCGGGTAAGGACATGGACATTCGAGCCAGTAATGGCAGCAGCATGTACGCAGAAGCCAATAAATTTCTGGAACAGTGTGCTCACAGCGAGTGGGGAGCCTGGGAAATATTGGCCGGCGGCGACTGGACCAACGGCAGTCACATTACCGAATTTAGCGACTGCTTCTACAAAGAAGGCAAGGACGATTCAGACTTGCTTGTTGCCAACATCGCCTACGCAGAAGAGCTTGCCAAGCGCGGCATGAACGGCGCAGCAATGGGCTCTGTGCAGCTATGGCCACGAGCAGGTGCCGCAACGGGCGTGCAAAACGCGTTGAGCTTTAAGTGGGTGCGAGGCTACCCCAACTTCGCAGCCTACACCGCTTTTACCCATGCATTGTGGAACGAAGGTCTCGGGTCAGCGTGGGGTAACTTGTACGGGGATATTGTTAGCTGTGATTCCAGCCGCGTGTATCACTCGGAAGTCATTCGCTCCCCATAATCTCTTGGTCACTGGCCACTCAGTCCCAACGGGGCTGAGTGGCCTTAATCAACCAACGTATCTGTGCGCGCACCAACTCACCTATTGAGGCATGCGCTGGGACGCCACGTTCAATAGTTTAATTTTGCCATTCTCAAGCAGCACGTCGATGGTTTCGTAGGACTTGGTCTGGGTTCCATCGGCACTGGTGTTCGTGACCACCGTACCCGTAGCCAGCCACTCCTCCATGACTCCTTCGGCGTTTAGCCCATCGTTTGCAATTACCCACCAAACTTGCCACTTCGGTTCTTCTGCCGCCACCCAGTTTTGCAAGAAAGCCGTTTGAGCGGCAGAACCCTCTACCATCTCACCCTGAGCCGTAAGACCCCTAAAGTCCTCAGCATTCATTGCTGCGATTTTGTCGAAATCACGATCATTGTGTGCCTGAATATAATCGACCCAGATCTGAGCATTCGCAGTATTACCGGCAAACAGCGGCTTCGACGTGCCATCCTCAAAAAACTGCGTGCCAATCTGTGCCGTACTGCCACCGCCCACCGCGTGGGACATCATAAAACCCGCATCATCGAATACTTGAAATTCAACATACTGGCCACTTTCGATCACTGCTTTATGGATCGAGTCGCTCACCTGACCGCCCGTCGTCATTTTCGTTTCAATGAACACGACGTTACCGGCAGCATGAAACGCAACAGGCTCTACCTTGAAGTCTGGCCACAATTCACCAATCGGCGTAAAAACCTTTTCGATGACCTCATCGGCCCCCACGTAATTGCCACCGTAGGGAAAACCCTCAGGCATTTTCCACTTAACATCAGGCGCCTGCGTTTGCGCCCAT
>JAYPXQ010000107.1:0-6441 GCA_038135595.1 Halieaceae bacterium
TCCAGATGCCATCGTAGAAGACCTCCAGATAATCACCGTGCTGTCGGTGCGCGCTCCGTGCTTTGGCGGGGTCGGCATAAATCAGGGCGCAGCAGTCAAAGGGTGCAAACAGCCATTTGTGGGGGTCAACAATGAAGCTATCCGCTTTCTCGATGCCGTCAAAGAGGGGACGTGCCGATGGCGCTGCCAATGCGGCGCCGCCGTAGGCGCCATCGACATGAAGCCAGACACCATGCCCGCCACAGGCGTCACTGATGCCTTGCATGTCGTCGATAATCCCGAGATTGGTGGTGCCGGCAGTACAGGCCACGGCGAACAGTCTTGACCGATCTTCGGCATTGAGTGCCGCAATCGTTGATTCAACATCGGCGCCAGTGAGTTGATGCCCGCCAGACTGAACCAGATCGGCATCCATCACCTGCGCAGCCTGCTCCACTGAGGCGTGCGCCCCGCGTGAGGAAATGATGAGTCCTCTTTGTTTCGCATGATCTGGATGTTGCTGTCGCCAATCATGTCTCGCCGCTACCAGCGCTGACAGGTTGCCCGCGGTGCCGCCGCTGACGAAAACGCCACCTGCACCCGCCGGGAACCCCGCGATGTCCGAGATCCACCGCAACGCCTGATTTTCCGCGTACACGGCGCCGGCGCCCTCCAGCCAACTGCTCGCGCAGATATTCGATGCGCCTACCACGAGGTCAAAAAGCGTTGACACTTCCGAGGGTGCAGTGGGGACAAATGCCAAATAGCGGGGGTGGTCTTCTGAAATACACGCGGGGGCGAGCGTCTCTATGAAAAGCCGCAGCGCTTCTTCGCCGCCCAAACCTTCTTCGGTAATGGTTTGTCCTGCCATCGCCTCAAGGGTTTCCTGAGGCAGTGGGTGATCAAGGGATGGGGGGTCCATGCGGAGTCGATCCATGGCGTAGGCGACAATGGCCTCTGACAATGCTTCGATGTCCGGTTTCACTTGATGCATACGTTCGGCTCAGTTTGTGTCGTGTTCTGCAGCTAGTGTGCAGTAATTAGCCCCTGTTACGAAAGGCGCTTTGGCAGTGTTCTGTGGCTGAGGTGCTCAAGCCGATCGCAGTTGAGGCGGCGCGCTGAGAGCCTGTGCAATCGGAACGCAGTCTCGCCCCAGAGCGGCCGCGACCGCGTCATGGGTAATCAGGCCCTCGTGGACGTTGATGCCGGCAGCGAAATGAGGATCGGCTGACATGACTTCTGCCAGCGGATCTGCGGCTAGCCTCAGCACGTAGGGCAGTGTTGCGTGGGTCAGTGCCATGGTCGCCGTTCTCGCCACCGCGCCCGGCATATTGGCCACGCAATAGTGCACGATGTCGTCCACCACATAGGTGGGATCAGCGTGGGTCGTGGGCCGCGATGTTGCAAAACACCCTCCCTGATCAATGGCAACATCAACCAGTACGGTTCGGGGCTTCAGGCCAGAGAGCATATCCCGGGTCACCAGCTTGGGTGCCGACGCGCCGGGTATCAATACTGCGCCCACAATCAGGTCTGCTTCTCGCGCGCACTGATCAATGGATTCGGCGGTAGAGTAGACGGTCTTCAATCGCCCGCCGTATTGCTCGTCCAATGCGGTCAGCCGCGGGACTGAGCGGTCTACTACGGTGACTTCAGCTCCCATTCCCATCGCCACCCGGATAGCGCTATTACCGACTACCCCGCCTCCCAGCACCAGCACTTTACCTGGCGGCACACCGGGCACACCGCCCAGTAGCGTGCCATTACCCCCGTGATGGATTTCCATATGATGGGCGCCGGCCTGCACGGACAATCGCCCGGCAATCAGGCTCATCGGTGCCAGCAGGGGCAGGCCGCCCTGAGACGAGGTGATGGTCTCGTAAGCGATGCAGGTTGCGCCTGACTGGACCAACCACTCCGCTTGATGGGGATCAGCAGCGAGGTGCAAATACGTGAACAGCAGCTGCCCGGGCCGAAGCTGTCGGCATTCGCTCTCCTGCGGCTCTTTGACCTTCACAACGAGGTCTGCAGTGGCAAATATTTCCTGAGCGGTGTCCACAACTGACCCGCCTGCGGCACGGTAAAGTGCGTCCCCCAGTCCTATCGCTTCACCGCAACCGGACTCAACAAGGACGCGATGCCCGGCGCCCACTAGCTCTCTGACCCCTGCAGGCGTCATGCCCACCCGAAACTCCTGTGCTTTGACCTCTTTGGGTACACCAATCAGCATGGTGGTTACTCCTAGGTTAAGTGGCCGCAGTGTGGCTCGGCCGGTTTCAGCGGAAAAGGCTGGAAAAGCTTTTTATAAAGCATTAAAAAGTCAATAAATATATAATTATTTTTTTAAAAAGATAAATTAACTAATATTATGATAATTTAAAGGCATATCATCGATTTCATCCGCGCGCGCTGAGTAGATTCTAGGGGGTCACCCACATGCCATCGCAGTCAAATCAACTGGATCGAATTGATCGCAAAATCGTGCGGTTATTGCAAAAAGAGGCGCGAATGCCGCACACGGAACTGGCCAAGCGGGTGGGTTTGAGCACCACGCCATGCAAGGAACGGGTCAAACGACTTGAACGGGACGGCGTGATTCAGCACTACCAAGCCGTGCTCAATCCCGCGGCGTTGGATAGGGGTCTGGTGGTGTTTGTTCAAATCAGATTGAACCGCACATCACAGGATATATTCGAGGAATTCACGGCGCGGGCAATGGATCTTGAGGAAGTGCAGGAGTGTTATCTGGTGAGCGGCAATTTCGATTATTTGCTCAAGGCCCGGGTCGCGAATATGAATGCATACCGGGTGCTGCTCGGCGAGACCCTGCTGACCCTGCCCGGCGTACAAGAGTCAACCAGCTATGTGGTGATGGAGCAGGTCAAGGAGTCGCTGACGTTACCGGTGCCGGCCTGATCAGGTCCTTGCTGCGCCATTTTGTGTGGGATGTTTAATGTGCCGGGCTGGATAAGAGGGCGAGTACTTTTAAGCCAATGAACGCCATACAATGATCCCCGGCGCAATTGCGGCTATCAGTCTTGCTTATGCAATAGCATCTTGCTGGCGACGCATGCCTGCGCTACTGTCCCAGCGCCTTTGCCGCGAGGGAAATTTTAACCGAAGCGGCGTCGTGTCATCCCGCAACAGCGATGTAATGGCATAAATTGTGCCATAATACTGCAGGCGCGGGCCATCAGCGCCAATCAAAAGGCGGTTGATCCCCGCGCTGAAGCCTTAGCGATCTGGCGAGATAAGCAGGAGCAGAAATGGATTTAGGTATCTCGAACAAAGTGGCACCTGTGCTTGAACAGGTCAGAGCGTTTATCAGCACTCATATCATTCCGGTTGAGGGCGAATACATTGCGGAAATTGAGGTGGGTGACCCTTTCGAGCTGACTGCCCGCCAATACGAGATCCTTGACCAGCTCAAAACCCGTGCAAAAGCCGCGGGGCTCTGGAACTTCTTTTTGACCGGTGACGAGGGTTCTGGCCTCAATACCGTTGAATATGCCTATCTCGCCGAGGAAATGGGTAAATCCCGGCTTGCCGCTGAGGTATTCAACTGCGCGGCACCCGACACCGGCAATATGGAAGTGCTGCACAAATACGGCAGCGAAGCGCAAAAGAAGCAGTGGCTGGAGCCACTGCTGGCGGGTGAAATCCGATCTTGCTTCGGCATGACAGAGCCCGCGGTGGCATCATCTGACGCCACCAATATCTGCACATTGGCGACGCTCGACGGCGACGAGTGGGTTATCAACGGCGAAAAACATTGGACCTCGGGCGCGGGTGACCCCCGCTGCAAAGTCATGATCTGCATGGTCAAAACTGACCCCGATGCCCCCAAGCATCTGCAGCAGTCGCAGATTCTGGTACCGATGGATACGCCCGGTGTGAATATTGTGAGACCGCTGAAGGTTTTCAATATGCTCGATGCGCCCCATGGCCATATGCGAGTCAAGCTCGACAATGTCCGCGTACCGAAAGACAACATTATTTTAGGTCCGGGTAGAGGCTTTGAGATTTCTCAAGGCAGATTGGGCCCGGGAAGAATCCACCATTGCATGCGCTCAATCGGTGCGGCGGAAAAAGCGCTGCAGTTGCTCTGCGAGCGAGCAACCACCAGAGAAGCGTTCGGCCGCCCCCTGTATAAGTTGGGTGGCAACATCGACATTATTGCCGACGCCCGCATGAACATTGAGCAAGCCAGGCTGCTGACGCTCAAAACCGCGTGGATGATGGATCACACGACGCCGAAGGAAGCCAGGATCTGGATCTCCATGATCAAGACCGTGGTGCCCAACATGGCCTTGAAAGTCATCGACGATGCGATCCAGATCCATGGGGGCATCGGTGTCTCTCAAGACACGCCGCTCGCCGAGATGTGGTCTGGCCAGCGCACTTTGCGCTTGGCGGATGGCCCCGACGCCGTCCACCGCATGGTGGTGGGGCGCAATGAGATCAAACAGTACCTGAGCGAAACCACCGAGACGGCCGCGACCTTTCGCGATGGCTGATTCTCGATGCTTGATCGGTGGACGCCACAGGAGCGCGACCGCGATCATGACTCAATGACCGGTCGGTGCGAGCACCGACTGACGCCGAGACGCTCAATTGTGGGGCGTCTGAGATCAAGACAAGAGGAGACCGAATAAATGGCACTGACGATGGTGAAGCCAGAAGAAATGGAGGCCCAGGCGGGTACCAAGCTGCCGCCGGGGGAATGGTTTGAAGTCGATCAAGCGCGCATCAACACGTTCGCCGATTGCACCGAGGATCATCAGTTTATCCATATCGATGAGGCCGCCGCGGCGCAAACTCCCTTTGGCGGCACCATCGCGCATGGGTTTTTGACGCTCTCACTGATGACCAAGCTGTGCTCGGAAAACGGCGTCTACCCCGAGGGGATTGTGATGGGGGTGAATTACGGGCTCGATAAAGTGCGTTTTCTCAATCCGGTTCGGGCGGGCAAGCGCATCAGGGCCCATACAGAAATCATGTCGGTAGACCGCAAAGATGCCAACCGATTTCTGGTAAAGCAGGCGGTCACGGTAGAAATTGAAGGTGAGGATACCCCCGCGGTTTATGCCGAATGGTTGGGTATGTCCATCATAGGTTGAGAGGTCGGGAGAGCAAAAATGACAGTCCGTTATGACAACAAGGTCGCCATCGTCACCGGAGCCGGCGGAGGCTTGGGAAGAAGCCACGCGATCGAGCTCGCCAAACGAGGCGCCAAAGTGGTGGTGAATGACCTCGGTGGTTCCGTCTCGGGGGAGGGCGCTAATTCGGAAGCTTCGTTGGCAGTCGTTGCCGAGATTGAAGCGCTTGGCGGAGAGGCCATGGCGCACGGCGCTAATGTTGCGGATCTGGTACAGGTCGAAGACATGGTGGCGCAGACGATGGCGCGCTGGGGCCGCATCGATATCCTAGTCAATAACGCGGGTATTCTGCGCGACAAAAGCTTCTCTAAAGGCACGGTGGACGATTTTCGGCTGGTGACTGACGTGCACCTGATGGGCACGATGCACTGCACCAAGGCCTGCTGGGACATTATGAAGGCGCAGGAATATGGCCGCATTGTTGTGACGTCCTCCTCCAGCGGCCTGTACGGCAATTTTGGTCAAACCAACTATGGTGCCGCGAAGATGGGTGTGATCGGCATGATGAATACGCTGGCGCAAGAAGGCGCCAAGTACAATGTAAAGATCAATGCGCTTGCGCCCACCGCCGGCACCCGCATGACCGAGGGTCTGATTGAGGAGAAGGCCTTTGCTTTGCTGACGCCGGAGACGGTAACGCCCGCGGTCCTGTTTTTGGTGTCGGACGATGCGCCCACGCGCACCATATTGGCGGCCGGAGCGGGTGCTTACGCGGTAGCAAAAATTGTCGAGACCGAGGGGATGTGGCTACCCGAAGCGGAGCAGACTCCCGAGGGGATCGCAGCGCATTGGTCACAAATCTCGGAGGGCGGCGAGCGGGCATTACAGGCCGGCTTCGAGCAGAGTATCAAGATGGTGGGTCAGGCCATGAAGGGGTTGGGCATTGGATCCGAGGCCTGAATCAAGAATGCAGACACATTGATGAGCCTGCATCAGGCCCATCCCGGGGGCGAGGCGCACCCAACAGGCCGAAATAGCATTTAAAACGTTAGAGAGGACACAAAAATGAGAGAAGCTGTCATTGTTTCAACTGCACGGACACCGATCGGCAAAGCCTATCGCGGTGGTTTTAATAATCTCGCATCGCCGACTCTGGCCGGACACGCTATCAGCGCCGCGGTCGCGCGCGCTGGCATCGAGCCCGACCGCATTGAGGATTGCATTATGGGTGCTGCGCTGACTCAGGGCAGCCAAGGCGGCAACATCGGCCGCACGGCGGCACTCCGCGCGGGCCTGCCGGTCACCGTGTCGGGCATGACAATCGATCGTCAGTGTTCTTCCGGCATGATGGCTGTCGCGACTG
>JAYPXQ010000108.1:0-6371 GCA_038135595.1 Halieaceae bacterium
AACATCTTTTTCAGGCCCTCGTACTGCTCGGCATCACCGCCGCCCCACGTATTAAAGGCCCAGTCGCCATCGATCAGCCCGGGCAGCACCGCATTCACGCGGATCTTCTGTTTACCCAATGTCTTGGCGAGTGTCCGAGTGAGGCTATTCATCCCTGCCTTGGAGGCGCAGTAGGCGATGGAGCTGCCGTTGGCGGTGATGCTGGCGATACTTGAAGTCATAACAATCTCGCCGCCCCCGGCCGCGGCAATATGGGGCGCGGCCTCTCTGGACATCATAAAGGCACCAATCAAATTCACCCGCAGGGTGCGCAGCCAGATCTCTTCACTGAGGGCATCAAGCTGGTCATGGGGTACAAAGGTGGTGGTTCCGGCGTTGTTAACCAGCACATCAAGGCGGCCATACTCGGCCACCGTTGCGGTCACGAGGCGTTCGCAATCCGCTTGTTCCGAGACATCGGCCTGAATGGCAATTGCCCGACCACCGGCCGCTTCGACTTGCGCCACCACCCGGGTTGCGGCTTCAGCGGAACGACTGTAGTTCACCACCACGGCGGCGCCCATCGCCCCCAGTTTGTGTGCCAGCGCAGCCCCCACACCCGAACTCGCACCAGTAATCAACACCACTCGATCCGTCACATCCATCGTTACACCTCCGCCACACCATCATTGCACCCAACGCAGTGTATCGTTTGCGGTCGGTTTCGCCACTGCGCTGAGAGGTACGGAAGTCGGGAGCCTCCCCCGACGGTGCCGCGGGGTGTTAACAAAGGGCTGCGAGGTAACACGCAGCCTGTGCGCTTGTGGCGCACTGGCGCGAGCCGCCCCCGCTGATCCTGCCCGCCCCTACGCTAACTGCAGAGGCAACGAGCGCAGTCGCTGGCCGGTGGCTTTGAACACTGCGTTGGCAACCGCCGGCGCAATCGGTGGCAGGCCCGGCTCACCCACCCCCGTGGGCTCTGTGCCACTGTCGATAATAATCACGTCGATTTCCGGGGACTCATTCATACGGAGGATGGGGTAATCGTGAAAGTTACTCTCTACGATGGCCCCGTTTTCGAGGTGAAGCGCCCCATGAAGCGCCGCGGTCAAACCATAGACCACGCCTCCCTCCATCTGCGCGCGCACAATATCGGGATTTACCGCCTGCCCACAGTCGAGCACGCAGGTGACCTTGTGCACGCGAATGCTGCCGTTATCCACCGAGACCTCGGCAATTTCGGCCACGTCGGTACGGAATGAATGATGCGCCGCAAAACCTAGAAAGTGCCCGTCGGGCGGGTTCATTCCGGCCATGTGCTCGCCGGCAACGCGAATCACGTTGTTGAGTCTGGGGTTACTGCGCGTGTTCTGTAATCGAAATTCGATTTCGTTAAGACCAGCGGCATGCGCCAGTTCATCGATCATCGACTCCTTGGCAAAAGCGGTGTACGAGTGGCCCACTGAACGCCAGAACGTCAGCGGCAGCTCATGATCCACCGTCATGTGCGTCACCCGTGTATTCGGGTGATCGTAATCCTCAAACAAGCCCTCGGTGCTGGACTCGTCGGCGGCAAAATTCTCGAAGTACCACTCACTGATGTTGGCAACCCCTTCGATCATGCCGTCACCCATCCACGAATACAGCGCGGGCAACAAACTGCGAAAAGTATCGGGTGAAATATCACCACCGGCGCGTGCCGCATCCCAAGCAGTGAGGTTGCCGGCCTCATCGACCCCCGCCTTAATCCGCATCAGGGAGGCCGGTCGGAAAGGCCCCTGTTGAATGTCGTCTTCCCGGGTCCACACCAGCTGAATCGGCTTACCGGTTGCCACGGCAATCTGGGTTGCTTCTACGAGGTGGGTTGGCGTGCCGCGCCGACCAAAACCGCCACCGAGGTAGCACTGATGAAAGCGTACGTTCTCTGCCGGAATATCGGCTACGCGAGATACCAGTCCGGGCACTGCGGAAGGGAACTGGATGCCAGTCCAGACATCGGCGTAATCACCCTCGAGCCGCACGACGGCATTAACCGGCTCCATAGGTGAGTGTGACAACAGTGGAGCCCAGTACTCTGCCTCATGCAGCGTCGCTGCACTGCTCAAGGCGGTTGCAACGTCGCCGTCGTTCGGACCCTCGACCCCGTCACCGGCATCCAGCGCCTTTGCGTAATCCGCGCGCAAGATGTCGGTGTTCACCCGATTGAGCGAGACTGACTCCCACTGCACCGAGACTTGCTTGGCGGCTTGCTGCGCCTGCCAGAAACTCTCGGCCACCACCGCCACGCCGCTGCCCACCTCGAGCACATCGGTGACACCCGGCATCGTTTTAGCCGCGCTGGCATCAACGCTCAGTGCCTTCGCACGTGCCACAGGAGGCCGCACCACAACGGCGTAGTGCATCCCGGGAAGGTCAACGTCCAGCCCAAACTCGGCGGTGCCCGTCGACTTGGCAATGGCGTCGACCCGGCGTGTTTCCTTACCGATGTACCGAAATTTGGCAACTGGTTTTAACGGGGCATCGGTCTCAATGCTGAGCGTTTGCGCCGTCGTAATAAATTGTGCGTAGGGGTAGCGCGACTCGCCTTGTATCACAAAGCCGTTATCCGTTGCGAGCGTATTGGTTGCAACGCCAAGGTCCTGCGCTGCGGCCTCGAGTATGAGCGCACGGGTATTGGCGCCCACCTGGCGGAGCTGCAGGTAGTGCGCGTGGATCGATGAACTGCCCCCGGTACCTTGCATGCCAAAATCGGGATTGACGTAGTCGGTATGCACCCCGGCCAGGCGAATCTCCATCTCGAGAGGATTGACGTCGAGCTCTTCGCCCACCAGCGTCGACAAACCCGTGGTAACGCCCTGCCCCATCTCGGAGCGCGCCGTGTAAAAACGAATCGTGTTATCGGGCAATACCTGCAGAAACGCGTTGGGCGTCCAGGCCCCTTGAGCGCCATCCACCGGGAGTGGCGCCGACGTGCTGGAACAGCTGCTGAGCGAAAAGCCAACCACCAAACCGCCGCCCGCGACGGCGCCCGATTGCAAAAATCGGCGCCGGGAGACATTCACCGTATTCATGCCTGACCTCCCGCCGTGGCCATGGCATCGTAGGCCAGAGCGCCCTCACTGGCTGACTGAATTGCGCGCTTGATGCGCGGGTAGCAACCGCAACGGCAAATGTTGCCCGACATCGCGGCGTCGATCTCATCACTGTTGGGGTTGGGATTTTGCTCGAGCAGCGCCGCCGCCGCCATAATTTGCCCCGACTGGCAGTAACCACACTGAGGCACCGCGTGCTGATGCCACGCCGCCTGCAGCGGATGGAGATTGCCGGGGGTGCCCAGCCCCTCGATCGTTGTCACTGACTTACCCATTACAGAGGCGACGGGTGTGACACAGGTTTTAATCGCCGCACCGTCAATGTGCATGGTGCAAGCACCACACAAGCCCGCGCCGCAGCCGAATTTTGAACCCTTGAGCTTAAAGTGATCTCGCACCACCCACAGAAGCGGCGTATTAGGATCTACGTCCGCACTCACCGGCTGGTCGTTTAATGTGAATTCGATCATGTATCGGGCCTCTTTACGGGGTCGTGAAATCTATCGGGTCGTTAAGTCCAAAAAGTCGCGACGTTCAAAGTGTTGTGAGTTCGACAGCATGGGGCGCTCTCATTGCAGCGCCTGTCGATCTCGAGGGAGGTCACTCAAGGCGCGGGCTTTTGCCCGCGCATTTTAGTGGTTTACCCGCACCAGACAGGCTCGCTCGAGGAACTTCGAATGCCGCCAGTCGAGCGCCCACATGGGAGCGCGTTTACTCGGGATCAGCCACCTTCAACAGCTGCTTGCCGAGGTTCTTGCCGGTAAACAGACGCTGTAATGTGGTGGGAATATTTTCAAACCCCTCCTGCATGTCGATCTGGTACTTGAGCTTGCCCTCGCCGATCCACCCCAGCAGATCCTTGATCGCCTCGCCGGCACGCGGCAGGTAATCCAGCACAATGAAGCCCTCCATGCGGCTGCGCATGATGACCAGATTCATGATGTTGGTGGGGCCCGGCTGGGGCTCGGTGGCGTTGTAGTTGGCAATGCCGCCACACATCACGACCCGTGAGCGCATGTTGAGGTGATTGAGCGCCGCCTCAAGCGTATCGCCACCGACATTATCGAAGAACACATTCCACTTTTCGGGGCAGGCTGCGGCGATCTGCTCATTCAGGTTGCCCTGCTTGTAGTCGAT
Source organism: Halieaceae bacterium (assembly GCA_038135595.1). Lineage (GTDB taxonomy): Bacteria > Pseudomonadota > Gammaproteobacteria > Pseudomonadales > Halieaceae > Luminiphilus. The sequence continues at coordinate 4,209 of JAYPXQ010000108.1, forward strand.
AGCGTGGTCAAAGCCCGCTTCTTCGGTGAGCCAGGCGCATTTTTCGGGACCACCGGCAATGCCGACGACGCGGCAGCCTTTGATCTTGGCGATTTGCCCGGCCACAGAGCCCGTGGCGCCTGCCGCACCGGAAACCAGTACCGTTTCACCGGGCTGGGGGTCGCCTAAATCCAACAGACCAAAATAGGCCGTGAGACCCGTGACACCCAACACCGACAACATCATTTCTGGCGGCGCACCTTCGGGCATGGGTCGCAAGCTTGAGGGCGGGTGCGCGGGGTCAACAACCGCATAGTCCTGCCAGCCATTGGTGGCCTGCACCATTTGACCCGCCGCGAAATCCGGATGATTCGATTTCACCACCTGGGCCACACACCCCGCGCGCATCGGTTCACCAATCTGTACGGGGGGCAGGTAACTCTCACGATCCATCGTCCAGCCACGCTGGGTGGGATCAAAGGAGAACATCAGATTCCGAATCAACACCTCGCCCTCACCCGGCTCGGGAATAGTGGTCTCCACGTATTTAAAGTGCTCGGGGCCGATCATCCCCACGGGACGCTCGTGCAATAGCCACTGTCGATTCATTGTCATGCTGGTCTCCACGTCATCAGGGATTAAAAGGTGCGGGGCACCCGTCTGGGTTGATACGGCGCCAACGCCAAGATGGGTTAGGGCACGCTCAATACCGTAAATACGGTATGTGCGCCGGTATGTGGCGCCTCCGATCCGGTGCAGAAACACCCGCTATTGCGTATGCTCTGCCGTTGCAGCGCCACCTAGCCATCACCGAAGATCTCATTCATCGAAGAAGACACGACCCATGACCGCCAATCCTTTTTCTCTAAGAATCCGTGCCACGCGCAACCGTACCCTGAAGCAGGCATTGTTAGCCGTTTTGACGGTGTTCTGCACTCAGGCCGCCGCCGAGGCCAGCGCCGCGAGCGCTGACACGCGCCTACCCTTGGTGGCGCCTCACGCCCAAACCGTAACCACCACCGCACAATCGTTATGGGACTTAGCCGAGCTGGGTTATCTCGAAACGCAATCGAGTGGTTTGCTGCAACAGACCCTGGCGGATGCCGGTTTTGACGTGACTCCGGGGCTGGCCGACATCCCCACGGCGTTCGTGGCGAGTTACGGCAGCGGTGAGCCCGTGATCGGCATTTTGGGTGAGTTTGATGCCTTGCCCGGGATCTCCCAGGCGGCGGTGCCCTACCGCGAGATCATGGATGACAAACCCCGGGGTCACGCCTGCGGGCACAACCTGTTTGGCGCGGGTTCGCTGGGGGCGGCACTGGCGGTGAGGGACTACCTGGCAGCCTCTGGTCAATCAGGTACCGTGCGCTTTTATGGCACCCCCGCCGAGGAAGGGGGCTCAGGCAAGGTCTATCTGGTGCGTGCCGGCGCCTTTGCCGATGTTGACGTGGTGCTGCACTGGCACCCCGGCGATGAAAACAAGGCAAGCCCGTCGAGCACGTTGGCCAATAAGTCTGCAAAATTTCGTTTTTCGGGGGTTTCGTCCCACGCCGCAGCCAACCCCGAGCGTGGACGCTCGGCACTCGACGCCATCGAAGCCATGAACTTCATGGTGAATTTGCTGCGCGAGCATGTGCCAGAAGAAACCCGCATCCACTATGTAATCACCGAGGGCGGTATCGCCCCCAATGTGGTTCCTAACTTTGCCGAGAGTTTTTACTACGTGCGCCACCCCAACGCGGGCGAGCTTGCCACTATTTGGGACCGCGTGATTGCCGCAGCAGACGCCGCAGCACTGGGCACAGGCACCAGCCTCGAATACGAGGTGATACACGGTAACCACAGCGTGCTACCCAATGAGGCACTGGCGCGGGTCGCCTACGAGCACCTGATTCGGCTGGGGGGCGTGGAATACGACGAGACCGACCGGGCCTTCGCCCGGCAAATTGCGCAAACGCTACCCATCGGTGAGTACAAGGACGGGTCTGAATCGGTGATCGAACCCTTTAGCGTTGAGCAGGGCAAAGGCTCAACCGACGTGGGAGATGTCAGTTGGAACGTACCCACCGTGGGGTTGAGCACCGCCACCATGGTCCCCGGCACCGGGCTCCACACCTGGCAGGCGGTCGCCACGGGCGGAACACCGCTGGCCCATAAAGGCACGCTGGTCGCCGCCGAGGTGCT
>JAYPXQ010000109.1:0-225 GCA_038135595.1 Halieaceae bacterium
CCTGCCTGGTAGTTGTCGAGATCAATGAATGACCCCCCTGCAACGACAGTCAGGTTGTCTGTTAAGTCGAATGCGCCCGTAAACTGTGTCTGCTCAATGTTCATCTCCGCCCAATCAGCCGCGAATACGCTACCCGTGATACGCATGTCATCGGGAGACAGGGGATCATTCATGCCGATCGTCGTTACAGGAATTTCGGTGCTGTAATTCACGCTTGCCGAATTT
>JAYPXQ010000109.1:235-6302 GCA_038135595.1 Halieaceae bacterium
CCGCCGTGGTGTCGTGGTAATCGAGTGCAACACGGCGACGATCAGTGATGTCCCACTCGAGGTTGTAGCCAATCGAAGAGCGGGTATTTTTAGAGGCGTCTACGCCTGCCGCCATCGGTCTGTCGGGCTGATTGTTGGTCTCCGTATAGATAATCGGTGACGCAATCGGACCATCTGACCAGGTGGCAGATTGGTAAGTCGGGCTAAACCAGATCGACATGTCATTGTAGCGCCGGTCGAGCTCTAACTGCGCCATGGTGTAATCGAGCGTTGCCGTTACAGACTCGACAGGGCGCCACTGCAGCGTCACTTGCCCGTTGATGCGCTCCCGCTCGAACTCTTCGACGCGGTAGACCAACTGCTGAGGCGCCGCGGCCAGGTCGCCTTCGCCCGGTGCGTTGGTCTGTTGGCCGTTATCAGGGACTGCGGCTCCGTCTCGCTCGAAAAAGCGCGTGTTGAACGCGGACGCAACGCCTGAATGACGCTCTTGGAACGTGCCTGACAGCGCAATACCCACGGTATCGTCAAAGAAGGTGTGTGAGGCAAAAGCCGAGACTTCAGGCGTCACCTCATCGCCGGAATAGGTGCTCTCGTCGTAAACACCCTTGGCGCTAAAACTGAACTGCGGACCCGGCTTATCAAGGGGCTTAGCGGTAAGCACGTTGATCGTCGCGCCGATGCCACCCGAGGGGATGTTCGCTCTCGAGGTTTTGTAGACTTCTACGCCCGACACGCTCTCTGAAGCGATGTCCTGAAAATCGAAGGAACGTCCGAGGCCACTGTGCGTTGGCATTTGGCGACCATTGAGCGTGACCAGATTAAAGTCTGCGCCAAAACCCCTCACGGTTACGGTGGTGCCTTCGCCGCGCTGACGGTCGATGGCGACACCCGTGACACGCTGGAGGGCTTCCGCAAGGTTCGTGTCGGGGAAGTCACCAATATCCTCGGCAGTGATCGCGTCCACTACCCCTTGCGAGTCGCGCTTGGTGTCCATGGCGCGCTTCAAGCTGGAGCGGATCCCGGTGACTACCACCTCCTCCATCACGGCCTCATCAGCGACAGTTTCTTGCGCGGTCACGGAGGTGGAAAGTGCCACCCCCACCGCCAAAGAAACGGCCTGAGTAAGTCTGTTTTTTGCGAAAGTCCGAGCGTCCATGGATAGCAGGCCCCTGAATTGGCATTGTTGGTTTATTAGCTGGCTAACATCCCACGCGCGGGTTCGTTAGTGAACGGCATTTCGATAAACGGGGGGCTGGGTGCGTTGAATCGGCATGGCATGCCCTCGCGAGGGTTGCGGAAGCGGCGAAGTGGCGACGATCGGCGCTGAAAATCGTCTATCTTCAAGAGTTCGCTTGCTAATAATTAAAGCCTCGCTACCTACCTACGCCTGCGGTTTCGCGCTGTTTGCGGAGGCACAGACAGTCCAGTCTGCACTCTGCTCAAATACCGCGGGCTCCCGTCTGACCTGAGTATACCCCTGATAATCGTTTTTTGATTGAGCGCCTTGTCGGACCCACTTAGCTTAAGCCAGCTGAGAAGTGTTAGGGGGAGCGGCGATGGTGCAACTGACGAGACCCACCTCTCACTTCCACAGTATTGAGTCGGAAACATTCGGGATACATCGATGTTAAGAGAAGGTATGGAACGTATAAAATCGTCCGCTGGTCGGGTTACGGTATGGTTATCGATGTCACTGGCGCTGCTCTCGTGTTCTGACACTTCTGAAAGCGAGATCGCGGAGCTCGTGGAAGCGCAATTGGCGGCTCTGACGCTCGAGCAAAAAGTGGCTCAGATGATTCAGGGTGAAATCAAGCACGTCACGCCAGACGACGTCAGGAAATATGGCTTGGGCAGTGTGCTCAACGGCGGCGGCTCGTTTCCCTCTGATAACAAATACGCCTCGGTCGACGATTGGGTCGCGCTGGCGGATGCCTACTACGACGCTTCTGTAGATCAGTCTGAGGGTAATGCGGGTATCCCGATTATCTGGGGCACTGATGCGGTTCACGGGCACAATAATGTGATAGGTGCCACGCTCTTCCCCCATAACGTTGCCCTGGGCGCAGTCAGAGACCCTGATCTGATCGGGCGCATCGGCGCCGCTACCGCCAGAGAAGTGCGGGCTACGGGTATCGACTGGATGTTCGCCCCCACGATAGCGGTGGCCACAGACTTGCGGTGGGGCAGGGCCTATGAGTCCTTTAGTTCTGATCCTGAAGTAGTGGGCAGTTACGCCGGCCCCTACGTGGCTGCTGTGCAAGCTGAAGGGGTGATAGCTACCGCCAAGCACTACATTGGCGATGGCGGCACACACCGGGGCACTGATCAGGGAGATACCCGGTTACCGCTTGACGCTTTACTGAGTCGTCACGGCAGGGGTTACGTCTCTGCGATTGATGCTGATGTAAAGACCGTGATGGCGTCCTTTAACAGTTGGAACGGCGACAAAATCCACGGCAATCGCGAGTTGCTGACCGATGTGTTGCGCGGTCAACTCGGGTTTGGGGGGTTCGTGGTTAGCGATTGGAATGGCATCGGGCAGGTCAGCGGATGCGAGGATGACCGCTGTGCAAAAGCGATTAACGCCGGCATCGATATGATTATGGTGCCAGAGGATTGGGAGTCGATGCTTCACACCACGGTGGCGCAGGTGAAGGCGGGGGAGATTTCCTTGTCGAGAATCGACGAGGCCGTCTCGCGCATCCTTAAGGTCAAGTACGAGATGGGATTGATGTCTCGCGGCAAGCCCTCAGCGGTAGCAGCCGGGTACGCCGGCGCTATTGGTGCGGCCGAGCATCGCGCGCTCGCGAGAGAGGCGGTGCGGCGGTCATTGGTATTGCTGAAGAACCAGAACGGGTTGCTGCCACTGAATCCAGCGGGTACCTATGCTGTCGTGGGGGCTGGTGCCGATAACATTGGGATGCAGTCGGGCGGTTGGACCATCAGTTGGCAGGGGTCGGGAAATACCAACGCGGATTTTCCTGGCGCGACCTCTATCAAGGCAGGGATTGAAGCTCAGGTGACCGCTGCGGGGGGCAAAATCGTGGCAGCCCTGGACGAGGCACCATTGGATGCGGCGATCGTCGTTTTTGGAGAGCAGCCCTACGCCGAAACGCAGGGTGACATTGATTCTCTCGCCTGGCAGCAGCGCAACAAGCGCGACTTACAGTTGATCGAAGATCTTACCGGTCGGGGTATACCCGTGGTGTCATTATTTCTCACGGGAAGACCGCTTTGGGTCAATGCCGAATTGAATGCGTCGGACGCGTTTGTGGTGGCGTGGCTGCCCGGCTCCGAGGGGGCAGGGGTCGCCGATGTGCTGATTGCCGACAGCAGCGGAGAGCCGCGACACGAGTTTGAGGGGCGCCTGCCAATGAACTGGCCCGGCGCCGACCTTCACGCCAGCATGGCTGACGACCCCGTCGACGAGGTGTTGTTCCCAATGAACTATGGCCTCAGCTCCAAGGATCGGGGCGAGTGGGTGGCACTGAATGAGCAACCCATCGGTGACGGCGGTAGTATTGATCAAGTCGTCTTTGGGCGGGGCGTGCGTGATCCCTGGCAACTGTATGTGGGCGATGGGCTCGACTGGTCGCTGGCTGTAGGGCCCCGGGGCGGTAAGAGTTCGCGCGGAGAGCTACAGTTGTCGGTGGTCGATCGTCATGTGCAGGAGGACGCCCGGCGCGCCGATTTTTCGGGCAATGGAGATCATCTTAGCCAGCTATATTTTCAGTACGATGAAGCGGTGGATATGACGGAGCTTGAGGCGGTAGGGGGTGTTCTGACCATGGATTTACGCCTGCACACGCCGCCCTCTGACGCGGTCTTTCTGCGTATGGACTGCGGCTGGCCGTGTTCTGGTGCAGTAGATTTAGCGCCAGTACTCAAAACAATGGTCGCGGCAGAATGGCGGACGGTGTCGGTGCCGGTGGCATGTTTTGCCAGCCGTGGCGTGGATCTGAGCAAGGTCAATACGCCGTTTTTGATAGCAACCCGCGGTGTCCTGTCAGTCGATATTGCAGAGATCGCTATTCGTGAGGCGCCGCCGGAGAATTCGCTGTTTGATTGTGATGGGCTTGCCGCTAACCCGTAGTAAGGGTGTATGGTCCGCAAGGCAATAAATATAGAAAAGCCAACCACTCAATATAACGACAACATAACGCAAACGATCTGGGGGCTCTATGCTCGCAACAATGGATATGGTTATCGTCGCGGTCTACGCGGTGGCGCTATTTGTTATCGCCCAATGGGTTTCCCGAGAGCAGGCCGGGCACGAGAAAGGCGCTGAGGATTATTTTCTGGCGGGCAAGGCGCTGCCCTGGTGGGCCATCGGCGCCTCGCTGATTGCGGCCAATATCTCTGCCGAACAAATCATCGGTATGTCTGGGTCTGGCTATGCGATTGGTCTAGCCATCGCCTCATATGAGTGGATGGCCGCCTTTACGCTGTTGTTGGTGGGCAAGTATTTGCTACCTATATTCCTTGAGACGGGCATCTACACCATGCCGCAGTTTCTCGCCCAGCGTTACGACAACCGAGTGAAAACGGTGATGGCCCTCTTTTGGTTGGGGGTGTATACCTTCGTGAACCTCACCTCCATTTTGTGGTTGGGCGCGCTTGCGATTAACACGGTCGCGGGGGTTGATCTGGCGACTGGGCTTGTTGCGCTCGGGACTTTTGCAATTGCGTATTCGCTCTATGGCGGACTTCGGGCGGTCGCGCTGACAGATATCATTCAGGTGGTGCTGTTGGTGTTGGGTGGCCTACTGATTGCTTGGATTTTGTTGGATCAAGTGGCGGAGGGGGCAGGTCCGATGGCCGGGTTCTCCATCTTGACGGCGCAGGCCCCCGAGAAATTTCACATGATCCTGCAGGAGGGGCATCCCCACTATATGAGCCTTCCTGGCCTGTCTGTGCTCGTCGGGGGCATGTGGATCATGAATATCTCCTATTGGGGCTTTAACCAATACATCATTCAACGCGCGCTGGGCGCCAAAAGCGTCGATGAGGCGCAAAAGGGGATCGCGTTTGCCGCCTTCCTCAAGTTACTCATGCCGGTGATTGTCGTGTTGCCGGGCATTGCCATGTTTGTCCTCAACGCTGACCTGGCCTCGCCTGATCAGGCTTATCCTTCAGCCATGACGTTACTCCCGGTGGGCATTAAAGGTCTCGTGTTTGCTGCGCTGCTGGCCGCTATCGTCTCTTCGTTGGCCTCTATGTGTAACAGTATCTCTACCATCTTTACGGTAGACGTGGCACCGATGCTGGGTCTCGCAACGGATGACGGTACCTCGGGGGTTCGTCTGGGCCGCACTGTCGCTGTCTGTGCCATGGCCATTGCCATGATTGCGGCGAAGCCCTTGCTCGGTAACTTTGAGCAGGCGTTTCAGTACATTCAGGAATTCACCGGGTTCTTTACGCCCGGTATTGTGGCGATTTTTATGCTGGGCCTGTTTTGGTCGCGGACCACCGCCACCGCGGCGCTGTTGGCGGCGATTGCATCAGCGCTGTTGTCGTTGCTGTTTAAGCTTTACCTGCCTGAATTGCCGTTTATGGATCGCGTTGGTTTGGTGTTTTTGTGTTGTGTCGCAATTGGCACCCTTTGGTCGCTCGCACGCCCGGCACCGCAGCCCGGTTTTGTCGATCCCACGGGCGTCAGTTTTTCTACCAGTCAAACGTTCAACATCAGTGCGCTGGTCGTGACGTTGATTCTGGTGTTCTTCTACACAGTGTGGTGGTGATGTTCAGCAGCGAACTGCCTCCCGACGACCACGGTTCTTGACCTTTTGCGGCACTGTACCTAAGCTTCGCGCCTCCGCCCGTAGCTCAGCTGGATAGAGCACCAGGCTTCGAACCTGGGTGTCGGGAGTTCGAATCTCTCCGGGCGGGCCACATACGCAAGCGCCCCCTGATGGGGGCGTTTTTGTGTGTGTGATCTGAAGGGTTCGAACTCCCGAGTTCGAGCCGAGCCGCGATAGCGGCGAGACCAGCGAGGCGCAGCCGAAGCTAATTTCTCCGGGCGGGCCACATCATAAATCGCCTCCTATCAGGGGCGTTTCAGTTTGCA
>JAYPXQ010000110.1:0-6271 GCA_038135595.1 Halieaceae bacterium
TGCTTTTGTTCCACTGTAAAAACTACATGGTGGGGAACGAAATGAAAAATTTGGTTCATCACCTTCTTTCCAGCCATGCGGCATCAGTATCCCGCTGAACGCCGAGATGCGAAGCTGTCACATACTGGGGATAGGCGATGCGCAATTGATGGGGTAGTATCGCGCTAACTTGGGGAGTGAATGGGGCACACTATTTATGTTAGATCAAGTGGAAATATTTCACGGCTTGTCTGACGAAGAGCTAAAGGCACTTGCGGCGAGCAGTACTACGAGGGCTTTCCCCAAAAACACCGTTGTAATCCACGAAAATGACCCTGCAGATTCGCTCTTTGTGATCGAGTCGGGCAAGGTCAAGGTTTACTGCAGCGACAAAAACGGCAAAGAGTTCATCATGAATACCCTCGGCCCGGGGGATTATTTTGGGGAGCTCGCGCTACTCGACGATTCAACCCGTTCGGCCTCGGTGCGAACGGTCGAAAAATCAGAGTTTCGTATTGTCATGAAAGAGGATTTCTCCGGTGTACTGGAGGATCATCCCGGTATCACTAAGCAGCTGATCAGCAACCTCGCCGGGCGCGTCCGTAAGCTGACGGCCGATGTAAAAAGTCTGGCCTTGCAAGATGTTTATGGGCGCGTCGCCAATGTGCTGATGGATCTGGCCGAAGAGCGCGGTGATGGCACCTTGTTTATCCCGGAAAAGCTGACTCAGCAAGACATCGCAGATCGCGTCGGCGCCTCGAGGGAGATGGTGGCGAGAATTCTCAAAGACCTCACCATCGGTGAGTACATTCGCTTCGAAGGACGGCACATCATTATCAATACTCGGTTACCCGCCAAGTATTGATTAATCTGAGGATTGGCCCATCACCCGCGCGGTGAGCGCGCCCCTGCGGGGGTTCTGCCCTATCGTGTTGTCAGTCCCCGTGTAGGCATCGGATAAACGTGTTGCCCTCATCCATTGACTTGTTCTGATGTCGATCTATGTTTGAGATGCACATTGTTCTCTGCCAACCCGAAATTCCCCCTAATACAGGCAATAACATTCGCCTCTGCGCCAATACCGGGGCGTCTCTCCACGTCATTAAACCGCTTGGATTTGAGATGGACGATAAGCGACTGCGGCGCGCGGGGCTTGATTATCATGAGTTTGCTAACGTGCAAACTTGGGAATCGCTACCAGCGTATGTTGATGCTCACGCTACCCGTCGACTGATTGCCGTGGAGACTTGTGGTGAGGCGGCGCACTCTGCTCTCCGTTACCAGACCGGAGATTCTCTAGTCTTTGGGTCTGAAACAAAGGGCTTGTCACCCGAGTTGCTCGCACTGTTTGACCCTGATCATATTGTTCGTTTGCCCATGCTGCCCGGTAGCCGCAGCCTGAACCTGTCGAACGCTGTTGCTGTGGTCGTTTATGAGGCTTGGCGGCAGCTAGGGTATGCGGGCAGATAGCCGGGTACTTGTCGTCTATCCCTGCCTATTCCGAAAAAATTCACTCAGTGAGACACCGCAGGCCCGTCGGTGCCCCGTGGAAGAGGGTGGTGAGCAAGCGCCGCGACCTCACGATCGGTGAATAGGTCTGTCTTGAAAGACGGCCAATCAATATCAGTACTCGGCCCCACGCCAAGTATTCATTAATCAGAAGACTGGCCGGTCACCTGCGCAGTGAGTGTGCCGCGCTGTAGACGCACCTTGACCGCGTCTCCCGCCGCCGTGTCCTGTGCTTGCCGTACAACCTTTCCGCTACTGTCAGTCACAATGGCGTAACCTCGCCCTAAAATATGCTCCGGCCCGAGTGATCGAAGCAGGGCCTGTTTATGCATGGCCTCTGCTTTGGCATCTTTGAGACGGTGCTGCATATGCAGCGCGAGTTGCCGGTACAGCGGTGTCAATTGAGATCGATGCCTGGCCAAAGCATGGCGGGGGTGCTGGGCGAGCAACCGCAAGTGGATTTGTCGGGAATCGCTCCGTGCGGTGGCAAGGTGTTGGCGCACGTTCTGCTGCAGAGATGCGCGCAGTCGCTGTAGGTTTAATGCTTGCTGTTTCATTGCGAACCCCGGGTCCCTGAGCCGCTTTCGCAAGGCGCTATGGCGCGTGTTGTGCTCAGCGAGCAAGCGATTAAGGGATCGAGTCATGCGACCGGACATCCCGTCGACTAGCTGCAGAAGTTCCGCCTGGTCTGCCGAAATCAGTTCTGCCGCTGCCGAGGGGGTGGCTGCCCTGGCATCCGCGGCAAGATCGGCAATACTGAAGTCGGTTTCGTGTCCGACCGCAGAGACTGTGGGAATAGTGGCTGCAAAAAGCGCCCTCGCCACGATCTCTTCATTAAACGCCCAGAGATCCTCTAAAGATCCGCCGCCTCTACCCACCACCAATACGTCGAGTGGCAAGACCTGCTCTCTGTGCAGCCGGTCAGCGAGATGAATGGCCTCTGCAATCTGGAGCGCGGCCCCGTCTCCCTGAACAGCAACGGGGAACACATAAATTTTGCTGTGGGGGCTCCGTCGGTTAAGCACGGTAAGCATGTCTTGCAGCGCCGCACCGGTAGCGGACGTAACGACTCCAATATGCTGGGCGGCCGAAGGAATCGCTTGCTTGGTTTCGGCAGCGAAGAGTCCTTCCTGAGCCAGCCGGGATTTGAGTTGTTCAAACGCGAGTTGCAGCGCGCCGGCCCCGGCGGGCTCCATGTGTTCGCAGATGAGCTGAAATTCGCCCCTGCCCTCATATAGCGACACGCGGGCTCTGATACGCACCGATTCTCCCTGAGCGGGGCGATACTTGATCCGGCTGTTGGCGCGTCTGAACATCGCGCACCGCACCTGAGCATCCTCGTCCTTGAGGGTGAAGTACCAATGCCCCGAGCTGGCCGCGGTGAAATTGCCGATCTCACCCTCTACCCAGACCCAGTCAAAATGTGTCTCGAGGAGATGCTTCGCTTCTCGGTTGAGCTCGCTTACGGACAGTGCGAGAGGTTGTGGAGACGTGCTTTGCATGCGCAATCAGTCATTTCGCTGCTGTGATGGCTCGGACCCGGCCATTGGTACGATTGTCGCACCAATGGCCCCTCTGTATACTAGCGCGTTTGGGGAAACCCGATATGGCGCACCGCGACCAATCGGGTACGACGAGGCCAACATGCTCCGAATCGCACACGAAGGGCTGACTTTCGACGACGTGCTCCTCCTGCCCGGCTACTCCGAGGTCACCGCCAAGGACGTCTCGCTGGTTACCCGCCTGACGCGCAACATTCCGCTCAATATCCCGCTCGTATCGGCCGCGATGGACACCGTGACCGAGTCCCGGTTGGCGATTGCGCTGGCACAGGAGGGGGGCATCGGGATCATTCACAAGAACATGACCATCATCGAGCAGGCCGAGGAGGTCCGTCGGGTCAAGAAGTTCGAGAGTGGAGTGGTTAAGGACCCGATCACGATTGAAAGCACCGCCAGCATTGCCCAGTTGATTGAGCTGACCCGCGCCAACGGGATCTCGGGCGTCCCGGTAATGGATCAGGGGAACCTCGTGGGCATCGTCACCCGGCGGGATATTCGTTTTGAGACCGATACCGAACAGCCGGTATCCGCCATTATGACGCCCAAGAAAAAATTGGTAACCGTGAAGGAGGGTGCGCCGCAAGAAGAGGTGCAAAGGCTCCTGCACGAGCACCGAATAGAGAAAATCTTGGTGGTGGATGATGACTTTGAATTGAAAGGACTCATTACCGTCAAGGATTTCGATAAGGCCGAGTCTTTTCCTCACGCCTGTAAAGACGGTTTTGGCCAGCTTCGTGTGGGCGCTTCGGTGGGGACCAGCCCCGACACCGATGAGCGCGTCGAGGCGCTCATTCGCGCGGGCGTCGATGTGCTGGTGGTCGATACGGCCCACGGGCACTCCAAAAATGTGCTGGATCGCGTTCGCATGATCAAGGCGACTTACCCGCAGATTGATGTGATCGGAGGCAATATCGCCACTGCAGAGGCTGCGCTGGCGTTGAGTGAGGCCGGCGCCGATGCGGTCAAGGTAGGTATCGGCCCGGGCTCCATCTGTACCACGCGAATTGTCACCGGCGTCGGCGTGCCTCAGATTTCCGCCATCGCGGCGGTGGCCGAGGCACTCGCTGATGCTGGGATTCCGGTTATTGCCGACGGCGGTATTCGCTTCTCGGGCGATCTTGCGAAAGCACTGGCGGCCGGCGCCGACGCGGTGATGATGGGTAGCATGTTCGCGGGGACCGAAGAGGCACCGGGTGAAGTTGAGCTTTACCAGGGCCGAACGTACAAATCCTATCGGGGCATGGGCTCCATTGGCGCCATGGCGCAGAGTCAGGGGTCCTCCGACCGATATTTTCAGGATTCCAGCGTGGGTGCCGAGAAGCTTGTGCCCGAGGGCATTGAGGGCCGAGTGCCCTACAAAGGACCGGTGTCAGCGATTATTCATCAGCTCATGGGAGGCGTTCGCTCAGCCATGGGCTACGCGGGCTGCGCCACCATGGAGAAGATGCGCACCGAGCCACAGTTTGTGCGCGTCACTTCCGCGGGCATGTCCGAATCCCACGTACACGATGTCTCCATTACCAAGGAAGCACCAAACTACCCTGTGCGGTAACGTGGTGAGGCTGCCCTTAGTGAGTCGTATTAATCGGAAAATGATTGCGTGATGCAGGATATTCATCGCCACCGACTGCTGATTCTCGATTTTGGCTCCCAATACACCCAATTAATCGCGCGACGCATCCGCGAAGTGGGGGTGTATTGCGAAATTTTGCCCTGGGACACCGAAGACGCTGACATTAGCGGTTTTAAACCCAGCGGCATCATTCTGTCGGGTGGGCCAGAGTCCGTGACGGCACCAGGGTCCCCACGCGCGCCCGAGTGCGTATTTGCCCTGGGTGTGCCGATCCTCGGTATTTGCTACGGCATGCAGACCATGGCCGAGCAGCTGGGCGGTGCAGTCGAAGGCTCGGATACGTCCGAATTTGGCTACGCGCAGATTCGCAGAACTTCAGCGGGTGGCCTGCTGGCGGAGTTGGCTGACCAAACTGATGCCGACGGCACGCAGTTGCTGGATGTGTGGATGAGTCATGGCGACAAAGTATCGCAGCTGCCGCCGGATTTTGAACGCATTGCCGAGACTGACAGCTGCCCCATTGCCGGAATGGCTCATCGCGACAAGCCCTGGTTCGGTATTCAATTCCATCCCGAAGTCACACACACGTTGCAGGGTGAGGCGCTCTTTACCCACTTTGTGCTCGATATTTGTGGCTGCGAGGCACTGTGGACACCCGCAAATATTGTTGAGGATGCCATCGCTCGGGTGCGAGATCAGGTCGGGCAAGACAAGGTGTTATTGGGCCTGTCGGGTGGGGTCGACTCTTCGGTGGTGGCGGCGTTACTCCACCGCGCCATCGGTGACCAGCTCACCTGTGTGTTCGTGGACAACGGGCTCTTGCGGCTCAATGAGGGTGATCAGGTCATGGCCATGTTTGCTGAGAACATGGGGGTGAAGGTCATTCGAGCCGATGCCGAAGATCGCTTTTTAGGGAAGCTCGCAGGGGTCAGCGACCCGGAGGCCAAGCGTAAAGCCATTGGCAATACCTTTATCGAGGTGTTCGACGAGGAAGCAGCCAAAATCAGCGACGTTAAATGGCTGGCACAAGGCACGATTTATCCGGATGTGATCGAATCGGCGGGTGCCAAAACCGGCAAGGCCCACGTGATTAAATCCCACCATAACGTGGGGGGGTTGCCTGAGGACATGAAGTTGGGGCTGGTAGAGCCGCTTCGCGAATTGTTTAAAGACGAGGTGCGTCGTATTGGCCTTGAGCTGGGCTTGCCGCGCGACATGGTGTTCCGCCATCCATTCCCAGGACCGGGTTTGGGTGTGCGTATCCTTGGTGAGGTGAAAAAAGAGTACGCTGATCTTTTACGCCGCGCCGACGCGATATTCATCGAAGAGTTGCGCAACGCCGGGTGGTACGACCAAACCAGCCAGGCATTCGCGGTGTTCTTGCCGGTGAAGTCAGTGGGTGTGGTGGGAGATGGCCGGCGTTACGAATGGGTCATTGCGATCCGTGCTGTGCAAACGATTGATTTCATGACGGCCCGTTGGGCGCACTTGCCTTATGAATTGATGGAAGTCGTCTCTAACCGCATCATCAATGAGATATCGGGTGTTTCACGTGTGACTTACGATATTTCCGGTAAACCCCCCGCGACGATTGAGTGGGAATAAGTACATAAGCCAAAAATCGCATAGGTAAAAGGTTTACAGGCCA
>JAYPXQ010000111.1:0-6100 GCA_038135595.1 Halieaceae bacterium
GCTCTGCCTCGTCGGCTGCGGAGAGAGTGCGCCACCTTGCTCTGATGAGAGCCGGTTTATTGTTGCTGTCAGCGCTGGCTGCTTGGTACAGAGTGAAGACGGTGCATTGTTGGTAAGGGACTGGCGCGGCAAGCTTGCCCTGCCAGGTGGGAGTGTCGCGCGCGATGAAAGCGCGCACTGTGGAGCCGAGCGAGAGGTATTCGAGGAGGCCGGGTTGACGGTGGTCTCGGGGCCGCTGGCCACCGTATTTGATAATGGATTTCATTTGTTCCGGTGCTACGCCGACCCCGACGCAGAACCACATATTCTGCGGCCCGCAGAAATAAAAGAGGTCGGATGGTGGCGGCCGGAGCGCGTTCCCGACGCCGAGTGGCGCTACTCCGGCCAGGGCGCGGTCATCGCTGAACTTCTCGCGGTACAGACCGCAATCACAAATCCCCCAGAGACGCAGTCGATAAATCAATGACCTCAGGAGACAGGCGATGACTGAAGATTTCCCAAAACAAAGTCCCCAGGACGCGGGTCAGGAAGCGATCGAAGCTGCGGTTTTTCGCCGGTTGCTACAGCACTTGGATAGTCGTAAAGATTTGCAGAATATTGATTTGATGAATCTGGCGGGATTTTGTCGTAATTGTTTGTCCAAGTGGTATGCCCAAGCCTCGAGTGAGGCCGGGGTTGAGCTGGATAAGGAGGCGGCGCGCGAGATTATCTACGGTATGCCCTACGACGAGTGGAAGATGCGCTACCAGCTTGAGGCAACACCCGAGCAGCAGGCGGCATTTGCCGCGCAGCAAGCGGGTTCATCGGGGGAGTAAATTCAGCACCGTCTCCAGCGACACCACATCGGCGTATTTGGCATTCATGTCATAGAGGTTGGCGTTATGGGCCTCTGGGTCACGGTCGCCGCAAGCCTCCCGGGGTACGAGCACTTTGTAGTTGTTCTGTAGGCCATCCACAGCGGTTGCACGCACGCAACCACTGGTCGTCAGCCCCGTCACTACCACCGAATCCACGCTCCGCGCTTTGAGCCATTCGTCGAGGTTGGTGCCGTGAAAGCTACTCGCATGGCGCTTCTCTAACTGCAAATCGGTGTCTTGAAGCGGCAGCCTCGGATCGAATTGCACCCACTCGGAATCGGGCGTGAGCAGGTTAAGCGCTGGCACCCGCGCGCGAAAAACCGTCGCTTCGTCATCGCTCCGGTAGATGACCGTCGTGAGCACCACGGGTAAGCCCGCTTTGTGAAAGGCATCCATCAATGCGACGTTGGCGGCGACAACCTCATCGGCTTCTGCCCCAAGGGGGCAGGTAGGGTCTGTAAAGCCCTTAACGACATCGACCACAATCAATGCCGGCTTGTTACCCATGCCGGCGTCGACTCGTTGTAGCGCTTTTCGTTCCGACATGAGGGGTGTCTCCCGGAGTCTGTGTTCGCTCAGGAGCGCATCATGCGTGATCCGATCGATTTCGTACAGATTGGCCGAGTCGGGGTTAGAATCGGCGCGTCGATGGGGTTAGCCCACACTATTGGTTTGCGGGCGCAGCTGGATCATACTGGCGCGCCGCAGGGAGAGCATCATGAGCGAGAGAATTATCATCAAGGAAGTCGCGGCCCGCGACGGACTGCAGGCGCAGCCCACACACTTAACGGTGGAGCAGCGTATTGCCCTGCTGGGAGCCTTGGCGCAGACCGGGGTGCCCGAACTTGAGATCGGTTCGTTCGTCTCGCCAAAGGCGGTGCCGCAGATGGCAGGTACCGACGAGATCGCCGCGAACTTACCGCCCGCCTCATTGGCTTACAGTGCGCTGGTCCCCAATATGAAGGGCTACGAGCTCGCAGTGCGTGCGGGTATCACCAGCCATGCCATTGCGCTCGCCGCGACCGAGCAAATGAATCAAAACAATATCCGCAAAGACCTCGAGGACACCTTTGTCATGGGCGAGGAGATCCTCGATCGGGCGGCCGCCGAGGGCGTGGCGATCCATGTTTATCTCGCGACGGCCTTTGAGTGCCCCTACGAGGGTGCTGTGGCGGAAGCACTGGTGCTCGAGCAGGTTGAGCGCCTCATGCAGCATCAGCCCGCACGCTTAGTGATCGCAGATACCATAGGCGCCGCTAACCCTGCAGCCGTCCAATCTATGATGACCCAACTGGTCGACCGTTATGGTCCTGATCACCTTGGTTGCCACTTCCACGATACCCGTGCCATGGGGCTCGCCAATGTCTATGCCGCCCTGTTGGCGGGGGTAAGACAGTTTGATTCATCGGCGGGCGGTTTGGGCGGATGCCCCTTTGCGCCCGGTGCGAAAGGCAATGTCGCTACGGAGGATGTGGTCATGTTGTGTGAGTCGATGGGCTATGAGACGGGCGTTGATATGCCCAAGCTCTTGGGTGCCGTGGCGCTCCTCAGCGAGATGATCGGTGCGCCTCAGGGTGGCCGGGCGCATACCTGGCTCGCAAAGCAGTGCGCGTGAGCCGTTAATGTGCGGGTATCCGATGCCATTACGGGCCGGCAAAGTATCCGGGCGTTCCTCTCTGAAAAGGCGGTTACTGACGAACAGATTGAAGGGTTACTGAACGTCGCGGCGCGTGCGCCGTCTGGGTCTAATATTCAGCCTTGGCATGTTTATGTTGTGCGTGGCGAACGCAAGGCCGCCATCACCGAAGCGTGTTCGGCGCGCTTCCTCAACGGGGATGACGGCGCCTACGAATATCATTACTACCCCCGCGCCTGGCGTGAACCCTATATTGGTCGGCGTCGACAGACCGGCTTTGGTCTTTACGGGCTGCTCGGGGTAGACCGACATGATGTCGCCTCAGTGCAAGGCTACCGCGTGCAGAACTATCAGTTTTTTGGTGCGCCGGTGGGTCTCTTTTTTACCATTGATCGAGACATGGAGCAGGGTAGCTGGCTCGACTACGGGATGTTTCTGCAATCTTTTATGTTGGCCGCGCGGGAAGAGGGGCTTGAGAGCTGTGCGCAGGCGGCGTTTTGCCCCTATCACGATAGCGTCATGCCCTTGCTTGATGCCCCGGAGGAGCAAATGCTGGTATGTGGTATGTCATTGGGCTATGCCGACCCGACTGCGCTGATCAACACCTACCGTACCCCACGACTCGACGCGCGGGACTTTATGACGGTTCTCGATTGACGTCTATCAGCTTGCTCGAGCGACCATTTGCTTGGCGATAATCATCCGCTGGATTTCGTTAGTGCCCTCGCCAATACACAGGAGCGGTGCGTCTCGGTAAAAGCGTTCGATCTCATACTCCGGTGAATAGCTGTAGCCGCCAAAAACCCGCATTGCATCGAGGCTGTTCTGCACTGCGGCTTCGGAGGCAAAAAATTTGGCCTGACCGGCTTCGAGATCACAGCGCTCATGCCGGTCATATTTATCCGCAGCCTGGTGCACCAGTAGCTCGGCGGCAGCGGCTCGAGTCGACATCTCGGCAAGCTTCAACTGAATGGCTTGATGCTCAGCGATGGTTTTGCCAAAGGTCTTTCGCTCCATGGCGTAGTTGAGCGCCATATTGGTGGCGCCCTTGGCCATGCCGGCACCGCGCGCGGCAATGTTGATACGGCCCAGTTCGAGCCCGCCTGCAACCTGCTGAAAACCTTTGCCCTCTTCACCGCCCACCAGATTGTCAGCAGACACCCGGAAGTCTTCGAAGATGAGCTCGGCGCTATCAATGGATCGGTAACCCAGTTTCTTTAGCTTCTTGCCTACGCTAAAGCCCTCACCTTTCTCACAGATGAATAGACTCATGCCGCGATGGGCTGGCGATGCCGTGGGGTCGGTTTTGGTCAGCACCGCGAGGCAATTGCCTTTGATGCCGTTCGAGATCCATGTCTTCGTTCCGTTTAGGATGTAGTCGCTGCCGTCTTTCTTGGCAACCAGTCGAATCCCCTGCAGGTCTGATCCGGCGTCAGGTTCGGTCAGACCAATGCCACCCCGAAGTTCGCCGGTAGCAAACCTTGGCAGAAAACGCTCTTTTTGCGCCTCAGTTCCGGCGCGCTCTACGCAGCTGGCCATGATCAGGTGCGAGTTAAAAATGCCAGAGGGTGCCATCCAGACCTCGCAGATGCGCGAGACAATGCGAGCGTAAGTCGATGCGCTCAGTCCAAGACCGCCGTAAGTCTCCGAGATAGTCGCCCCAAAGAGTCCCATCTCTTTCATTTGCTCAACCAGATCTGCCGGGTATTCGTCGGCTTGGTCGTGCTCCCGCGCGATCGGGCGGAGTTCTTGCTCCACCCACTTGTCGATGGTGGCGAGCATTTGTTTTTCGACGGAAGCGTCGTGACTCATGGCGGATCTCCTGCAATCTGTGAATCAGGCGTTGCGCTTGGGCACCAGTATCTGCCGTTCGAACACGCACACCTCGACGTCATCCTGGTTAATGCCGCGAGTGAGCACGCTCACAATGCCCGCATTGGGCCGCGATTTGGATTCGCGTTTGTCGAGCACCTCGGTATTGGCATACAGCGTATCGCCCGGGAATACCGGCGCGGGTAGCTTGATTTCTTTCCAGCCCAAGTTGGCAATGGCAGCCTCGCTCACATCCGACACGCTCATGCCAACAATAATGGCAACCGTGAGTGGACTGGCCACCAGCGGGCGACCGAACTCGGTTTCTGCCGCGTATTCTTCGTCGAAGTGCAGCGGGTGGGTATTCATGGTGAGCAGAGTGAACCAAGCGTTGTCGTGCTGTGAAATGGTTCTGCCGGGCAGGTGGTGATAGATATCCCCCACAACAAAGTCTTCAAAATGACGGCCTTTTTGCTGCGCATAGCGCGCCCGAGCGCTGGTTTTTGCCATGATCAGATACCTAAACGAGACAGAATGGGTTGTGGCTCACCGAGATCCATCTAAAATGTATGGACAAATAAAGTCTGGGGGGTTGGCGACGCTGATGCAAGCTGAACCGAGAAAAAATGGCGGGCCAAAAGGCGCGTCAAAGCACGTTAACGATAAATCAAATGCACAAGCAAATGGCACACAAGCGGCTACTCGTATTCCTCTTTATCGCCAGATCTCAGATACCCTGCTGGAAGGTATTCGGGGCGGTAAGTTTCCTGTGGGAAGCTTCCTACCCGGTGAGCTGGAGTTAATTACCCGCCATGAAGCCAGCCGCCATACGATCCGGGAGGCGTTGCGGGTGCTTGAGGATATGGGGCTGGTGAAGCGAGAGCGTGGCCGGGGCACGCTGGTTATCTCTACCGATGCAAATCCGGCTTTTGTCCAGACGGTGAAATCGCCCTCTGAGTTATTCAGCTACCCCAATAGCAGTCAGTTTCGACTGCTGTCGGATCAGCGCGTGGTTGCTGATAAAGCGTTGGCGCGGGACCTCAACTGTGCCGTGGGTGAGGAGTGGGTGCGGATCTCGGGTTTGCGTACGCTGGAGGGCGATCGGTTACCCATCTGTTGGGCAGATGTCTATGTGATTCCCGAGTACGGGTCGATCGCTCAGCGGCTTAGGGGTAGCTCGCGTCCGGTGTACGCAATGATCGCTGAGGCCTTCAAGGAATCTATCGAGAAAATCTCCGTCAGGGTGACCGCCGGGACGGTAAGTGAGCAGAAAGCCAGAGTGCTGGGCGTTGAGCCTGGGTCGCCGTCCTTGAGTGTCTCGCGTTTTTATCAGGGTAACGGGGGGCGTGTGTTTGAAGTGTCCATTTCCGAGCACCCTGCCAGTAATTTCAGCTATACCTTTGAATTTACCCGGGGTTGGCAGACGGCCGACCACTGGTCCTGGAGTAGTTAAATTGACCGACGCCAATGCCACCCCGTTGCGCAGCTTTTTGTTTACGCCTGCGAACCACCCGCGACGCGTCGAGAAGGTATTTGAGATTGGTGCCGACGCTGTCATTCTCGATCTGGAGGATGCGGTCGCCATCAGTGAGAAGGCTGCGGCGCGGCAGTGCGTTGTGGACGCGTTCAGTGCGCGCCCGAACAGTGGCGCCAAACATTATGTGCGCGTGAACAGCGTCGATACGCCTTACTGTGAGGATGACCTCAAAGCGACGGTGGGGCCTTGGCTAGACGGCGTCGTACTTCCCAAGGTGGAGTCCCGTGCCTGCCTTGACCGACTCGAGCACTGGTTGGC
>JAYPXQ010000112.1:0-6066 GCA_038135595.1 Halieaceae bacterium
GTTTGAAAGACACTTACTTAGATTAGGAGTCGTAGCTGCGGCCTTATAGTAGCGGCGCCTTGTAGTTCATGGTGGGTAAAAAGACCGAGCGCTTTACGATGGGTTTGGAACGCCCAATTCAGGACGCAAGTGAGGCTCTGGATCTTGGGCTTGCTACCTTCGCGCGGGGCATGAATTCAGACGGGCCATGGTTTTTTGGTGGGGTAGTTGCACCGTCTTTTCAAGCCGCGCGCTCGGGCTTGAGCACAGCGGCTCATTGCTTACAAAACACCTGATAGACTTGAGCATGGTTCACTGATAACTGGCTCAGTGCAACGCTTGCCTTGAAGAAGGCCGCTTTTTTCTTTTCGTCCTTGGCCTCTCTGGACTTTTTGACGGTCTCACCCGAGTGATAAAGATAAGCTCCGGCCGCGTCACTAATGAGCTCGCACTCTTCCGTGGCCCAAACTGTCGTGGTCTCATCTTGAGAAATAGCATTCTCTACGGTACCCACCTCGACCCTCTGCCAATCGGCTCGAGCAGTCAGGGTGAACAGCGCCGCAACGGCCATTACCACCATTAACTTTGCTCTCATTTACCATCTCCTTCTCGTCGAATCTGGCCAACTCTAACAGCAGCGAACGTACCGGTGAAAGCCCTGGAACTGATCACTTTTGTTGTGGTGTTATCAATGTGCGACGCTAAAGTCTCTGGGCTTATTTTTGGTCTCTTTACTGAGAGACCGACCCGATACACAGGTGTTATGCCGGAGCTAGAACCCATGCGCTCGCAGTTTGGTGCGCCGCTAAAGTGACCGATAAATTCAAATCACGTTTTACCGGCCCGGCCGCGATTGGGTGCTCTATCTGGATCGAGTGAAGCATAGCGACGGTGCGGTCATGCGGATAAAACGGTTTACACTCCAAGTTATGACTCGTTTTTGGACAATTTTGCTACCGGTCTTTACGACCCTAGGTAGCCTTTTTACTGGCTCGGTGTCGGCGCAGTCGGGTCTCATAAGCTATAGCCTCGACCAGGCGATTGCAGGCGAGGTTGTTTATCAAAACGACTGCGCGAGCTTTCACGGGCCGAGGCTTGGCGGCAGCGAGGCGGCGCCTGGTTTGATGGGGCAGCGTATTTTGGATGTATGGCGCGAGCAAGACCTCGGTGCATTTACCCGCGTCAATTTAACGATGCCAACGTCTAACCCCGGTGGGCTCTCGGATGCCGCATACGAGACTGTGATCGCCTTTTTGCTCAGTCAAAACGGATATCCCGTAGGGCAAGACCCTATTCGCCTGGGAGCGTCGTTGCGGAGTCGCGAGATGCTTCAAAAACTGGGTAACCAGCCGCCGCTAACAGTTTCTGGCGCTCAGACAGAGATGCACTCAGTTACCGAGTGGCTTCATCATCGCGGCACTCCTTATGGGCAAAATTACTCTCCACTCGATCAAATCAATGCAGGTAACGCGGCCGATCTCCGTATCGCGTGGCGCTGGAAGTCGGATAATTTTGGGCCCGCTCCCTGGCAGAACTATCAAGTGACGCCGCTGATGGCCAATGGCGTGCTATACGCCACAGCCGGCGCACAGCGCTCGGTGTTGGCCATTGATGCAGTCACCGGAGAGACTTTGTGGATGTATCGTCTTGACGAGGGGGAACGCGGGGGCTACGCGCCCCGCAAAGGACCGGGTAGGGGTGTGGCATTTCATCGCACCGAAGACCAAGAGACCATTTTTGTGATCTCCCCCGGATATTGATGGTGGCGTTGGATGCCACGACCGGTCGACCGCGAACGGCATTTGGCGATGGTGGATTAGTAGACCTCAAGTTGCAGCTGGGAGTTGATCTCGATCCTGTCACCGCCCCTATTGGTGCCAGTTCACCCCCGATGGTTGTCGGTGATGTGGTGATTGTTGGTGCGGCGTTCGCTTTTAGCGGTGCGCCCGAGTCACCGCAGGCGCTTAAAGCAAAGATCACGGCTTATGATGCCAATACAGGCGAGCTTCTATGGCGCTTTAATACGATTCCCGCCGCGAACGGATTGGGGTCCGACACCTGGGAAGAGGGCTCGGCCGATTACACAGGCAATACGGGTGTTTGGGCGCCGATGAGTGCCGACCCTGAGTTGGGGTATGTGTATCTGCCGGTTGAGGCGCCCACCAGTGACTACTACGGCGGTCACCGCCCGGGTAACAACTTATATGGACAGAGTCTCGTCTGTCTGAATGCCGCCACAGGGGAGCGCGTGTGGCATTTTCAAACGGTGCATCATCCAATCTGGGATTACGACTTACCCGCGCCGCCAGTGCTACTCGATATCACGGTGAATAACCAGGAGATCCCTGCGGTTGCGCAAATTACGAAGCAAGGGCTGACCTTTGTGTTTGATCGCCGCACGGGAGAACCTGTTTGGCCAATCCTAGAGGTGCCCGTGGCGCAGAGCGCTGTACCGGGTGAGCAAACCGCGGCCACTCAGCCGATACCGTCGTTACCCGAGCCCTTCGGGCGCACGGGTGTTACCAAAAATCAGCTCAACGACCTGACACCGGAGATACTCGCCGAGGCCCAGCGGATAGCCGAGGGCTATACCCTGGGTCCACTCTACACGCCGCCGACGCTGGTAGATGAAATTAATCGCGGCACCTTGGTGCTGCCGGGATCCGTGGGGGGCGCTAACTGGCAAGGCGCTGTGGCCGACCCCGAGTCCGGCGTGCTGTATGTTTCTTATGCCGTCGCCCCTGAGGTGGTGGGGCTGATTGCCGACACTGAGCGCTCCACCATGCGTTATGTGCTCAGAGATGCCACTCTGAGTGGGCCATTCGATTTGCCGCTCCTTAAGCCACCTTGGGGCTTGATCAGTGCACTTGATATGAATACGGGCAGGCGGCTTTGGCAACGCCCCAACAGTCGAACCCCACGAGAGGTGCGCGATCATCCGAAACTGGCGGGCGTCGAAATACCCGATACGGGGAATGATGATCGCTCTGGACTGCTGGTGACGAAAACACTGCTATTTTCTGGAGAGGGAGCAGGTATGTACGGTTCTCGTTGGGGCGGCTCGTTATTCAGGGCGCACGATAAAATGACCGGAGAGGTGATTGCCGAGATCGATCTGGGGCAGCGCCAGACGGGCGTTCCAATGACCTACGCGGTGGGTGGCCGGCAATATATTGTTGTGGCCACCGGCGCACCGGGTGAAGCGGGGCAGTTGGTGGCGCTGACAACGAATCGGTAGCGTTTGCGTTGTTCAGCGTCAGCGGTACGGCGACCTCTCTGAACCGTCAACAGCCTCTCGCTTTCTTAATTGTGCTTCAGATGAGACACTCTTTGAGCCTTAGGGCATCCAAATAATAAAAGGGGGAAATATGTCAGAACTTGATATGTGGAATATTTTAGCGGCGTTTATGTCTGGTAACGCGATCTGGTTTTTAGGTTATGTGGTCGCAACATGGCTGGGCTTTCGTATGACCAACAATATTTATGCTAGCGGCGGTGGCCCTATTGTTGGCAAGATATTGGTCTCGATTTATTGCCTGAGTGTTAGCGCTTTTATGTGTGTATTGATGGTCAATACCAATGGGTTGCTCCGGGATGTGGCCGCAGGCCTTACGAACGTGGGTGAAACCACAGCGTTGTCGGGCGCAGCGCAGGCGTTTATCGCCGAGGCCGGCAACGCGCCTTCCATGAATCCGTTCCAGATGGCTTTCGTTGGCTCAATCATCGTTATGCAGTTGCTACAGGTTTGGATGAAAAAGGCCGACTGATTCATAACTCATCGGAACCAAACCCCGTCCCTGCGACGGGGTTTTTTTTCAACTTTGAGATTGCATTTCCCAAGGTTGCACCACATCGATATAGATGCCACGGCGCTACCATGTCGTCGATGGCAATCTGGTATGGCTAATGCAGAAATATAGGACTGGGAGGAGTCGCGGCGTGGGGATCTGATGTGTAGGGTAGGATTTTCTCCTCGCTTGGATCGGTTTCCCTCGCGCCGCATTCCTCACGTTACGCCTCTAACAATGGCACTTCCAAGATTAAGTCCGCATATTGGTGGTTGTCGTTTAGCGCGAAAGAATCTTCATTAATACTGCCAATAGCGTCTAAAACGTCACATGTTTGGTCTTAACACCTTGTTTCTGCGTCAAATCGCGCCGTGTTGGTTTAGGACGTCGCATTGAGTCGGCTACGGGTCTTTCGAGCCAAGTTGTTCAGCTTAATTTGGCTTTAGCGGCCAGAGCAGGCACCGCTGACCTGTCCGGGACGTCCAGAAAGTCCGGTTGTTGGTAGGTGGGATTGGGATAGTCGTAATATCCTTTGCCGGCGAGTAAACCCATTCGCCCCGTGTCGAGAAAATGCTCTTGAATATAGGCGGCATTGGAGAGCATCTCTTGGTCGTCCAATTGCGTTCCCCAGTAAGTGAAGATCTCACGCAGGGTACCCATGCCGACCATATCCATGATTCCACAGGGCCCCATGGTGCAGCCGCGATTCATGATCATGTAGGTACGGTCAACCGTCTCGTGATCTGCGACCCCTTTTGTAACGAGGGATTGAGCCGCTTGGAGTAGGGGCACCAGCAAGCTGTTACAGACGTAGCCATTTTGCTCTCGGGAAATCGGTATCGGGACCATGCCGATTTCCACGGCATAGGCGGTGAGCCGGGTCAGGGTATCGTCCGAGGTCTCCGGTGCACCCATGATTTCTGCAATGTTCAAAGCCCAAATCATGTTGGCAAAATGCAGTGCACCAAACCGATCCGGTCGACCCGTTTCGGCGGAGAACATGGAAGGCAGCAAGGTGGATGAGTTCGTTGCGAGAATCGTCTCCTCCGGCATGATGTTAGCGAGCTTCTGATACACATCGATTTTAATGTCGGGGACCTCTGGCACAGCCTCGATCACAAGGTCGGCGTTTTGTGCCGCCTCGGTAAGATCAGTGGTGAATGTCAGCCGCGATTTTGTCGCCGCGATATCTTCTTCGCTGGCATTAAGATCGGCTGTATAGATGGCCGCATAGCCCGCATGCGCGGCGCGACAGTTTTCAAGACCTTCTTCCGATATGTCGTAGACAGTGACCTGCTTGCCCATGTACGCGCTATGCCAGGCGATCTGTCCACCTAGGGTGCCGGCGCCGATCATGGCGACGTTTTCCAAATGGGATTCTGACATTGTGGTTTCCCCCGTTTTTTGGCTTTTGTCCGTCTTTTCTAAATGGTGCGTTCATGAGCGTTGTCAACACAAACGCGCTGTTGTTGAACCACAGTATTAAAGCGGGTGCGACGATGTAAACCGCAAACCCAACCCTTGTCGCCTTTTGCTACCCGAGCACTGATGCGGAGCAACTAAGCACTGCTCCCGTCGAACTCACGATGCTGGCGGGGGGAGTTAAGCTTCTGGCGGGTTGAGTCAAGAAGCAGATGATCAAAGACATTCCAATAGTCTCGAGGTATGAATGCACAAGGAGAGAAATGATGAGAGCGTTTATTACAGCTATGTTGATTGGTTTGGGTGCAACGAGCGCCTTTGGACAGCCGGCCACTGTGGCTCCGATGGATAGCACCAATCACGTGGGATCCCTGCTGGAGGAGTGGTTTGGGGGTGAGGCGTCAGAGAGCGCCGAGCTATCAGCCCTTTTGGAAGAGCTGCTTGCATTGGTGGAGTCACTCGATTTTCAGGAGTTGATCGATCAATTAAGCGCGCTTGATTTTGATGAGCTGGCCGCAGAGATACAGGATCTGCGTGATGAGTTGAATCTGTATCGCTATGGGTATGTCGGTGTCGCCGAGGTAGCAGTTCCTGAAGATGCCACGATGCCCTCTTTTTGGAATCTATCCAAGCTGTGTCAGGACACCTTTGGTGAGGACGCAAGATTGGCGAGGACCAGCGACATCGCTTATCTCTTGGAGCGTGGAGAAATGCAGTGGGACGGCGTTGAGCGCGCGGTTTTTAAATCGAGCTACCCCATCCCCTACAAAGATGGACTTTACGATACGCTGGTTAGCGCGTCTGTTAACGTAGATGGTTTCGTGATCTTTGATGCGGCATCAGATCGTTTCGTGACCACGGATTCAGCTCGTACCGC
>JAYPXQ010000113.1:0-6056 GCA_038135595.1 Halieaceae bacterium
AGATTAGACATGTCGTTCATCTGAGCGCTCCGGCTGATCCTGTTTCGACTTTGGTGATGACTTCGCCGCGCTCGGCTGCATCACGCAGCGCCCACGCCCGGTAGAGTTCATCTTTGGTTTTGAGGCCCATACGTGGGAGCGCATGGGTCACGACATAGTTGGCACCACCGTGCCGGTTTTCCCACATCGCCTGGTGGATCTCGGCGATGTCTTCGATCGGCCTTGCCAGCGGTGGCAAGACATCAATTTGGCCCGCGGCGATGCGCTCCTGCATCTCGGCGAATTCACGCGCGGTGTTGAGGTGCGTTCCGCGGATCTCTGCGCTGGGCATCAAAATACGACGCTGGCGCATCCACACTTGCGGCGCATAGAAGGTAAAGCGGTTGCCGCTGAGTTCTTCTGCGTAGACCACCTTGCCCACATTGGGTTTCACCAATGAAGTTGCCAATGCCAGTCCATCGCGGCCAGCGCGCTCGAATACGACATCTGGCAGGCCTCGCTTGTCGAGGGTATTGCGAAGGAAGGGCGCAATAGCCGAACCAATCGGCTTCAGCGTGCGATCCGAGAACAAACGCACCGCTTCTTTAAACGCCTGTGACTCGGTGAACGGATTTGGCATTTCAGCGAAGGGCCCGGGAGGATCGTAGTCATCACCCAGGCGACGCTCGATCTCCTCGAGACTCACCACGCCTTTCACCTGCGCACCAAAGCCTAAAGAATTCACGAACTCGCGCTGGGGTACGGTATCGACCAACACAGCGATTTGCGCCCCGCGCTGACAGCCTACCTCGATGGCTTCGATGGCGACGCGGTCGACAATGCCGTCTTCGGCGCCGGGGCCGTACACGATCAACAGGCTCTGACCTGCCCGCAGGCCGGCTCGGGTAAACATCTCTGCCGGGCTTGAGCTGCCTTTTTTGCCCATAAAGGTAAAGCGATAGCCCGAGGAGGCGCCATAAAAGGTCAGTACCCCACCTTCGCCCAGCGTCTGGAACGATCGTGGAAACGCGGTTTCACCCGCGTGGGAGACGACATAATCGATACTGCCACCGGCGGCGGCTTCGGTCGCTGCCACAAAGTCGGCACCGGCTTGCTCCCAGGCGGCCCATTGCGCGGGGTCGTCAGGAACGGGTGTAAAGGCCGTGGCCCACTGCGGATCTTTTCGATCGACGGCGGCGCCTCCTACGGCTTCAACGCGCGCTGCGCGCTCGGCATTGGAAACCATGCCGACCACGCTCAGGCCACTGCTGACCGCGCTGCGCAGGCAGTCGTAACCCGTGCCGGTTGATGCGCCCTCAACAAAGAGACGCTTGTTCGGTTCAATATCCAGCGTGTGATACAGCGCACGGTGGATCGTGCCCAGCGTCAGCCCGTAAGACCCCGCCTCCTCAAAACTGAGGCTCGGCAATTTCGGATGGAGCTGTGGGCCCTGCACGGTTAAAAACTGCGCGTGGCTACCGTCGTTACGCTCATAGCCCTGAATGCGGAAGTCGGCCGCCATGGGGTCGAGTCCCTGGTCTGGAGAGAGCAGCTCGCTCTGACCTGAGTAAACGGTGCAGACATCGCCGACAGACAGTCGACCCTCGGCAATCAGCTCGCTGCCCAGTCTGACGATCATGGCTACACCACCTGAGCCCGTGACCTGCACATCGGCATCGCGCGCATCAAAGGGCGACACGGGAATCCCGGTGATGGCCCAGATGTCATTGAAGTTCATCTCCGAGGCCAGCACGTAAACCAGCGCTTCGTTGGGTTCGGGATCGGGGGTTTCAAAGATCAGTTTGATCTCCGCATCGACCGGATCGCCGTGAGCGGGTTTACCGTCTACCGCTGATTTGGGTACCCCGTAGCCGTACTGATAACGGGGGATGGGTGTCACCCCCGGGAAGAAACTCGCGCCCATGGGCAACAAGTCGCCCGAGGCCAGCAAAGTCTCCACCTGCTCGCCAGCGGCATCGGGCGCGACCTCGGTATACCGCGTCGGCAAGGGTGCACTGCGTTTCTCGAGGAATGCGGTGATACCGGTCGGTCCTGACTCGGGATCACAGACCGCCTCAGCGAACAGCTCCGCCTCGCGCAAAAGACCGGCTGACTGGCCCTGTTTGGCACCCAGGGCGACCGCCTCGAGTACCCGGCTAACGGGCTTATCTCGCCCGCTCGCGCGAATTTGCGACAGCGCCTGCTGCAGCGCGGGTTGTTCCAGAATCGCCTCGGAGTAGGGGATCGCTGACTCGCGGTCCGCCAATGCTTTGCGATGTTCGTCTTGCGCGGCTGACAGCGGGCCCTGTTTGGCAAAATATGCCCGCAACCGCGCCATGGCGACTTCAACCGGTGAGGCTCCTGCTTCTGTCACCACTTCGTCTACGAGCCCACAGGCTTGCGCCTCGGCGGTGGAGATATTGCGGCCGCTGACCATCAGGCGGAGCGCCTCGGCCATACCTGCTTCGCCGCGGCGACGGTACAACTTGCGGACCAGACGCTGAGTGCCGCCGTAGCCGGGTAGCAAGTTGAGATTGATTTCGGGTTGGCCGAACTGCGCATGATCCGCCGCTATCACGTAGGAGCACGCGAGCACCAGTTCATTACCGCCACCGAGTGCCGGGCCATTGACCGCCGCAATCACCGGCTTGCCGAGTTGCTCAAGCGCGGCAAAGGCGGCCTGTGCCGCGTTGGGGGGTGTGCGCGCCGACTCGATGTCACCGGCTTCGCCGACTTCTAACAGTTCTTTGACGTCGGCACCGGCAACGAAGGCACCCCGCGCGCCGGTGATCACTACGGCGTCTACGTCATCCTGGTGCTCGAGCTGTTGCACGACGGTGTGGAGTTCATCGAGCGTACGTTCGTTAAGTGCATTCACCGGTGGGTGATTAATCACCAGTAAAGCGACCTTGTGCTGATCGTCCAGGCGGTGCGTTTCTACCCGCAGGTAGCGCCAGGTCTGAATAATTTGGCGCGCCTCGGCGAGGCGACCAAAGTCTCTCCATTGCGCCACCGCACCCTGAATTTCTTCGACCGACTCGGGGTTCCGTAGCGTCGACAAATCACCCAGCGGCTGATCCAGCAAGATATCGCGCAGCGTGCGGCGCATGTACTTACCCGAGCGGGTCTCAGGGAAAGCCGACACCACTAAAAAGTCTGATGGCACAGCGGTTGCGCCTTTTTCGGTTCGCACCAGATTTTGTAGACGGCTCAGGTCTTCATCCGAGAGCTTCCGGCCCGCAGCTGCAACAAGGAAGGCGACCGGGGTCTCTCCCTTCTCGTCATGGGGCGCACCGACCACCACCACGTTCCCCACTGGGGAGTCTTGGCGCAGGGTTTTGTCGCGCAGGATCGCGCCCTCGATTTCCTCGGTACCGATGCGGTGACCCGAGACATTAATTACGTCATCCGAACGGCCATGCAGGGTAAAGGCGCCTTCTTCTCCGCGCCGCGCATAGTCGCCTTGGGTATAGGTGAGTTCGCCCTGCCAGCGGCGAAAATACACGTTGGCAAAGCGCTCGATATCGCCCTGCCACTGCACCTGACCCAAGGCGTCACCATCGCCCCACAGCGTTCTCGCGAGGTAGGGGTAGGGCTGAGTAATGACCAGTTCGCCTTTCTCGCCGGCTTCGGCCTCGCGCCATTGGCTGACGGAGCCATCCTCGGCTGTCTCTTCAACAATCCGCAC
This sequence comes from Halieaceae bacterium, assembly GCA_038135595.1. Taxonomy (GTDB): domain Bacteria; phylum Pseudomonadota; class Gammaproteobacteria; order Pseudomonadales; family Halieaceae; genus Luminiphilus. The sequence goes on from JAYPXQ010000113.1 coordinate 3,668, forward strand.
CTGCGCCTGCACCCACGGGAGCGGCCAGGTTTTGGCGTCGGCCTGCAATGGCTTGAAGTCGCCCCAGGGGCAGGAGAATACGATGCCGCCGTGCTCGGTGGCCCAGTAGGAATTGATGTAGTGGGAGCAGATGTTCTCCATCGCAAACTTTTGCACCGCGGGGGAGACCGGCTCGGCACAAAAGGTACCGGCTTTTAAGGTGGACATGTCGTAACGCGACATCTCCTGTGTGCTCGCGGGGTCTGTCATCACTGCTTTCAAGAAAGTGGATCCCGCCTTGAATAAGGTGACCTGGTTGCGCTCGATGATCGAGGCAAAACGGCCCGCGTGGGGGAAGAGCGGTGAGCCCTCGGCAATCACCGTCGACATACCAAAGGCGAGCGGCGCCGCAATAAGGTAGGACTGACCGGTAATCCAGCCGGGATCGCCAATCACGTAGAGGCAGTCGTCCTGTTTGCCGTTGAAGACCGTGCGCATGGTATGGGTTACACCGGATAACCAGCCGCCGTGTGTGTGCACGACGCCCTTGGGTTTGCCGGTAGACCCTGAGGTATAGATGATAAATAGCGGCCAGTTAGCCTCAACAGGGACTGCGGGCATGTGGGCACCCACGGCTTGCCAAAGGGCATTGTCATCAAGCGCCGCAAGTGCTGCCCGGTCGGCAACGCCGGCGTCGGCCAGGAGCGCGGTCTCGACTTCACTGACCAGATGGTGTGACCAGTTGTCGCGACCGTGTTCAACGATATCGTTGCCGGTGTAGCGCACAACGATGACGTGCTCCACGGCATGGCCAACATTTGCCAATTCGCTGGCAACCATGGTGCGCAGCTCAGCAATGATCTCTGGCGCGGTATCGCGCTCGCGCTCGAGTGCGAGGCCCAGTTCGCGCATGACATCGGCGCGCTCCAGCGTAATCTCTCCGGCCACTGCCTCGGTCACCTGCGCCTCAAGTCGCGCAGCTACGTCAGCGGGCAATCGCGCCTGTAAGGTTTGTGATAGCGCCTTGAGCGCCGCGGGGCGCGGTACATAGTTGTCCAACGCCGGGTCTGCGTAGGCGCTCTTATAGGGTACGACCTCGGCATTGCGGTAGCCGCCGTCGGCCGTGATCACCACCTTGGCACCCGCATCGTGAATCCGGTCAGACAGTGTTTTTGCGGAGAAGCCGCCGAAGACCGGCGTATAAATCACCCCGAGTCGCTGCGCCGCCAATATGTAGTAAATCTGCTCGAGAATATTAGGCAGGTTCAAAGCGATGCGATCACCGCAGCTCAAACCAAGCTTTGCCAACACGCGGGCACGCAAAGCGACTTCGATGAGCAGCTCTCGGTAGCTCAGGCGTTGCTCAAATACGGGGCCGCCGCGCCCGCCATTTTTGGAGGGATCCCAGCGATCACCCTCGAAGACCAGTGCTTGCTGATTACCTCGCCCCGACAACACATGGCGGTCCAGCAGGTTAAAGCAGGCATTAGTGTGGCCGTCGACAAACCAACGATAGAAAGGTGCTGCGCTGTCATCGAGCGCGCTGGACCATGGCGTCCAGGCAGTGTCGGCCGAAGCCGACGCCCCCGAGCGCGCGTGCCAGCCCTGCCAGTCGCCCTGATTGGCGCGGCTCAGCCATTTCTCTCCACTGGCATCAAACCAGTGCAGTTCGCTCGAAGCGATGGTTGCGTGGTAGCTCGCAGGATCCGCAACTGCGTTCGCCCGAGCCTCGTCTTCGTCTTGCTGGGTGCGCAGAATGCCCCAGCCTTCGTCGTGATTGGTCACAACGCCTCCTCTCTATCAAAAGGCGCTGACACGAAAGCCCCGGAAAGTACCGGTCGCTTTCGGTTGCGCACCCCTATGTGTTCCGGCGATACGGCATGCCCGAAGCGACAGAGTCATCCCCAGAGTTGCCGTCCTAGCGCAGTGGCCGGACGGTCTTTAGACACTGACATCTCGGGTTACGCCAACTATTACCATCCGGATCACTTGTTCCCCTCGAGAAAATCGATCACGGCCGCCGGAGGGTACCTTCAGGGCAATTTTTGGGTTTCTGCTTGCCACCGGCCCGTTTGCATTGCGCCTTATGCGGCTAGAAAGCTCGGTTTTTGGGGAACGGCCCCGCCGCGCTGAGATAGAGGATGACGAGAGCGGGGGCGGACACTGATTGACCTCGGTGAGGCTACCTTCGGATAGACTAAGGCAGAGCCGTCATGCTGCGCGTTGTATCCGACGCGCAACGTTGTTGTGAAGAAAGAGGAAAGGCCATGCGCGAGCGACGCTCCCCGCTGGACCGTTATATCGATCAGGTGGGGCCGGGAACTGTCGAGTGGATTGGCCTGCGTCCGCGGCGGCGAGAGCCATTGCAACCTGTCGATCGGGTACGAGCAATATCAGACTATGGCTTGGA
>JAYPXQ010000114.1:0-5951 GCA_038135595.1 Halieaceae bacterium
TAAATTAACACGTAAATGTGTCAAATAATACATACAATTTGGATTTTTGATGTGTGCCTAAAAGGACTTAAACCGGCTATTTTTCTGCGACCAGTAGCCGGGTGAGTGCGGGGATAGGCGTTTTGAATTCGCGGACTCGGCTGAAACCCGCGGCGAGGCACATCGCTTGTAATTCTTCGGCGGTACGGGGACGCCCGCTACCCATGGCCCAGAGGTAAAAGCTGAAATAGGTGTCACCGATCGGTGCCGCTCCTGCGGTGCCCGCCATGGGTTCGGCAATCAGCAGGTGGCCGCCCGGTCGCAGCGCGCCATGCAGCCTGCCCAGCAGCTGCTTAACCGGCTCATCATCGTGATCGTGGAGCACCCGAACCAGCGAAAAGAGTTCGGTATTTTCGGGTAGCGGCGACTGAAACATATCGGCCGCAACAAAGCGGGTTTTATGCTGTATTTGTAGGGTTTTGGCTTCGCTCACCACCTCGGGCAGGTCCAGAACTGTCGTGCTTAATTCGGGGTAGCGCTGCTGCACGAGCCGCGCGAATTGCCCGGTTCCCCCGGCGACATCAACCAGCGATTGACAATGCGTCAGCGGGTAGCTGTCGAGAATATGGTCGGCGATCAGTGCGAGAGAGCTACTCATCAGACGGCTGTATTCGCGATGACTCTCCTCTGGGTGAGTGCCCCCCGGGACGTAGCTCCAGTAGTTGCGGAGCCCGGTCTTTTCTCGGTGGCGCAAAATCGCCAGCGGGTCTGCCAGATCGCGGTAGAGCACGGCGTGGTGGCGGACCATATCGGCCACCGCCGGATTGCCCAGCACGGAGGCGCCTAATTCCCCCACCATCCAATGTCCTGCGCTCACTTCGTCGGTGAGTTTCAGTGCCCGAGCGGCGGTCAGCAGTGTAAAAGCCCCCTGTGTGGTCAGCCCGCACATGGCGGCGACCGATTTGGTGGTCTCGATCCGGCCCTGCAACACGGCCAGCAGATTGCTCTGTATCACCGCGGTCAACGTTTGTGTGTAAACAAATCCGGCGGTAAGGTGATGAAGTTCAACGGCTTTTTGGCTGGCAATGCGCCTGACAAGGGGTGTTTTTGCCGCCCATTTTTGAAATCGGGGGTTGGCCAGAATCCGGTTGCGAAGCAGCCGCCACCGACAGCGCCAGTCGGAGGGGGTGGGCTGGGGGTCTGGCCAGGTGTCCGGGTCGGCGAGCATGAATCAGGCCGCGGTGCGACCCATCTTTTCAGGCACGAATCGCTCTGACTGGGCGCGAACGAGCCGCACCAAATTGGCTCTGCCAGTGCAGTGGGGGACGCTATCGAGCCCTTCCTCGAGCAAGTGCTTGAGGTGGTCGGTCGCGCCGTCCATACCGAGCTCTTGTACTGCGCTGGGGCGTCCCAGCTTGGCATCGATGCCTACCGGCTTGCCGATGATATCGGGATCACCGACGGCGTCTTTGATGTCATCGGCGACCTGAAAAGCTTCGCCGATACAGGCGCCCAGATTGACCCAGGGGCCGGGATCCACCCCGGCGGAGGCAGCGCCGGCGCAGGTCGCGGCAATGAACAGTGCGCCGGTCTTAGCCCGGTGGTAGCGTGAGACGTCGACGCTGGACTCGCACTCCCATGCCTGGCCTGCGGCGATACCATGGGGTGCGCCCACGCCTCGCGCCAGTATCGACAGTACGAGTGGTACCCGCTCTGATCGCACGTGGTGTATGGCGTGAACCGCCAGCGTCTGAAAAGCGGCAACGATCAATGCGTCGCCGGTAAGCACGGCGATGCGCTCACCAAACTTGGCGTGTACCGAGGGCTTGCCGCGCCTTTCATCGGCATCATCGAAGCAGGGCAGGTCATCGTGCACCAGCGAAGCGCAGTGCAGAAACTCCACGGCTGACGCAGCGGCGGCGGCAAGCGGCCTGTCGCTACTGTTGTTGGCGAGGGCAACGGCCATGCAGAGCTGTGGACGAACCCGGGCGCCCCCCGGAAACACCGCATATTGCATCGCTTCGGCCAGCAGCGGTGGACATTGGGCGGTCACGTGCTCCGCGAGGTATTCGCGAATATCCGCCTCGCAGTCGAGTAGTGGGTCCTGCATTACGTGCACTCCCATATATGTCATAATAAAATGACATTTTTTGCTGTTATATTAATATGACACGCTACGCCACTCGTTGGCTGGGCGCAACCCCCATGAGCGAAACAACTGTGATGGCTTCTTCTACTCCCGCACTCGCCGGAATGGCGGCGGCGGGGCTCGGCTTTGATCGACCGGTCAACGCTGGGGGGTATCGTTGGTGGTACGTCGACGGTTTCAGCGACTGCGGCCGTTTTGGTCTCACGGTGATTGCGTTTATCGGCAGCGTATTCTCGCCTTATTATTTTCGCTCGCGCCGACGCGCACAGGTGCGCGCAGAGGATCACGTCAGCCTGAATGTGATTCTGTACGGTCGGGGGAGTAACCGCTGGTGCATGACAGAGCGTGGTGCGGCTTCGCTCTTGCAGGAGGCAAACAGGTTGGAGATTGGCCCCAGCCAGGTGTGCTTGTCAGATTCGGGGCTGGTGATTGAAGTACGAGAGCGCGCAACGCCGCTCGGGCAGTCCGTGGCGGGACGCATCAGCTTGTCCCACGAGGGGATATCAGATGAATGCTTTGACCTGGACGGGCAAGGCGGGCACTGGTGGTGGCCCATTGCGCCTCAGGCCAGGATCGAGGTCGACATGGCCCAGCCCGATCTGCGTTGGTCGGGAGGCGCCTATCTCGACTCCAACGCGGGCGGGACGCCGATAGAGAGCGCATTTACCTCCTGGAACTGGTGCCGCGGTCACGCCACCAACAGCGGGTGTGAGATTCACTACGACGCGCAATTGCGCGACGGTAGCGAAAGACGTTTGTCGCTCCGCACCGATGATCGGGGCCAACTGATCAGAACACAGACGCCCGGATTGCGTCAGTTGCCCAAAGGTCCCGTGTGGCGAGTGGCGCGACCCGCGCGGCTTGATACCGCGGGTCCTTACCGTATTCAAACGCTGGAAGACACGCCTTATTACACACGATCGCGCATCGAGACCGAGACCCGTCAGTTCATGCACGAGAGTCTGGATCTCCGGCGATTCAGCAAATCTTGGGTGCAGTGGCTGTTGCCTTTCAGAATGCCGAGAGTGGCGGGCGCGCGCGTCGCGGACTAGTCCTGCTTGGAGGTACGGCCGTGAATGGCCATCTCGTCGCGCTGCTCCATCACAATGAACAGTTCCAGCATCCAAGAGGCGCTGGGCGAAAATCGTCGCGGCGCGGCTGGATTCTGCCATTCATTGCCCCGCGGGACGGCATCAATCAGGAATTGATTCTCGTGGGCGCAGGGTGCTGATAGCAGCGCTGGGTTGGCGGGTGCGCCGCGGATCAAGCCCGTCAGAATTTGGCACTTGCGCCCTCCTGATACCACGGCGCGCTGGCTAATGGGGTCATAGCCTGTTTGTGCGACCCTCCGACCAATCTCAGCGTACAGTCGCCGTGCGGCCCGTATGCCCGGACGACAGCGTCGCGGCAGTTGCCGAATACCTTCATCTGCGCGTTGATAGCGCAGATCGGCCTCTCTGAGGAGGTGGGTCAGCACCGCCGTCAATGCTCTGCTCGGTTGAGGATTTCGAATGAAGTCATCACAGTCGATGCCCTGTTCACGGAGCAGTGAGCGTGGCAGGTAAAGGCGGCCGGCGCGGGCATCTTCCCCCACATCGCGGCAGATATTGGTGAGTTGCATCGCCACGCCCAAATCCGCGGCTCTCGCCAGCGTGTGAGCGTCTCTGACGCCCATCAGAACCGCCATCATCACCCCGACGGTCCCGGCAACCCGCGCACCATAGTCCAATACGTCATCCAGTGTTTCGTAACGGCGACCGGTTGCGTCCCACTCGAATCCCTCAAGTAGCGCGTCCAGCAGTGCTCTCGGTAATCCATGGTCGGTAACGATCTGGCTGAGTACTCGGTCGACAGGATGGTTTTCCGGCGTCGCGGCATAAATTAGGTCGAGCCGGCGGTGCAGGATTTGTAGCGCCTGATGGGGGTCATCCCCCAGATCAACCAGATCGTCGGCGATCCGGCAAAAAGCGTAAAGACCGCACGCGGATTCTCTCAGCGTCAGCGGCAAAAACTGGGATGCAATGTGAAACGAACGTGAGCCGTGACACAGCAGTTTACGACACGCGCTCATGTCGGTGTGCGGCGTGGTAATTTGCAGATCGTTACGCACGCGCTGCAACCGGTGTCGGGGCCAACTGGTCGATCACCTTGGCTGAGGAGATGACTGCTGGCATGCCGGCTCCCGGGTGGGTCCCTGCGCCAACCAGATAAAGTCCGGAGATGTCCTCGCTGCGATTGTGGGGCCTGAACCAGGCGCTCTGGGTGATGCGGGGTTCAAAGCTGAAGCCGGCACCTTTAAAGGAGCACAGCCTGTCCTGAAAATCTTGTGGCGTCAGTAATCGTGACGTGACGATTCGTTCGCTCAGGCCGGGGAGCATGGTTTCCTCCAGCCGTGCACAGATACGTTGGCGGAATGTTTCTCCGTAAGTTGCCCAGTCGACATCGGCATCAAGGTGGGGCACCGGCACCAGAGCATAAAACGTATCGCAACCTTCAGGCGCCATGGACGGATCGGTTTCTGTAGGTCGGTGCAGGTAAAGACTGAAATCTTCGGCGAGAACTTTGCGTTTAAAGATGTCGTCGAGAAGGCCTTGATAACGGGGACCTAAAATCACTGAGTGATGTGGCACGTCGGGATATTGTCCGCGGGTACCGAAGTACCAGACAAAGAGCCCGTTTGAGTAATGGGAGCGTTCGATCTTCGCGTCGCTCCAGCGTTTGCGGTGTTTCGCGGGAATCAGGTGGCGGTAGGTCCAGGCGGCATCGGCATTGGAGACGACGAGGTCGCTGCAAAGTTCACGCCCGTCCTTCATCCGGACGCCGCGCACCGCGCCTTGCTCGACCAAAATTTCCTCAACTTCCGCATTGCACTCGATCTTTCCACCCTGTCCTTCGATCAATGACGCCATCCCTTTAACGATGCTGCCTGTACCGCCCATGGCAGACCAGACGCCGAAGCGCTGCTCGAGAAATGAAATCAGTGTGTAGACGCTGGTGACCGAGAACGGGTTGCCACCAATGAGCAATGGGTGAAAGCTCATGGTCATGCGCAGCTGCGGGTCGCGAATGTAGCGCGACACTAAACGGTAGACGCTGCGATCACTGCGCAACTTAATGAGTTGAGGCAGGAACTGGAACAGTGCGGTCAGCGAGTCAAAAGGTTTGTCGACCAAGCCTTCAAAGCCCACCTTGTAGCGCTCCTCACTGGCCTTGAGGTAGCGCTCGTAACCTGCGGCGTCATCTGCGTTGAACGTCTTAATTTGTTCGATGTTGCGGGCCTTGTCGCCGCAATAGTCGAAGATCCGGCCATCGTCAAAGCGCAGACGAAAGAAAGGATCCATGGGTCGAAGGTCAACGTCGTCTGCAAAGGTTTTGCCGCACAGTGCCCACAGTTCCTCCAACAGGAAGGGCGCGGTGACGATGGTGGGGCCGGCATCAAAAGTGAAGCCATCCTGATGGTAGACGTAGGCGCGGCCCCCGGGAGCATCCAGCTTTTCCAGCATGTGAACGCGATAACCCTTGGCACCCAGGCGGATTGCAGCAGCGAGACCGCCAAAACCCGTGCCAATCACCAATGCGGTGGGGCGAGAGTCCGCGGTGCCCAAAGTATCGAAGGCAGACTGCGCAATATTCATAAAATAAAGACACTTAAACTGTCATTTATATTTGACAGTGTATCAGTGCGCCGTCACCCCTGCACAGCTTTCTTTTTAGCCCGCGATGGCGTGTGTGGAGACCATATTGTGAAAGATATCGACAAAGGTCTCCGGGTGCTCTTCGTGACCCAGATGCCCCAAGCCCGGTACGCGGAGGGTGTGGCAGT
>JAYPXQ010000115.1:0-5911 GCA_038135595.1 Halieaceae bacterium
GGCTATGGGATGGCAGCAATTCTTTGTTGTGCTGCCAATTGTTTATGCCGTGAGCGATATCGATATTCTGGATACGGATGTCGACGCGCTGAATGTCAGTCCCCGACTGGGTCTCAACGTAGAGCTCGAGTCCTACGGGGATCTTTCTTTATTTTTGGGTGCGACCTACCTCAAGGCTGAGGTCGAGGTGGCGGGCGATATAGTCTTTGATACTGGATTGGGTTCGGGGCAAAACACGACGCTAAGCTACCGTCTAATTGAGGAAAACAGCGATGCATGGAATATGGCGCTCGGGGCCAATTGGCAGATGACGCCGGTCTGGGGCGTCATGTTGGAAATCGGTGCTGGCGGCACACGTAAAGACGTTATTGCGGGCGTAACCTACCGGTTTTAATCGCTTGCCGCGAGTCATAGACGCCTTTCTGAGCGTCTAAGGATTGCTCGCGCAGTATCTGCCGCTATACTGCCGCACCAACATGGTGCGCAAAGGCGAGAGAAACCCTGCGGGGGCTATTTCCCTCGCGGCTGCAATCCATCTAACAAAATCTGTGGCGCTAAATTACGACTTTGAGCCTTATCCAACGTCGCCTTTTTTCTGCCGGTAGCCGCGATCTCCAAGCGCCGGGAGACGACTCCACCTAAGAGGATCTTTTAATGACTTATCAATTCAGATGGTTGATCACCCTGTTCGCATCGATATTGTGGGCTTCGGTAGCGCTGGGGTCAGAGGAAGATGCCGATGGCACTGAGGCGTCTGAGGATGCTAAAGAAGAAAAAACCATCGCCGAGTTGATCGAAGGTGACACCGAGTTTGCGGGTTTATTTACCTTCTATCGCGACACCGACACTGGCAAAACCTCCTTATTACTTAAGCCGGCACAGCTACAAAAGGAGTACATTTACTTCGTTCATGTAGCTGACGGTGTCGTAGATGCGGGCAGTTTCCGAGGTGCTTATGGGCCCCGTTTCGTTTTCACCATTGAACGTCGATTCGATAAGGTCGCGATCGTCCGGGAAAACACGGCCTTTTACTTTGACCCCGACAATGCCATCTCCAGAGCGTCAGAGGCGAACATCACCAGGGCGGTTCTCGCCGTGCAGCCCATTCTTGCGGAAGATGAGGAAACGGGCGAGCTGCTGGTCGATTCAGACAGCCTTTTCCTGTCGGAGGCATTCACCCGCCTGACGCCAACGTCAGATCCTGACGCAGATTCGAGGGCACAGTTCAAAGTGGGGGAGTTCAATGCCGAGAAAAGTCAGATCTTGGCGCTACGGAGTTACCCGCTCAATACGGATATCGAAGTAGAGTACGTTTTTTATAACCCCAAGCCGCTGGTGGGTGGATCAGACGCCGTCACGGACCCGCGCAATATCTCGATCAGGGCGCTGCATAGTCTCATCGAGATGCCCGATAACGATTACCAGCCGCGCCGTGCCGACCCGAGATTGGGTTCATTCAATCAACAAATTACTGATTTGACGTCGAATGAGGCGGCTCCGTATCGCGATGTCATTAATCGATGGCATTTGGTCAAGCAGAACCCGGATGCGGCGGTATCCGACCCGGTGGAACCCATTACCTGGTGGATTGAAAATACGACGCCTGTCGAGTGGCGCCCGATGATTGAGGCGGCCGCACTGGAGTGGAATAAGGCTTTTGAGAAGGCTGGTTTTAGCAATGCTGTGGCGGTAAAAATCCAGCCCGATGATGCCGACTGGGATGCCGGCGACCTGCGGTATAACGTGTTGCGCTGGACCTCGTCTCCCAATCCCCCTTTTGGTGGGTACGGGCCCAGTTTCGCCAACCCGCGCACGGGGCAGTTGCTGGGTGCTGACGTGATGCTCGAATTCTCATTTTTGAATCGCTCGTCATTGGCTCGCGAACTGATTCAGGGTAAAGCCCCCGCTACTGCTCCCGTACTGTGGCCATCAGAGCACCTGTGTTCGGTCGAGAATGTATTGGGGATGGGTAGCGTGTTCGCCAATTTGTCCGCCGACGTGATGGGGGGCAACAGCGCCATTGAGGAGCAGCTGGTCAGGGACCGCATGTATTACCTGATTCTGCATGAAATCGGCCACACCCTTGGCATGAACCATAATATGAAGGCGACGCAAATATTGGATCTCGAGCAGATTCAGAATCCGCAGGTAATGGAGAGCGGCATTCTGGCGGGATCGGTAATGGATTATCCGGCGGTGAACTATGCGCCCAGCGCAGACGCACAAACCCTGTTTTATACCATCGCACCGGGCCCCTACGACGACTGGTATATCGAGTATGCGTACTCGCCAGCATTGGAGGACCCTGATGCTGAGCGCGACAGATTGCTCGCTATCGCCGCGCGATCCTCGGAGCCGGCTCTGGCTTTTGGAAATGACGCCGACGACATGCGTAGCCCTGGTACAGGCATGGATCCGCGGGTCAATATTTATGACCTGAGTTCAGATTCGATCGGTCATGCGGCGTCACAAATGACGTTGATGCAGACCACGCTGAATAAAATGGCGGACTGGACGCCTGAGGTGGGCAAGTCTTATCAACAGACCGTCGACGGCGCCGCTCTGATTGTTCGCCTGTGGGGTATTAGCGCCGGTGTAATTTCACGCTGGGTGGGTGGCGTCTATGTTGATCGCGCTGTCGTGGGCCAGACTCAGGAGAGTGAGCCACTGCGACCGGTAGAGCGAAGTGAACAAAAACGAGCCATGGATGCGCTCGCGCAACATCTTTTCTCACCCGATGCTTTTGACGTGGATGGCGCGCTGTGGCGCACAACAGCGCCCGAGCGTCGAGGCTTTCAGCACGGCGGCGGCACCGAGGATCCCAAAATTCACGAGGCGGTGCTCGCTAGCCAGCAGCGGGTGCTCGATCATCTGCTTCATCCCACCGTGCTGACGCGTATTGTCGATACCACTCTGTACGGTAATGGCTACCCACTAGAAGAAATGATGAGTGATCTGACCAATGCTATTTTCAGCGCTGATATGGAGAGCGCAGTGAATGGTTTTCGGCGTAATTTGCAGATGGAGTATGTGCATAGGCTCATTGACGTTGCGGGTATATCCGGAAAGCCAAATTACAATACGTCGGCCCGAGCGATCGCATTGCTTGAACTGCTCAAGTTAAAAGAGACGCTGGCAACGAGTGGTGCCGATGATGCGATGACCGGCGCGCACCGAAAATTGCTGGTGATGACTATCGACCAAGCACTCGATAACGAGAGGCGGGGATAGGCCAAAAAAATGTGGGGGCTTCCCGCGGGAGCCCGGGCGCTACGTGGGGCAGTCCACAGGCTGATCGGGGTGGCGAATGAGGGTGAGAACGATTTCACCGACGCCGAAGCCCCACTTGCGCATTTTGGATTCGTTAACGACCACATTGTCGCTGATTCGATACATGCGATCGTCAATGTGTACGTCAATGCTGCTGTCTTCCAGTGCAATACGCAGCGTGTAGTCGAGGAACATTGCATTACCTTCCCAGCGCGCCGTGCCGTCGCCAATAACGTCACCCGCGGTGCCGATATAGGTTTGGTTGCCAGAGGGGGTCAGCGTCCAGACCCGCGTTTGTTGTTCTCCATCGTCGAACACAAATGATTCATCCAAAGTGCCGACGCCATCCGACCAGCAGCCAACAATGTCAGCGTTGAAGTGGCGAATTGCCGTGCCTGAAAAGTCTTTAACAACACCATGGGCCGTGAGCGCGCCATCAAAAAAAGATTCAGGTTCGAAGCGGGGCTCGCGATCCTGATAATCGGTGACAGAGGTGGAACCGCAAGCCCCAATGAAGAGCATGAGGTACAGCGGGTGAACTAACTTGATCCACCGCCCCGAGTGAGAGGTTCGGGATACAAAATGCTGAAGTGAAGTTCCGTGGAACATGATAGCAGTCTCATATTTTGATACTTAGCGATACGGGCAGGGGAGAGCGGTGGATTTTAAAACTTCGCTTTACAGTTCTCGATTGTGTTCGTTATGTTTCCGCCCTCAGTAGATATCGAGCATCAATGGTCAGAGTGAGCGCAGGTATGGCAAGGCGCATTGTGTCAGAAGGAGTTCGATGGATCTGCGGCCTTCTGGTGCTGCTGGCAGTGGATCTGTTCGCGGAACTCTATGTCTTTGAGTGGCTCCAGTGGAACGGCACCGACAAGAATGACTGGTTCTTTATGCTGTGGTGGGCAGTGGTGCTGATCTGGACCCTATCGTGCGGCCGCAACGTCTGGCGCGGAAAAAGCGATCTCGCAGATGAAGCCGCTGATAATGACCCGTTATCAAGCGATCATGATTGAGCGTTTACCGGCGCTGCCCTACTCAACAGCGCCGGATCAAGGTGCTCAATGCCCGGCAAATACCAACATCTGTACTGGCATCAGTAACGCCTGCATTCTCAAGATGATGGCGTGAATGACGCCTACGGTATCGACCATATGCAGGAACAGCGTCTGGCCTAATCCCAGTTCACCTTGCTCCAGTAAATCGTGGTTGTTGGTATACGCATTCGCGATACATTTACTCCCGGGCATGACCTCCATGAGACCGCCCTCATAAAGCGGCTCCATTACCACTGTCAGTGTCCCTGGTCGGGCGCGCTGTTGCGCATCAAGTAATACATCCGAGGGTTTCAGTTGCCCAGCCGCCACAACAGGCTGCACGCGGGTGACAACCATCGGGATTACCGAGAAGGGTTTCGACATACAGACCACTTCGGTAATGGTCCCCGGTTTGATCACCTGAGCCGACAGCTGGTTGAATCCTGCTGCAATCTGAACCCGACCAGACTCTGGGCCGCTGGACGGGATCAAAACGCCCGCCGGTCGGAGGATAGGATTCACGTAGTCGCCGCGCTGCAAGAAGAATTGCGCAACTTGTCCGTCGACACCGGCGTAGATCACTGTCTTATCTAATGCCACTTGCGCTTGCTCAAGCTGGCGCTGGGCACTTTGCCGTTGCGCCGGTAGCACGTCGGATATCTGAGTTTGTGCTGCGGTAATGTTGGCTTGGGCTGCTTGCACGCCCCCGCGGCGTTGGGCGACGTTATTCTCGAGACGCTCGAGCTCTATCTTGCTGATGAGCTGCTGGCCGCGTGAAGCCAACTCTGATTTTTTAGCGAGCTCGTTTTCTGCTTGTGCCAACGCGCTCTCGGCCTGCACTAGCGTAGCCTTGGCCGCCTCTAATTGAACCTCTGCCTGCGCAAATGCTGAGGCGATTTGATCAAGCTGACTTTCGGCAAGGTTGACGTTGGCAACTTGCGCGCTGTCCAGCAGGCTAAATAGAGGGTCCCCTGCCTTTACCGCGTCGCCATTCTTTACAAATACCTCTTCGACGCGACCGCCCCCCTCAGGAAGTAAGGGAATAGTGCGGAAGTATGGGCCGGCGTTAGTGGTCGACGGGTGGTAGTAAAATACGATAGTGATCAAAACCACGGTGAGGACAAGGCACGCCGTAATACCCCAGCGCAGTTCGTACCACATCGTAAAAAATGTAATTTGGTCTCCCCACCGCTTGCCTTCGCGATGACGGCGATAGAGATAATCGGGGAGGACAGTGATCAGAGAGCAAAGAATCAGTTCCAGCATGACTATTGGCCCTCACCGCTGCGACCTGCATCATTCGGGGATGAGCCCCCTTCCTGCGCGGTCAGCTTCTTCAAGGAGTCCGAAATACTGTTGATCGGCGTGAGAAAGTCCGGAAATTTCAGTAACGCGAGAATCAGAGCGGCGACCCAGAACACGTTGTTGTGAGTAAATAGTGCCAGTAACGCGAGCACCATAATAAGCTGCGATTGCGTATTGCTGTGCTTGTGCGCTAGCTGTTCTGGTATGGCGTGCAGCTTGAGATAGAAGACGCCGATAACCAACACCATTACGACCACTATGAAGGTGATGGCCGAGAACAGCGGGTCGCTGCCATCGGC
>JAYPXQ010000116.1:0-5794 GCA_038135595.1 Halieaceae bacterium
CTGGAGCTCCTTCAGTCGCTTCCCATCGAGACGCACCTGGTGATGAGTAAATCCGCCGAACTGACCGTGCACCACGAGCTGGATCGCACAGTGGACGATATTCGTGCACTTGCCAACGAATGGCACCCGGTGCGCAATGTAGGCGCCTCGATTGCCAGCGGTTCCTTTAAAACACTGGGCATGCTGGTGGCACCCTGTTCCATTAGAACGCTCGGGGAGATTACCTCCGGCGTGACATCCTCTCTGTTAACACGCGCTGCCGATGTGGTGCTCAAAGAGCGCCGCCGTTTGGTCCTGATGGTCAGAGAGACACCGCTACATCTGGGCCACTTGAGAAATATGGTGGCGGTGACCGAAATGGGTGCCATTGTTGCCCCGCCGGTGCCTGCCTTTTATGCCAAACCGGAATCGCTCGAGGCCGCAGTAACGCAGAGCGTCGCTCGGGTACTCGATCTGTTTGATCTGGCCTTGCCGGAGACCCATCGCTGGACGGAGTCGTGACGCGTTTCTTGTCGCGATGGCGTCAGCAGTCGCTGGCGTGGTTGGTGTTTTTTGTCATTGTTGTCGACCTGATCGGCTTTGGCATCGTCATTCCCATCCTTCCTTTTTTGTCGCCTCATTTGGGCGGCGGCACCGATGACGTCGCTTTTATTCTGGTCAGTTACAGTGTGATGGCCGCACTTGTGGCGCCGCTATGGGGTCGGTTATCTGACCGTTTGGGCCGGCGCCTCATTCTTTTTGTCTGCTTGTTGGGCGGGGCGGCATCTCATTTTTTGCTCGCGGCCTCCAATGAACTGTGGATGGTGTATCTGTCGCGCGCGGTGGCCGGTGCGATGGCGGGCAGTTTGCCGGTGGCCACCGCGTTGATCGCCGATGCGAGCACCCCCGACCAACGCTCCCGCGCTATGGGTTTGATCGGTCGTGCTTTCGGTATTGGTCTGGTGTTGGGGCCCGTGATCGGAGGTGTGTTGGCAAGAAGCGAAACGGATTTCACCCTGCCTTGTGTGGTTGCGGGGGTGTTGTCGGCGAGTGCCGCGTTGCTGGCGCTGTTACTGCTCCCCAAGCCCACCCCCAAAGCCGCAGATCGGGCGACTGCGGATGCCGATGGCGCTAACACATCGGTCCCGCCTATTCGAATGATGATGGGTCAGGGTGGGGTGCTGGTTTTTGTCAGCCAATTCGCCTTACACACCTGTGCCGTGAGCGCTTCTATTTATTTGTTCCCCCTGTGGATGTCGCAAGGTTTAGGGTGGACAGCACACGAAGTGGGTTTATTTTTTGGTCTGGTGGGAGTGGTCATGATTATGACTCAGGGCAACTTTCTGGGTCGCATGACAGACCGCTTTGGCACCATCTGGGTACTGCGGGCGGCGACGCTCACTTTCAGCGCCTCCTTACTGGTATCAACGGTTGCCAACGGTGCACTCGCTATGGGCGCTTTGGGGCTGCTGGCTTTTTCGTCAGCGACGCTATGCCTGCCGGTGCTCAACACCATCGCCAGCCATGCGGTG
The DNA here is from genome assembly GCA_038135595.1 of Halieaceae bacterium. Taxonomy (GTDB): domain Bacteria; phylum Pseudomonadota; class Gammaproteobacteria; order Pseudomonadales; family Halieaceae; genus Luminiphilus. The sequence goes on from JAYPXQ010000116.1 coordinate 1,512, forward strand.
CCCGCCTCATGGCGCGGACAGTTTTTTGGCGTCACGGCCTCCTCCGCCTCTATGGGTCGCGTGGGGGGGCCTTTGATTGCGGCAACATTGCTCGCGCGCGGTGACTTTGCGCTGGCATGGCTCGGCACCAGCGCCGTCGTGATGCTGGTCGTTGGTTGGTCGATCCTGCAGGGCGCAGATCCCTTGGCGGGTATCAAAATCGATGAGCAGACTGATGTTGCGCCGATTCGAGGGAATTCATGAAGCCAAAATGCGTGGTGGCCCTGGCATTGCCTGGCGACATTATTGAGCACCTCAAGGTGCGCTATGACGTCGCCGCTTGGTCGGGGCCAGAGGCAATGGGTCACGAGCAGTTAGCGGTCGCACTCGAAGGCGCTCAGGGTTTGCTGTGCGCGCTGTCTACGCCAGTGACCGCGGAGATTATGGATCATGCGCCCGAGCTCAAGGTCATCTCGACGATATCGGTGGGTGTCGATCACATCGATATCGCCGCCGCTACCCTGCGCGGCATTCCCGTGGGCCACACCCCCGGCGTACTGGTAGATAGCACCGCTGATCTGGCGGTGGCGCTGATGCTGGCTGCGACCCGACGGGTCGCCGAGGCAGATCAGTGGGTTCGAGAGGGGCAGTGGACCCGGGGATGGCAGTCGGACCTGCTACTCGGGACGGATATCAGCCAAGCGACCGTCGGCCTAGTGGGATTGGGGCCGATCGGTGAGGCGGTTGCCCGGCGACTACGTGGGTTTGGCTGCAAACTAGTGGGCTGGAATCGGACTCCCAAGGAGGTCGAAGGCGTTGAGCCGATGGCGCTGGATCAGGTATTTGAGACTGCCGATATTGTTTCATTGCATACGGCGCTTACCGACGAGACGCGGCATATCGCCAGCCGTAAGAGGTTGGCTTTAATGCGTCCTGGTGCGACGCTGATCAACACTGGGCGCGGGCCTCTGGTTGACGAGGCTGCCTTGATTGAGGCGCTGGCTTTGGGGCGCCTGCGGGCGGGGCTCGACGTGTTTTGCGAGGAGCCGTTACCGACCGATCATCTTTTATTGAGTCTGCGTAATGTGGTGCTGTTGCCCCACGTGGGCAGTGCCACCTTATCGACCCGTAACGCCATGGTGCGTCGGGCCCTCGAAAATCTTCATGTCGGGATGCGAAATGAGCGGCTGGCTTGGTGTGCCAACCCGGCCGTATACAGCGGCTAGCCCCCGGGGCTTAACGTGCGTTGGGTAGTGGGCGGAGTGCTTTGGCGACGCCGGGTTCCAGTTTGCGCCGCACTTTCTCTAGATCGGGCTGATTACGATTCTCGACGACCTGGCTGATCGTTGCTGACCACACGGGCGCGAGATTTCCGCCGTCTTCAAACATCAATAACAGACTGGCCACCTCGCGCGGGCCCGCCAGCGCCTGTGCGTTGGCGGCTTCGGCAGGATCAACGCCGCGGTTAATTACCGCACTGGTTGTGTTGAATTTTGTGGCGGAGGGGTCCACGCCCGTCTCCAGGGTGGCTTTGAATGCATAGCTGATAACAAAGTCTCCGTCAGAAGCCACATTGCGATAACCCTTCTTCTCGAGTTCTTGTGCAACCACTTCCCGGACGGTGGTCGACAGACGATAGAGCTCATCCATGGGTCCCGATATGCCGGTAGGTAGCGCCGCACGCCAACTGAATGACTGATACTGCTTTGCGGCGAATCGATCGGGCGGTGTGGAATCAACCTGAACCGAGCTACAGCCTGACAGGATCAAGATCGTCGAAAACAGGCTACCCAACGCATATCTGGCCCAGATTTTCATCGTCGCTTTTCTCCTCGATTGCCCCTCATGGGAACCATACCAGCTTCACGATCATTACCGCGATGGCAAAGACGACAACTTTACGGATCAATCCCTGACCCCCTGCCAGGGTGAGCCGCGCGCCGAGCCACCCACCCAGTGCATTACCAATCGCCATAATCGCGCCAACCCACCAGAGGAGTTCCAGCTGACTGCCGAAGACCACCAGAGCCGCCAGGGTATACGTCAAAATAATGAAGACCTTGTGGATGTTGGCGGTGACAAGATCCAGACCCAGCACCCTGTTGAGAATCGGCAGTAGCACAAAGCCCATTCCGATTTGGATAAAGCCGCCCCAAAAGCCGGCGAGCACCATGAGCACGTGCCCCCAAATCAGGCGTCTTCGAGAGATGTCAGATGCATTACTGTCGGTGTCAGTGCCGCCACTGCGCAACATCATGAGCAGCACCAGGCCCATGATGCCGGCGAGGAGAAGATTGAAGGTCTCGGCAGGTATTTTTACCCCAACGGTTGCGCCGACCACAGCGCCGGGTATCGCGCATAGTGAGAGGGAAAAAATCATCCCGATGCGGGGCACCCCGTGTCGCAGGTAGGTCGCGCAAGCGCTGATGTTATGCGCCAGAATCGGCAGCCGATTGGTGCCGTTGGCGATCGGTCCGGGCACCCCTAAAAATATCATCACCGGTACGGTAATTACCGAACCACCGCCCGCCAGCACATTAATAGTACCCCCCGCGAGACCCGCCAGAATCAGCGCAATGACTTTCCAAACCTCCAGGTCCATGCGTCAGGTCCGGGGCGTTCCCATGGTCACAAATTCCTCGGCAGCGGTGGGGTGAATGCCGACGGTGCGATCAAAATCAGCTTTGGTCGCGCCCATCTTCAGAGCAATAGCAAGCCCCTGGCAGATTTCGCCGGCGTCGGCCCCTACCATGTGGGCCCCCAATACGCGGTCTGATTGAGCGTCCACCACCAGCTTCATCAAGGTGCGGTCTTCGCAACCACTGACAGTGTGTTTGAGCGGGCGAAAGTTGGATTCGTAAACCGTGACAGCATGGCCTTCGGCCAGCGCGGCCTCCTCAGTGAGGCCTACGGTGCCAATCGGTGGCTGGCTAAATACCGCAGTGGCGATATGGCCATAGTCCATGGTCTTTTGCCCCTGACCGAATTGGGTTTGCGCAAACGCCATCGCTTCGGCAATGGCGACCGGTGTCAGTTCGGGGCCACCCGTCATGTCACCCAGCGCATAGATGGACGGCTCATGGGTTTGAAATTGGGGGTTCACGGCAACGTAACCCTCAGAGGTTAATTGCACCGCCGAGTGTTCCAGACCAAGCCGATCTATCAGGGGTTTTCGTCCTGTCGCGCAAAGCACGGCATCGAACGCCTCCACGCCGTCGCTGAGGTGAGCCGTAATGCCGCCGGCAGGAGAACGCTCCAACGCCGTGACATGATGATTGAAGCGGAGATCGATCCCTTTCTTACGCATTTCCTCTGCGAGGAAACGACGAACATCCCCGTCGAACCCCTTGAGAAAGAGCTCGCTGCGATAGCTTTGCAGTACCGATGCCCCAAGACCCTCGAAAATACCGGCAAATTCGGTGGCAATGTAGCCGCCGCCAACGATCAGAATGCGCTCCGGAAATTGATCCAGCGCGAACACCTCATTTGAGGTGATCGCGAGCTCTTTACCGGGGATGTCAGGGAGCACGGGCCAGGTACCGGTCGCCAACAGAATCTTCTCAGCGCTGATGATGCGCTCGTCCACATTCACCGTTTGAGGTCCTGCGAGCGTACCGTGACCGCGGATAATTTCGACGCCGGGCGTTTCCAGTAAGCGCTCATAGATCGCATTGAGCCGCGCAACTTCCTGTGCCGCGTTGTCACGTAGCGTTGGCCAATCGAAGGAGGCGGCTTCCGTTTGCCAGCCAAAACCCTGCGATGCTTTCAGTGCCTCACTGAATTCACTGGCATAAACGAACAGTTTTTTGGGGATACAGCCCACGTTGACGCAGGTACCGCCGAGGGCGCGTTCCTCAATCACCGCCACCCGGGCACCAAATTCAGCGCTTTTGCGGGCTGCCCGGACGCCGCCAGAGCCCGCGCCGATTACCAACAGGTCGTAGTCAAAAGCCATAGTGAGCTCAACTGTGAATCATTTGGCGGCATCATCACTTACCTGCATTTCTATTCGCGGAGAGTTGGCTTAAAGTGCCGCCCCTTACGATGAACCGAATTAGGAAGTAGCTATGCGATGCAGATCGAGTGTAAGGATACACGGATTATTGCTTGCCGGGCTGTGCAGTTGCCTTTTGAGCGGTTTCAGTTATGCGATGTCCGATCCGTTCGCAGAAGAAACCGCAGCCCCCTCGGCCCGAATCGTCTTACGTGATGATTCCGTTATTTTCGGCGATGTTGTCGATATCGCTGGGGGGACGGTACTGGTTTCGACTTTCTGGATGGGTGAGATCACTATTCCTTTGGCG